>DATCIQ010000134.1:0-6599 GCA_036507635.1 Gammaproteobacteria bacterium
CAGACGCTTGATGCCGAGGCGATCGTGGTCGTTCAATGCGATCCCGACGTCGAGCATGACTTGCTCGGCAACGACGCTTCGGGCCGGCTGCTCGCTGACTTGCCTGAAGTCATCGAGCAACTGGTCGCACGCGCTTTGCGGCACTTGACAGAGCGTGACCAAATCGATGTAGCCGACGCCGTCCTTCTCGACGACGGTCCGCTTGACGACCGAAGGATGCGCCGGATGCTCCTCGGGCGTGAAGAACCACTGCACCGGGTTCTCGTTCTCACTGCTTGCGACGACGGTCCATCCGGATTGCTTCTCGAACGTTGCGCTCGGATCGGCCTGCAAGGCCTCGAGTGTCGCCTCGACGCTCGGATACCCAATGGGAACGGGGCCGTCGGCGTTCGCGGCCGCCGCAGTCAAGACCGACAAACCTAGCGCCGTCAAGGTGTGTCTCATGGTTGCGCTGCCTCGGAGCACATGAAATTGCTCGCATCATGCGGATCTCCGTTGCCCTTGTACCTCGCGAATTGCGGATAGGGGCACAGCGGGCGCGACAGAGTCCCGTCCGCCTTGGCCGCCAGTAGAGAGGCCGGCGGCATGCCCTGCTCGACCCAGGTCTCGATCGCGGTCAGGGCATCGTAGCGATCCGGCCCCCGCCCACCGCTGCAATGAAGCACTCCCGGCGCAAGGAACAGACGCACGCCGTCCGCCGCGGCTGGCACTCGGTCGAGCACAGCCTCGAAGTAAGCAATACTCGAGAGTGCGCTCGGCCCCGGATCGTTGAACCCGTGCCAGAGCAGAAGCTTCCCCCCGCGGTCGACGAATGCGGAGATATCGGCATTCTGCTGATGTACATGCGCCGCGGCGATACCGCCGTCGAGCGCGGCCATGTCGCGTTCCGGATCGAAACTCATGATGTCGTACGACGGATTGTTCTTCACGATGTAGGACATGAAGGGCGCGCCGAGCACGGCATTGAGTCCGAGCGGCCTGTCGGGCGTGCCGATCATGCGCATTGGCCAATCGCTCTCGCCGCCGCGCATGAGCGGCATCATCGCGAGCTGTCCATCCTTGGTCGTGACACCCCCATAGGCGCGGCGCACGCTTTCCACCTGCGCCGACGTCAGGCACTCCTCCGACGCCGTGCCCTCGCACAACAGTTGGCTCGGATCCCACGCGCATGCGCGCGGATCGTTGAGGATCCCGTCGGCGACGCCGTCGTCGAGATCGCAAGCGGCGAGCACCGCTTCTTGAATAAGCGCGACGTGACCCGGCGCTAGGTTGCTCCCCGGACGCTTGTGAAAGGTTTGCACCCTGAGGATGGCGGAGGAGTAAACGAGAGGCGTGTGAACGGGTGCCTCGGCAATCACGCCGTCGTAGTCGTCGGGGTAACGCTGCACCTCGGCAAGCCCCTGCCGTCCCCCCGTGGAACAGCCCCGCCAATAGGCGCGTTGCGCCGGCCGACCGTAGAAATGTGCCACGACCTCTTTGCCGACGGTGGTCGCGAGATGGGTGGCGCGGTGGCCGAAGTCGATGATCGCCTCGGTGTTGGGCTGCCCCGGCGCCGCAATCGCGAAGGACGGATCGAGCGGGTCGTCGCTCGGATGCCCGAGGTCGTTCTGAATCACCGCGTAACCGCGCGATAGGCCTTGGGCTGCCTCCTCGATCGTAACGTCGCCCGCAAAGCCGCCCCCGCCGACACCGAGAATTCTCCCGTTCCAACTCGTCGGCAGTCGATAGACGGCGCCGATGCGCGAGCCTTCGACGGGTGAGATAGTCGCGCGCACTTCGCAGAATCCGGAAAGGCCGCTTTTTGTGTCGGCCGTAACCGCCGCGGCCGACACAATCGTCGTGCTCGGGAAGGACAGCCCGGCCGCGAGATCTGCACAAGCCTCCTGGCCGGACGCGACGTCGAAAGCACCGACCGCGGCCGACGCACAGGTCAAAACCAGTGAGTACCCCCTGAATTGGGCCCGCGCTCCGGGCATAGCGTCCTCCCGATCGGCGACCATCATCCTGCGCTACGCCGATAGGGGCTGCAACTGCCGACCGACGCGCCGGAGGCCGGCTTCGGGATAGGTGACGACGTCCGCCGTGTCGATTTGTCCGCCGACCAAATACGTCAAGTCCTCGACGGCTTCCATGACGTGCGGCGCACCCGCGGCCGGATGACCGAGGAAATCGTTCGGTCCGATCTCGAACCGGTCGTCACCCACGCGGGCGATACCCCGGCCGGACAACACTAGAATCCATTCGTCCGTGCGATCGTGGGTATGAAACGCCGTCGAACGAGCACCGCGCTCGACTCGCGCCCAGTACACCGCTTGCCGCTTCAATCCCGTGGGACGGTGCAGAGCGCGCATGCGGCGCCGCGCCGTGGGGTCTACGTCATGCCGGAAGTCGGTCACCTCGACGTCATCGACGTGCAGCACTTGCGATTCGTCGCCCTCTTCGGCGGGCGGCTCCTCATAGGGCTCGACGACCACGCCCGCACGCGACATCTTGCGTGCGTCCGGATACCAGCCTCCATCCTCGGAGGGGCGCCGCTCTCCTCCTTCGAGTAAGACCAGCGCCTCGCCTCCCTCGGCCAGGAAGTGATGCGGACGCGGGCCCGGAGGAAAGCCGACAAAATGTCCTGCCGTGACCGCGATCCGGAGCGGACCGATACGGACCGTCGCACGGCCGGCGAGTACATAGCTCCACTCCTCCTCCACCGTGTGAAAGTGACGGTTCGTCCCTGCGAAGCCGGGCTCGACGGTGCGGACGTGAACGCCCATATGCATGAGACCCGTGGCATCGCCGGGGCTTCGCACGACGGCGGCGACGCCTTCCGTTACCGTATAGCGCGGCCGCTTCTCACCGGGGAGATCCCAAATATTGACGACACACGACGGACGACTCACGACGAGCGACATTTCCCACGCATGTTACCGCGTCTAACAGCAAACTACGCTTTCTTCTAGCGCCGCTTGAAATATTGAACGGCGCGCTCGTGCTTTTCTGCTGCCGCACGCGTGTCGAACGTGCCGAGATTGCGACGCTTGCCGGTGCGCAGATCGGGCTTGCGGGAGTAGAGGCGATACCGGCCGGATTTGAGCTTGCGGATCATGGAATGCTTATGGTAGCAAGAGAAGCCGGCGCAAAACTTGGAGGGAATTGCAAGAATTGCGAGCGCCCTTCGCGGCGTCCGATCTTTCGAGCGCCTGCCGACAGGTTGCGCCGCGTGCGGCACGACTCGGCGGTCAGCGCGCGCGGGCCTGCTCGGCGCTCGGTGTGCCGCGCAGCGTCGCAATGTAGGCGGCGACGTCGACTGCATCGCTGCGGCTCATAATCGTCGCCGTCACGATGGGTCGCATCTGTTGCCCAAAGACATCGGACGGATGGCCGCCGCGCAATCCCGTGCGGAAGTTTTCGATCTGCCGCACGAGATACTCGCCATCCTGCTCGGGGAGACTGGGCGTGTTGAGCCCGACGCTGCCGCGCCCATCCGCGCCGTGACAGGCCATGCAGACCGCATAGAGCTCTCGGCCATGCGCTGCATCCCCGCCCATGATCGCCGGGGCCGGGGGCGGGCTCAAGGCCGACAAATAGGCTGCCAGATCCTCGATGACTCGCTCGCCATCGAGCATAAGCACGATCGCGCGCATTTGCGTGCCGTGTGCGTCCTCGTCCGTCGCGGCACGCAGCCCGTGCCTGAAGTATTTGAGTTGACGAGCGAGATACCATTCCGCCAGTCCGCCGATACGCGGCGCCCCCAGATCGTGATTCCCTTCCCCCGCCGGGCCGTGGCATACCGAGCACATGGGGATCGCGCCAATGGCGTCCGACGCTATTTCTCCCGCCGCGAGCGATTCTCGCTCTGGTCGCCGCGCCACATAGTCGTGTGCCGTCTCCTGTAGCGGGGCGGCCGTCGCCTCATCCCGAGTGGCCTCGATCTCTCGTTGCGGCGCATCAACCGGCGACGTGTTCGCGGTGCCCGGCGTGCCGTTCGGGGGCGGCGCGCGCGTCGCTTCGTCCGGATCTCGCGAGCAGGCTGCCGAAAGCGCTAGAACGCAGGCTACGACTGTGACAGGTATGAATTTCATGGCTGCGTCTTTCCGGGGAGCAAGTAACGTGCCAGCAGAAGCGAGTCGTCGTGGCGGAATCCTGGCACGTGACTTGCAAGGCACAATCCACGGACCAAACTCGACATGAAAAGCACTGGCAGGAGGTGAATATGGGTAAATCGCCCGGACATCGGAAGTGGCCGGAACATGAAGTTCGTGAGCAAGCAGTCGATCGAAGAATGGTCGCGAGCGTCGACGGCGAAGTCTTGGCCGATTCGAGCGACGTCGTCAAGGTCGAGGAAGACGAGCATCCGGTGCGTTACTACTTCGCGCGATCGGACGTGCATATGGAAAAATTGGAGCCTTCGGCGACGACGACGGAGTGCCCGTTCAAAGGCACGGCGCACTACTTCAACGTCAAGACGAAAGACAAGACGCTCGAAGACGCGGTCTGGTCGTATGAGGACCCCTACGACGAGCATCGCGGCTTGAAGGGCCGGCTCGCGTTCTACGACGATAAGATTCGCGAGATCGACGTCGCGCCAAAAATCTGACCGCGCCCGCAGATTCCGTGACGTCGGCGCAACTCTCGTCGTGTTTAATTCCGGCTGGGGTCGTCGTCGGGGTCGACGTAGACGATGTCGTACGGACCGATGCCGTGAAACTGCAGAACGGTCTCGCCTTTCATGCGGTTGTAGTGCGGCTCCTCTTTAGGCAGCGTGATGTAAGAGCCCGCGGGAAGCTCCCGCATCGCGGCCTCGTCCACGCGCTCGCCGAATCCCAGCGTGAACACGCCTTCGATCACCGTCACGTTCTCGTCCATCGGATGCCAATGCGGCGGGACACTGTAGCCGTCGGGCAACTTCGCCCGGAAAACATAGAGCTCGCCGGGAATCGATGGATCGCCGACGAGCACGGCGACTTGCGCCCCGGGCGGCAGTTTCGGCGACGCGGGGCCCCACGTGATGTCGTCCGCCAATACCATGACGTGGCCGGGATCTTGCGAAGCGGTAACGCCACTCAGTACACAGAGGACGAGCATCAGAACGTACCGCGTGAGCTTGGTCATTGGATCACCTCCGCCGTCGTAAAGCTCAGTGGCTCGACCAGACCGCGAGCTCATTGCCGCTCGGGTCCCGAAAATGAAATCGGCGTCCGCCAGGAAATGAAAATGGCTCCTGAACTATCGTTCCCCCTGCGGAGCGCACGGCAGCGAGGCTCGCTTCGAGATCGTCCGAGTAGAGAATCACGAGCGGCCCGCCGAGTCGCACGTCATCTGCTCGCCGGAGCCCGCCAACTTCGCGATCGCCGCCTTGAATTCCGCGTAGTTTGGGCCGTAGTCCGTCAACACAATGCATGCTTGAGTCTCCCCATTCAACGATAGCCGGCTACGTCGGCGGGTTTTCCAGCGACTGTATGTCGTGCTGCAACCGCGCTTGCCAACGCGACACGATCTCGCGCGTCAACTCCAAAGGACCAAAGTCGAAGCTCGCGAGCTCGTCCGATGAAACGGTCTTAACCTCGGCGATCTCATGGTCCAGGGCCAACGCACCTGTTGTGCGGAGAACGTACGCAATGATGAGCTGGTTGAGCTTCGGCAGCGGAAAATGTCCGATAAACTCCACGCTCTCCGTCTCAACACCGAGCTCCTCGCGGATCTCACGAACCACGGCGGCTTCCGGAGATTCGCCTTCCTCGAGGAAGCCGGTCAGCACAGAAAACATCTCAGCCGGCCAGCTCGCGTTTCTTGCCAGGAGATAACCGTCTGCCCACTGGACCAACCCTGCGACCACGGGAATCGGATTGTTCCAATGGACGAACTCGCAGCTCGATGACGAGCATGCCAGACGAATGTGGCCGTGGATCGTTCGGCACGAGAGCTCGCATCGGCAAAGGGGGCAGTACTTCACAAACACTGCCGATGTCCCAACTTAAGGCCGATCGGCCGCGCCCACCAGACCTCTAATCGGACCATCTCAAGCAAGTCCCCAATGGTCATGGCGATCACGACGTTCTTGGCGATAGTTGGTGACCTCGAGGCGTATGCCGTCGGGGTCCTCGAAGAAGGTGGCTGCGTAGTCGGACGCGTACTCCGGATACGGCTTTGCTTTTGTGGCGCTGATGCCGAGGTGGCGCAACCGCTCTTCGACCGCCTCGACATCGGCGGTTGACTCTACGCGCAAGCAGAAGTGATGTAGTCCTGGCGAGTATGGCTCGTGCCTGGATGGTACGCGTGCTGGCCGCAATACAAAGCCGAACTGACGATTGAAGTACTGGAGGTGTGGATCGCCCCCGAGTACGAACTTGTTCTTGCGAAAGCCCAGGGCCTCGACCATCACGCGGTCGTAGAATCGCTCTGATACGCCAAGGTCGGATACAGTGACGTAGACGTGATCGATTCCGATTACTTCGCGCATTCTCGGCATCACCATCCTCCAGTGACTCCGCGTCCAGGCCGGCCTTCAGACGCTCGCACTCCTTCCTTTCGCGGACTGCTCGTGCAATGCGCTGCGCAGGCGTCCTCTGCCAGACCCGCGACGGTGAGTCCATAGTCTGGGAGAAAAT
>DATCIQ010000135.1:0-32215 GCA_036507635.1 Gammaproteobacteria bacterium
ATCCTTGTCGAAATAGGTGCGCGCCGCCGCGACGATGCCGTAGGACCGCTGGCCGAACAAGGTCGTATTGCAGAAGAGCTCGAGAATCTCCCCCTTCGTGAACTCGTTCTCGATGCGAAACGCGAGGATCAACTCCCTGAACTTGCGCACGAGCGACACGTCCCGCGAGAGAAAATACTCGCGCGCGACCTGCTGCGTGATCGTGCTGCCGCCCGGCGTATCGAGCGACCCGCCCGAGATGACGACGTTGAAGGCCGCGCGCGCCGTGCCGGCGTAGTCGAAGCCCGGATGCTCGAAGAATGTATCGTCCTCGGCTGCGAGCAACGCTTGAATCATCATCGGCGGGATATCGGCAAACGCGACGGGCGTGCGCTTTTGCTCGCCGAACTCCTCCATGAGGCGCTTGTCGCGCGAGTAGATCTGCAGCGGCACCTGGAGGCGAACGTCGCGTAGCTGCGCTACGTCCGGAAGTCCGGGCTCGACGTAAAAATATCCGCCCGCGAAGACGGCCGTGACGGCGACGATCAGGACCGCGGCCATGGAGCAGAAAAGCAACAAAAACTTGAGGAACGCCTTCATTTCCGAAGTTGCTCGATACGCCCTTGCCTTGCCCTAGCCCTTTGTGCATAGTCGCGCCGAGTGGGCAAACCCGTTGAAAAGCGGGGACGCAAAGCCACCGGTCTAAGGGCAGGGCGCTCGTCGAGCCTAGGATAGCGGGGCTGCCGGAGCACGTGAATAGCGTGATGTTCTACGCACGCAGCGTGGCTCCGCCAGCCGGTCGCCGCATCCCCAACCCCTGGACCCCGCTTGCGTTTCCGCGCAACCGCATATCTGCCGGAATGAGGCAGGTTCGAGGCGGGCGGGCGCCTCAGGGTGGGCATAGGCTCGGTCCCGGTATCGTGAAGCTCATCACAACGGTATATATCTGTGCTGAGATATAGTTAAATTACTGACCTGAGGACGTGTGGAGCATTCTAACCCAACTTCGCGAGTTGGAAAGGAAAAGCGGTGTTTTCGAGTCGCAGTAAACGGTCACTGATCGGTCTCGACATAACGACGTCCTCCGTCAAGCTCATCGAGCTCGGCGAGAGCGGCCGCGGCTATCGCGTTGAATCGTTCGCTGCCGAGGCCACGCCGCCGAATGCCATCAACGAGAAAGCCATCGTCGACGCCGACGCCGTCGGTGAAGCCATCCGCCGCGCCGTCAAGCGCTCCGGCACGAAGGCGCGTGAAGTCGCGATCGCGATCTCAGGCGATGCTGCGATCACCAAAGTGATTCAGATGCCGAAGAATCTGGCGAGCGCGGACCTCGAAGGCCAAGTCGAGCTTCAGGCCGACCAATACATTCCGTTTCCCATGGAGGAAGTCAGCTACGACTTCGAGGTCATCGGCCAGAGCGAGCGCGATCCGGACATGCAGGACGTGTTGCTCGTCGCAACCCGCACGGAGAACGTCGAGCAGCGTCGCGCCGCCGTCGAGGCCGCAGGTCTCGCGGCGCGCGTCGTCGACGTCGAGGCGTTCGCGGTCGAAAACGCTTGCCTGCTCTTGACTCACCAAATGCCGGACGCAGGCGCCGACAAATTCGTCGCGATCGTCGATTTCGGGGCGAGCACGACGACGTTCAGCGTGCTCAAGGATCTCAAGGTCATCTATACACGCGACTTCGCGTTCGGCGGCCAGCAACTCACCGAAGAAATCATGCGCACTTACGGTCTCAGCATGGAAGACGCGGGCCGCGCAAAAAAGGACGGCGGCCTACCGAGCAACTATCAGCCGGAAGTGCTCGATGCGTTCATCGACGACATGTCGCAGCAAGTGAGTCGATCGCTGCAGTTTTTCCTCGCCTCCGGCAGCGGCCGAGATCAACCGGATCAGATCCTGGTCTGCGGCGGATGCGCGAACATTCCCGGCGTCGCCGACGTCATCGGCAGTCGCGTCGGTGTTGCGACGGAGATCGGCGACCCGCTCGGCCAGATGAAGTTATCGTCGCGTGCAAAAGCTCAGGGTGTTCAGAAAGATGCGACCGCGCTCTTGACCGCGTGCGGGCTCGCATTGAGGAGTTTCGACTAACATGCCAAGAATCAATCTCCTTCCCTGGCGCGAGGAACTGCGCCAGAAGCGCAAAAAGGAGTTTCTGGGCGCACTGGTCGGTGCAATGCTGTTCGGGGGCTTGCTCGGTTACGGTTACAAGCTCGGGGTGCAAGCGCAAATTCGCGGACAGAACGAGCGCAACACGACGCTGCGCAACGAGATCGCCGAGCTGGATAAGCAGATTGAAGAGATCAATACGCTCGAAGCGCAGAAAGAGCGGTTGATCGCGCGCATGGAAATCATCGACCAGCTGCAGAAATCGCGGCCCCAGGTCGTGCATCTGTTCGACGAGCTCGTCAGCACGCTGCCCGAGGGCACCTATCTCACCGAAGTGAGGCAAACCGACCGGCGCATCGAGGTTTCGGGATCGGCGCAATCGAGCACGCGCGTAGCGGCGCTGTTGCGCAACATCGACGCTTCCGATTGGCTGCGTGACCCCGGACTCGATGTCGTCGAGACCGTCGAGGCGGGGCCGGCCAGGAACGCGCAATTCAAGATTTTTGCCCAGCAGATGTCCGATGAGTCCGAAACCGGGACGGACGGGGGGGCAGTGCAATGAACGTCATCGAGGAACTGCGCTCTCTAGATATCAACGAGCCGGGCCGCTGGCCTCTGCCGTTCCGCATCGCTGCGATCGTGCTCGTCTTCGCCGCCGTCGCCGCATTCGTCGTCTACATGTTCGTAATCAAGACGGACATCCCCGTGCTCGAGCGGGCGGAGCGCGACGAAGTCGATCTCAGAGCCACGTTCGAGACCAAGCAGCGGCGCGCGGCCAATTTCGACGCGTATCGGGTGCAGCTCGCGGAGATCGAAAGATCATTCGGGGCGATGCTCCGGCAATTGCCGGGTCGAACGGAGATTCCGAGCCTGCTCGTCGACATTTCGCAGACGGCGCTCGGCGCCGGCCTCGACGAAAACCTTTTCATGCGCGATGTCGAGGTGCAAAAGGACTTCTATGCCGAGCAGCCGATCCGGATTCGCTACACGGGCAGCTTCCACGAGCTCGGCAACTTCGTGAGCGGCGTTGCTGCCTTGCCGCGTATCGTCACGCTGCACAACATCAGCATCAAACCCGTGTCCGCGGATGCGGTGGACGAGCTTACCTTGGAAGCCACCGCGAAGACTTATCGTTATCTCGACGAGGAATCGACGGAGGGGTAATGCAGCACCGGCTACACAAAAGCGTGCGTTGGCTCGCGGTCGCCGCGCTTGCTCTCGCGGTCAGCGCTTGCGGGGGCAACTCGAGCGAGCTTCAAGCCTACATCGACGAGGTGAAGGCGCGACCCGGCGGACGCATCGAGCCGCTGCCGGAGATTCAACCGGCGCCGAGCTTCGTTTACGAAGCCGGCGATCGCCGGTCGCCGTTCATGCCGGACGTACCGGAGCGCGGCCCCGTCGGCCCGGGCAGCGTCGTGGGGCCCGACCCGAACCGACCGCGCGAGTTCCTCGAGCAGTTTCCGCTCGATACGTTGCGCATGGTCGGCACTTTGTCGGGCCGCAGTGGGACTTTCGGACTCGTGCAGACCTCGGACGGCCTCGTCCACCGGGTCACGGTCGGCAATCACATGGGGCAGAACTACGGGCGCATAGCGACGATCACGGATGCCGAGATTCAGCTGGTAGAGATCATCTCGGACGGGCTGGGCGGGTACATCGAACGTCCCGCGGCCGTCGGCTTAAGCGATTGACACCGGAGCGATGTGACTTAGGGAGTGAACCTTATGTTTAAGTCAGGGCCGCTTCACGGCGGGAACTTCTCCTCGCGGATTCGTCTTACCGCATTCGCTTTGGCGTGCGCTCTTGCGGCACTCGTCGCCGCAGGTCCGGCCGAGGCGCAGGATGCGGCGCGACGCCTCGAAGGGATCGATGTGCAACCGCTCCCCGGTCAGCGTCTCGAATTGCGCTTCCGACTCGACGGGCCGGCGCCGGAGCCGATGACTTTTACGATCGACGATCCCGCCAGAATCGCCGTCGATCTGCCGGGCACCACGCTCGCTCTGCCGTCGCGGCGCCGCGACGTCAACGTCGGCCCGCTGACTACGATCCTCGCAGCCGAGGCCAGCGGCCGTTCGCGCATCGTGCTCAACTTGAATGCGCTCGTGCCGTATGCGACGCGTGTCGAGGGCGACAGCATCTATATAGAGATCGGCGGCGATGGGTCGCAATCGACGTTCGCCGCGCAACCGACGCCCGCGCAGCCTTCCGCACCGGTCGCGGCCGGCGCCCGCAGCATCAACAACATCGATTTCCGCCGCGGGCCCGACGGCGCCGGGCAGGTGCTCGTCGAGCTCACGGATCCGCGCACTACCGTCGACGTGCGCGAGGAAGGCGGCCGCGTAATCGTCGACTTTCAGGGTACGAATCTGCCCACGGAGTTGTTGCGGCGACTCGACGTCACCGACTTCGCCACTCCCGTCGCGACCGTAGATGCGCTTCGCGCCGACGGCACGGCGCGGCTCATCGTCACGCCGTCGGGCGATTTCGAACAGGTGGCGTATCAGGCCGATAACGTCTTCACGCTCGAGCTCAAGACGCCCCCGGAAGCCGAGCAACAAGCGGGGGTCTTCGATCCCGACAGAGAATATGTCGGCGATCCGTTGACGCTCACGTTCCAGGATCTCGAAACGCGCGCGGTGCTCCAACTGCTCGCGGATTTCAGCGACCTCAATATCGTGGTCAGCGACTCCGTGCAAGGCAACGTGACGCTCAGGCTCCAGGATGTGCCATGGGATCAGGCGCTGGACATCGTCATGACCACGAAGGGTCTCGACATGCGCCGCAACGGCAACGTGATCATCGTCGCGCCTGCCGAGGAAATCGCAGCGCGCGAGCAAGCGCAGCTCGAGGCGTTGTCCGCGCTGCAGGAGCTCGAGCCGCTGCGCGCGGAGTTCATTCAAGTCAACTATGCGAAGGCGGCCGATCTCGCCGCGCTCATCAGCAGCGGCGAAAACGCGTTGATATCGGAACGCGGCAGCGTCGCCATCGACGCGCGCACGAACACCTTGCTCGTGCAGGATACGACCGACCGGCTGGTGGACATTCGCCGGCTCGTCACTACGCTCGATATCCCGATTCGGCAAGTGCAGATCGAGTCGCGCATCGTCATCGTCAACGACGATTACAGCCGCGAGCTCGGCGTCCGTTTCGGCTCGACGATCGTCAAGGGGAACTCCTCCGACGGCTTGGTCTCCGTGACGGGCACCGGCACGGGCTCGGACGAGATCATCGGCTCGGCGCTCGACAATTTGGCCGCGACGGGGCAGCCGTTTCCCGTCACTGTCGCGCCGATCGATCAACGCTATAACGTGAATCTCCCGGTCGCCAATCCCGCGGGCTCGATTGCGCTCGCGATTCTCGACTCCGATTACTTGGTCGATCTCGAGCTCTCGGCTCTTCAGGCCGAAGGCGCAGGCGAGATCTACTCGACGCCGCGAGTCATCGTGTCGAACAACAGCCAGGCGCGCATCTCGCAGGGTGTCGAAATTCCGTACCAGGAGTCGTCCTCGAGCGGCGCCACGACGACGCAGTTCAAGGAAGCGGTCTTGAGCTTGACGGTCACGCCGCAAATCACGCCCGACAACCGCATCATCATGGACCTGTTCGTGACCAAGGACTCGGTCGGCGAGGTGGTGCCGAGCGCGACGGGCGGTTTCGTGCCGAGCATCGATACGCGCGACGTCGAGACTCAGGTGCTCGTCAACGACGGCGAGACCGTCGTGTTGGGGGGTATCTATGAGACCGAGAGCCGCGACACCTACAGCAAGGTACCCGTGCTCGGCGACATACCGGGCTTGGGCTACCTGTTCCGCAGCCGGAACAGCGTCAACAACCGGGCGGAGCTCCTAATTTTCGTAACGCCGCGAATTCTCACCGAAGGCGCGCGCCTTCCTTAAGTCGAGATCGTAGGAATCCAGAGGACCAAGGATATGGGCAAGTTTCAGAGCTTGTGGTTGACGGCGGCGGCCATCGTGTTGACGGCCTGCAGCGGTGGCAGCGACCAGTCGCTGGTCGGCGGCGGTCCAGGCCCCGGGGGGGGTGCCGCGGCCGTGGGCTCGTTGACTATGCTGACCTCCAGCCCGACGCTGCCGTCGGACGGCTCCTCGACGGTCACGATCACGGCGCTCGTTCGCGACAGCAACAATAACGTCATGGAAAACATCGGCGTCGTGTTCAGCGCGAATTCGGGTAGCCTCGTCGTAACTCAGCCCTCGACTACCGACGCGAACGGCACGGTTACCGCCACCCTCTCGATCGGCGGCGACCCGAGCATCCGTGATATCACGATATCGGGCCTTGCGGGCGGGTCCGTGAATGCGGCGACGACCGTCGCAGTCACGGGATTGACAGTCGTGATCAATGGGCCAGGGAGCTTGGCGACCGGCGGTCAAGGCGCGTACACGGTCAGAGTCACCGACGATCCGGTGGGCGGCTCGGGGATAGCGGGTGCCGCCGTCACCGTCACGTCGACTGCGGGCGCGACGACGCTCGCAGCGCCGACGACCGATGTGTCCGGCGAGGTGGATTTCACGCTCACCGCAGGCGCCGCCTCCGGCACGCTGACGGCGACGGCGCTCGGAGCCACCTCCACGCCTTTCAGTGTGACCGTTTCTTCGGACAGCTTCTCGTTCACGTCGCCGGCTGCCGCCACGGAAATCGACTTAGGCTTCGAGCAGGCGATCGTCGTGGCGTGGCCGCAAGGCGCCGGCCAGCAGATATCGTTTGCGACGAGCCGCGGCGGCTTCACGAATTGCGCCGGCGCCGCGGTGCCCGGCAATACCGTTACCGCGGACGGTGCCGGCAACGCGACGATCTGCGTAACCGCCAACAACGCGGGGCCCGCCGTCATTACGGCTACGAACAGCTCCAATACCAGCATTCAGCTCGACGTCGAGTTCGTCGCGACGACGCCGGCCGCCATGGATCTGCAGGCGAACCCCGGCACGGTCGCGACCAACGAGCAGAGCACGATCACGGCGATCGTGCGCGACGGGACCGGCAATCTCGTCAAGAATCAGGTCGTCGTGTTCACGCTCGACGACGTCACGGGCGGCTCGCTGTCGGTCGCTCAAGCGACCACGAACAGTCAGGGACGCGCACAGACCGTCTACAGCTCGAGCTCGACGACGAGCTCCGTCAACGGCGTCGGGATCACTGCGAGCGTCCAGGGCTTCCCTGCGGTCACGGATACCGTGAACCTCACGGTCGCGCAACGCGAGCTGTTCATCAGCATCGGCACGGGCAACGAGATTGAAGAGCCGAACACGGCGCAATACCGCAAAGAGTGGGTCGTGCAAGTGACCGACGCCCAAGGCAACGGCGTCGCGGGCGCAAACGTGACTTTCAGCGTCCTGTCCGAGCGCTACTGGGACGGTTTCCGCACTTTCCCGCTCGGCGGCAACGCCTGGCAGACGACGACGGGGCCGGCTGCGGGTTGCACGGACGAAGATGCGCTCACGGGCAACCCGAGCTTCGACCGCAACGGCGTGCTCGACGCAGGCGAGGACAACAACGGCAACGGCGAGATCGAAGCGGGCAACATCGCGTCTGCCGTCGCCCAGGTCGGAGGGGGCGGCACGCTGACCACGGATGCGAACGGCTTCGGCATCATCGACGTCTACTGGCCGCAGGAATACGCCTACTATCTCCAGGTCACGCTCGAGGCGCGTACCTCGGTTCAGGGCACGGAATTCACGGAGTCGACGACGTTCGTGCTGGACGGCGCGGCTCCCGACTTCACCAACGAGAACGTCGCGCCGCCGGGCATCACAAGCGCGTTCGGCACCGACTTCGATTGCAGCACGCCGCCGCCGCCCGACGGCCCCTGAGCGTCGATTCTGCACCAGGACTCACGAGGCCGGCTCTACGCCGGCCTCTTCATTTTCGCGTCCCGTGCAAGGACCGCGAGACGAACGCTGCGGAGCGCGGCTAGACTTGCCCCGTGGCGAGACAGAAGCAAAACATCTACCTCATCGGCCCGATGGGTGCCGGCAAAACGGCCGTCGGCATGCAGCTCGCGAAAGACCTGGGGCTCGCGTTTTTCGATTCCGACCTCGAGATCCAAAAGCGCACCGGCGTCGACATCCCCTATATCTTCGAGATGGAAGGCGAAGCGGGTTTCCGCGCGCGCGAGACGGGCGTCATCACCGATCTCAGCAAAGAGCGCAATGCGGTCGTCGCGACCGGCGGCGGCTCGGTGTTGAGCGAATCGAACCGCGCACGCCTCACCGCGACCGGCCTCGTCATCTATCTCAAGACCGAGGTAGAAGAACAGCTCAAACGCACGAAGCGCGCACGCCATCGGCCGCTCTTGGCCAACAAGAACCGCCGCGAGGTTCTCGAGCAGCTCACGCAAGCGCGGACGCCGCTCTATGCTGCGATCGCCGACGCGTGCATCGACACGAGCGGCAAACGCGTGCGCGCCGTTGCCGCCGAGATCGCCAAGCTCGCCGCCGAGCACGGGTTCGCGCCGTTGCAAAAGTGACCGGCGCCTGCGAACCTTGCCGCCGTGATTTCCGTCGCAGTAGAGCTCGGTAGCCGCAGCTATCCGATTCTCATCGGGTCGGGCCTCTTGGCGGATACCGCACTGATCGGCCGCGAGATTTTCGCGCGCCAAGTGCTCATCGTGACCAACGACATAGTCGCGCCCTTGTATCTCGAGCGCCTCCGCTCGAGCTTGCCGAACCGCGTAGTCGCCGTTTGCACGTTGCCCGACGGCGAGCAACACAAGACACTCGCGACGTTCGCGACGATCATCGACCGCTTGATCGCGGAGCGGTTTCACCGCGATTGCTGCATCGTCGCGCTCGGCGGCGGCGTCGTCGGCGACGTGGCCGGCTTCGCCGCTGCGAGCTACCAGCGGGGCGTCGCCTTCGTCCAAGTACCGACGACCCTGCTCGCGCAAGTCGATTCCTCCGTCGGCGGCAAGACGGCCGTAAATCACCCGTACGCCAAAAACATGATCGGCGCCTTTTACCAGCCCAAGGCCGTCATCGCCGATACCGATACGCTCAAGAGCCTACCGCCGCGTGAGCTTCGCGCCGGGCTCGCCGAGATCGTCAAGTACGGATTGATCGCCGACAGCGCGCTGTTCGCGTGGCTCGAAGATCATGTCGAGGAGGTGCTCACTCTCGATGCCCGCGCGCTCGAGTTCGCGATCAAGAAGAGCTGCGAGATCAAAGCGGCGATCGTCGCCGAGGACGAGAGAGAGCTCGGCAAGCGCGCGCTGCTCAATTTCGGCCACACGTTCGGCCATGCCTTGGAGTCGATCGGCCGTTACGAGCGCTGGCTGCACGGCGAAGCCGTCGCCATCGGCATGCAGATGGCAGCCAACGCATCGCTCGCGCTCGGTTGGCTCGACAGCGAGCAGCACGGGCGCATTGCGGCGCTGCTAAGCAGGGCGCGGCTGCCGGTCGTAGCGCGCGGCGTCGCCGTCGACGACGTGCTCGAGCTCATGCAGATGGACAAAAAGGTCGCGCACGGCAGCGTGCGGCTCGTGCTGCTCAAGGGCATGGGCGAAGCCACGGTCGCGGCCGCGCCGGAGCCGTCGTTGTTGCGGCAGGCGATCGCGGCGCAACTCGAGGCTTGACACATGCGCGACGCGGAATTGGCGCCCTATGCCGCGCATAGCGCAGCGACGCGCGGGCGCCTTTTTCCCGAAGACCCGCCCCTGTACCGCACCGAATTTCAGCGTGACCGCGATCGGGTCGTTCACTCGACGGCATTTAGGCGCTTGGTCTACAAGACACAGGTTTTCGTCAACCACGAAGGGGATCTCTACCGCACGCGCTTGACTCATTCGCTCGAGGTCGCCCAGATCGCGCGTACCGTCGCCCGGGCGATGCGTCTCAACGAAGACCTCGTCGAAGCGGTGAGCCTCGCGCACGACCTCGGGCATACGCCCTTCGGCCATGCGGGCCAGGATGCACTCAACGAATGCATGCGCGAGCTCGGAGGGTTCGAGCACAACCTGCAATCGCTGCGTGTCGTCGATCTGCTCGAGGAGAGCTACGCGGCTTTCCGCGGGTTGAACTTGACCTACGAGACCCGCGAGGGAATCCTCAAACACTGTTCCGTTCGGCACGCGCGCGAGCTCGGCGAGCTCGGCGCGCGATTCCTCGAACGGCGCCAACCCGGCCTCGAGGCGCAGCTCGCCAACGTTGCCGACGAAATCGCGTACAACAATCATGACGTCGACGATGGCCTTCGCTCAGGGCTGATCTCGCTCGAGCAGCTGGCGACGATTCCGTTCTTCGCCGAACAGCTGGCGTGGGTGAAAGCGAGCTTCCCCGGCGTCGCAGGGCAGCGTTTGAGCCGCGAAGTCATCCGGCGCATGATCGATGTGCTCGTTTCCGATCTCATCGAAGTCAGCGCCCGCAATGTTGCCGCCGCGGCACCGCAAAGCATCGACGCGATCCGCAACCTCGCCGGTCCTCTCATCGCGTTCAGCGCGCCTTTCGTCGAAGCACAACGGACACTCAAAGAGTTCCTGCGCGTGCACCTGTATACGCACCCGCATGTCAGGAAAATGACGGCGCAAGCGCAGGAAACGATCCGCGTGCTGTTCGCCGCGTTCATGGCGGACTTCGACTGTTTGCCTGCCGATCATGCCGACCGCGCTCGCGACGGCCAGCGCACGGAGGGGTCCGCCGGAGCCGCGCGCGTCGTCGCCGATTACGTTGCCGGCATGACGGATCGGTTCGCGCTGCAAACGCGCGAGGCGTTGGCCGAGCGGGTACAATGACGCTCGTGTCGAGCGTCCCCGCCCAATCCAATGCTCCGATCCCCGCGCGCGAGCGCCTCATCGTCGCACTCGATGTGCCGACGGCTGCGCAAGCGAAGGCCCTGGTGCAACGGCTCGCAGACCGAGTGGTCTTTTATAAGATCGGCCTCGAGCTCGCGGCGTCGCCCGGCTACTTCGAGCTCACGGATTGGTTGCTCGCGCGCGGCTGTCGCGTGTTCGCGGATCTCAAGCTTTACGACATACCGGCGACGGTCGCCGCCGCAGTGCGGAACTTGAGCGCTTGCGGCGCCTCCTTCGTGACGGTGCATGGCGAGCGCTCGATCGCCGAAGCCGCGGCAGCGAACAAGGGCGCGACATTGCAGATCTTGGCCGTCACCGTCCTGACGAGCATGAACCAAGAAGACTTGCGCCTCGCCGGTATTCAGGCGACCGTGGCGGAGCTCACGATGTCGAGGGCGCGCGCTGCGATCGCCGCGGGCTGCGACGGCGTCATCGCCTCCGGGCTCGAAGCCGCGGCGTTACGCGCGGAGCTCGGTCCGAAACCCTGCATCGTGACACCCGGTATTCGGCTCTCGGGCGAGGCGGGGCACGACGACCAGAAACGCGTCGTCACACCGCGCCGCGCGCTCGAGTCCGGGGCGACGTACATCGTGGTCGGCCGCCCGATCCGCGACGCGGTAGATCCTTACGCGGCGGCCGGCGCCATCCAATCCGAGATCGCTCTGCTCTGTCGATGAGCGCCGCCGAAGCCGCGCTGGCCGAGCGCCTGCGCCGCATGCAGTGGCTTGCTACGGGGCTCGTCGCCGCCATGGCGATTCTATTTGCAGCCACCAGCGCGCTGCGCACGCGCTATCCCTCCGTCGACGTGCTCTGGGCGTTTTCCGAAGCCGCTTTGATCGGCGGCCTCGCCGACTGGTTTGCCGTAGCGGCTTTGTTTCGCCACCCGCTCGGCCTCCGCATCCCGCATACCGCGATCGTGCCGAGCCGCAAGAACGAGATCGGCCGCGCCCTCGCGCGCTTCGTCGGTGAGCACTTTCTCGTTGGTGAGGTCGTCGAACGCCGGCTCGAGCGCGTCGATCTCGCCGCGCGGTTCGGAGCGTGGCTCAATCGCGAGCAGACGGCCAAGCGCTTGAGCCGTGATCTTGCGATCGCGCTCGATTGGCTCATGCGCGACACCAAGAGCAGCGAGCTGCGCGAATCGGCGAAAGACAGCGTACGTAAGATCCTGCACCGTATCCCGCCGAGCTCGATTGTCGCGACCATCATTGACGTGCTGGCCTCCGGCAACCATGCGCAGACGCTCGTCGACGAGTTGGTGCAGTTCGGGCGCGATCAATTAGACAGAAACAGAGACCGAATTCGCGAGCGCATCCGCGACCGCAGCCCATGGTGGCTGCCTAAGTTCGTCGACGAGGAGATCTATGATCAGCTTGTTCGCGAGCTCGAACGCATTCTCAGCGACATTGGCGATGACTCGGAACACCCTGCGCGGCGGCAACTCCATGACCGTCTCAAGTCGATCAAGTACGCGCTCGGTCAAGACGTGGAGCTCATCGCGCGCGGTGAGTCGCTGCGCAACGAGATTCTCGACCATCCCGCAGTCCACGCCTTTGCGCGCGACCTGTGGCTGCGCGCACGTCACTTTCTGCACGAGTCGCTCATCGATTCCGAATCGGCGCTCCGCTCGAGCCTGGAGCGTGAGCTCTGCACGATCGGCCAAACGCTCGCAAATGACGCGGCCGCAAGAGAACGCTTGAATTTGTGGCTGCGGGAAGTGCTGATTTACATCGTTGAGAATTACCGCCAGCCGATCAGCGAGATCATTTCCGAAACGGTCGAGCGATGGGACGCGAAGTCCACGGCCCGGCGGATTGAGCTCAACATCGGCCGCGACCTGCAATTCATCCGCATCAACGGGACCCTCGTCGGCGGCCTCGTGGGGGTGCTGCTGTACTTTGCCTGGAATGTGCTCGCCTTGTAGGAGCGAGCTTTGCTCGCGATGAAAGCAAGATCGCGAGCAAAGCTCGCTCCTACAAAGATCGGCCGCGCCTACGAAGATTTCGCGTGGCTCTCGCGCTCCTTGAGCGTGCGCCGCAGCACTTTGCCGACGTTCGATTTCGGTAGCCCGTCGACGAACTCCACGACCGTCGGCACTTTGTATCCCGTGAGCTCCGTGCGACAGTAGTCGATCACGGCGTCGGCCGTGAGCTTACTGTTCTTGCTGACGACGAAGAGCTTGACGGCTTCCCCAGAATGCTCGCTCGGAACGCCGATTGCCGCGGCTTCGATAACGTCCGGATGCGAGGTCACAACGTCTTCGACTTCGTTTGGGTAGACCTTGAACCCGGAAACGACGATCACGTCCTTCTTGCGATCTTCGATGAACAAGTAGCCCTCGGCATCGAGGCGGCCAATGTCCCCCGTACGCAGCCACTGCTCGCCGACGAACACGGCCGCCGTTTCCTCGGGGCGCTGCCAGTAGCCGGCCATGACTTGCGGCCCGCGCACGCAGATCTCTCCGGTCTGGCCTATGCTCAAATGACGATTCGCCTCGTCGAGAATCGCGACTTCGGTGGACGGCAGGGGCAATCCAACGGACCCGTTGAACGAGCGTGCGTCGAGGGGGTTCGCCGACACGATCGGCGAGGCCTCCGTGAGACCGTATCCCTGCGCAATGACATTGCCCGTGACCTTTTGCCAGCGTTCGGCGACGTCGGCCTGCACGGCCATGCCGCCCGCGAGCGAGATCTTGAGGTGGCGGAAGTCGAGCGCCGCGAACTCAGGCGTGTGCAGCAATGCATTGAACAGCGTGTTCACACCCGAGAAAAAAGCCATGCGCGTCTTGCGCAATTCGCGTATGAAAGTGCGCAAATCGCGCGGATTCGTAATGAGAACATTGTGCGCCCCGAGCGCGGCAAAACAGAACAGATTCGCGGTCAACGCGAAAATGTGATAAAGCGGCAGCGGCGTAACCGCCTCGCCGTCCGCAGGCTGGTAAAACGGCCGCACCCACGCGATCGCCTGCAGCACGTTGCTCACCATATTGCGATGCGTGAGCATGGCGCCTTTGGCAACGCCGGTCGTGCCCCCCGTGTATTGCAGGAACGCAATATCCTGCGCCTCGATCTTGGGGTCTTCGTAAGCAAGCCTGCGTCCGCGCTCGAGCGCTGAGCGGTAATCGACGGCGTCGGGAATGTGCCACGCGGGAACGAGCCGCTTGACGTGCTTGACGACGAAATTCGTAACGTGTCGCTTGAGCGCCGGAAAATGATCCCCGATACGGGTGACGATCACGGTCTCGATGGCGGTCCGCGACGACACCGCGGCCGCCGTGTGCGCGAAATTGTCGAGAACGACGAGCACGCGCGCGCCGCTGTCGCTGAGCTGGTGCTCGAGCTCGTGCGGCGTGTACATCGGGTTCACGTTCACGACGACGAAGCCGGCGCGCAGGATCCCGAACAGCACGACCGGGGATTGCAGCAAATTGGGCAGCATGACGGCGACGCGGTCGCCTTTACGCAAGTGCAATGAGCTCTTGAGGTAGGCCGCGAACGAGCGGCTCGCCTCATCGACCTCCGCAAAGCTCATGCGCGCGCCGAAGTTCGAGAACGCAGGCGCCGCGCCGTGGCGGGCAAAGCTAGCACGCAGCAAGTCGGCGATCGACGCGTGTTGGTCCGGATCTATGTCGGCCGGGACTTCCCGCGGGTAGCTCGCGAGCCATGGTCGGGCGGTCATGAGCCGTTACAGAAGCTCGGCGAGCACATTCCAGACATTCTCGAACATCGGCCGTTGGCCCGCGGCATTAGGGTGCACGCGATCAGCTTGCATGAGCTCGGGTTTGAGCACCACGCCGTCCATGAGGAAGTTGACGAGCGCAACGTCATGCTCTTCCGCTAGCTCCGTGTACACGCGCGCGAACGACTCTGTGTAAGCCGGGCCGTAGTTCGGGGGGATCTGAATCCCGGTGAGCACGGCGCGGGCATCGGCCGCCGTTACGAGCTCGATCATGCGCCCGAGGTTTTGGCGCAGCTTCGCCACGGGTTGCCCGCGCAGGCCGTCGTTGCCGCCGAGCTCGATGACGACGATTGCAGGCTCGTACGTCGCCAGCAGGCTCGGCAGACGCGCGAGACCGCCTGCCGACGTGTCGCCGGCGATGCTGGCATTCACTACTTCATACCCGTAAGCTTGCGCGTCGAGGTGGTTTTCGAGCAGCGTAACCCACGACTGCTCGGCATCGAGTCCATAGCCGCTACTCAGGGAGTCACCGAGCACGACGATGGTGCGATCGGCTCCCCAGGCAGGCGCGCAATGAGCCGCCAATACGCTCAAGACGAGAAAGGCACGCTTAACCATGACCGGCGGCGATCTCCTGCTCAAGGCCGAATCCCTGACGAAAAAGGTTATCAGTCCCGAAGGGGAGCTGACCATCCTCGATTCCGTGAGTTTTACCGTCGATCGCGGCGAGTCGGCCGCGATCGTGGGGCCATCGGGAGCGGGCAAATCCACGCTGCTCGCCCTGCTGGCCGGCCTCGACGAGCCGAGCGAGGGACGAGTTTGGCTCAACGGTGTCGAGCTCACGGAGCTCGACGAGGACGGCCGTGCCGCGGTGCGCAATCGTGAGGTCGGCTTCATATTCCAATCCTTCCATCTGCTGCCCTCCCTCACGGCCATCGAGAACGTGCTCTTGCCGCTCGAGCTCTTGAGCGCTCCGAACGCCAAGGACCGGGCACGGCAAGCGCTCGTGCAAGTCGGTCTCGAGCACCGGCTGCGCCACTATCCACGGCAGCTGTCCGGAGGCGAAAAGCAACGCGTCGCGATCGCGCGCGCATTCGTGGGTGGCCCTTCATTGTTGTTCGCCGATGAGCCGACGGGCAACCTCGACAACAACACCGGTGCACGAATTCTCAACCTGTTGTTCGAGCTCAATGCGGCCGCCGGAACGACGCTCGTGCTCGTCACTCATGACCTCGAAGCGGCCGCCCGCTGCGACAAGCTCATCGAGCTCGCCGGCGGCCGCATTGTGAATGCATTGTAGGAGCGAGCTTCGCTCGCGATCTTGCCCTCAAATCGCGAGCAAAGCTCGCTCCTACAGGAGCTGACAATCAAACGACGCGCCGCAACCGGCCGCCGGCCATGAACGACGCGATGTTCTCGACGACTTGCTCGAGGGCGCGCTGCCTCGCTTCCCGGGCTGACCATGCGATGTGCGGCGTGACGATGAGATTGGGTATGCCGCGTTCGAGCAGCGGCTCATCCGGCGGCGGCGGCTCTACGGGCAGCACATCGATGCCGGCGCCGGCGATTTCGCCGTCACGGAGCGCAGCTGCGAGTGCCTTGCCGTCGATCAATCCGCCGCGCGCCGTATTGATCAGCAACCCGTCCCGTTTCATCTGCTTGAGCTCGTCCGCGCCGATCATATGCTGCGTCTCCTTGGTCAGCGGGCAGTGCAGACTCAGGACGTCCGCCTCGCGCAACACCGTCGCGAACGGCACACGAGCTCCTCCGGGCTCTTCGTCATCGCCGCCCGGCCGAGCCGACACCATCACCTCCATGCCGAAACAACGCCCGAGATGCGCGACCGCCTTGCCCAAGGAGCCGAACCCCACGACTCCGAGCGTGCGCCCCGCGAGCTCGCGAATGGGGTAATCGAACAGTGCGAAACTGCGGCTCCGCCCCCACGCGCCCGAACGCGCGAGCTTGTCGTAGGCGCCGACGTGATGCGTCAAGCCGAGGATCAAGGCGAATACGTGCTGCGCGACCGCCGCGCTGCAGTAGTCACGCACGTTGGCGACGCCGATGCCGCGCTCCTTGGCCGCCGCGCAATCGACGTTGTCAGTGCCCGTCGCTGTCAGCACGATGAGCTTGAGCTCCGTCGCGCTCGCGATGGCGTCGCGGTCGAGCTTGACCTTGTTGAGGATCGCGATGTCCGCGCCCGTGAGCCGTTCGCCGAGCTCCTCGCACGCCGGATAGTCGAAATAACGCACAGCAACGAGCTCATCGAGCGAACGCGTATCGACGTTCGGCCCCAAGGTCGCGAAGTCAAGCAGCACGGCGGAAGGCTTTGACCCCATTCAAAAAAGCTTACACCATCGATGGCGAGCAAATCTGCACGCACTTCTCATGTCGTGCAACGAGACAGGGCATCGGCGATGCGTCGCCGGCTCAGCCGGTATTCTGCATGCCGTGGGCGATGCCATTGATGCTCGCGAACAGCGCCGTGAGCACGTCGTCGTCGCGGCGGTCCGATGCACGCCAACGTTCCAACAGCCGGACCTGCAGCAAGCTCATCGGGTCGACGTACGGGTTGCGCAGGCGAATCGCTCGATGCAGCGTGTCGCTCGCTTCCAATAGCTCGCTCTGCCGCGTCAGCTTCAAGACCAGCTCCACGGACCGGTCGTACTCGGCGCGAATTCGGGGGAAGAATCTGTCGTGCAGCGCGCCCGCGAGCGCCGAGTAGAGCGCTGCGATGTCGAGGTCGGCTTTGGCCAGCGCAATCTCGATCTCCGCGATCAGAACTCGAGCGAACGGCCATTGAGTGAACATCTCTTCGATATCGCTCCAGCCAAAGAGCTCGATACCTCTGCCGACGCCGGTCGCAAACCCGAACCAAGCCGGTAACAGTCCGCGGTTCTGTGTCCATGCAAATTCCCACTGCGCGGCATTCAAGCGTCCCACGTCGGCGCCGTCCTCGCGTGCCCTGCCCATGCCGATACCCAGACGCTCGAGCACGTCGAGCGGCGTCGCCGCACGAACGTATGTCTCGAACTCCGCGGAATCGTCCATGAGCTCTCGGTACGCATCGCGCGACGCGACGGCGATCTCGTTCATGAGCTTCTGCCAATGGCCTTCGCGCTCGTGCGCTTGCGGCGGATTGGCCGTGACCCATAGCAAAGAGCTCAGCGTTTGCTCGAGCGTACGCATCGCGATGGCACGCAGGCCGTACTTGGCATTGACGATTTCTCCCTGTTCCGTCATGCGCAGCCTGCCCGACACGGCGCCGACCGGAGCCGCGAGCACGGCATCGTGCAACCTCCCGGTGCTGCGGCTGATGGTTCCACCGCGCCCATGAAACAGGGCTAGGCGGATACCCAGCTCGCGCAGTACCCCGACCAGCGTCTGTTGCGCGGTCTGCAGCGTCCAGCACGCCGACACCATGCCGCCGTCCTGGTGGCTATCGGCGTAACCGATCATGATCATTTGTTGATTCCCGCGCCCTTCGAGGTGCTTGCGGTAGAGCTCGTCGCGGAGTAGACGGCGCATGATCGTCCCCGAATTCTGCAAATCCTCGACGGTCTCGAAGAACGGGGCAATGTCGATGGGCACGTCGGTGCCTTTCGGGCCCAAGTGTCCCCAACGCGCGAGCAGCAGCACCGACAACACATCGTCGGGCCCGTGTGTCATGCTGACGATGTAAGGTCCGACGGAGTCGGGGCCGTACTTGCGACGGCAATGTGCAATGGTCTGAAACACACCGAGCGTTCTGCGCGCTTCCGAAGACAACTCGCCCTGCGGCGACTCGCGGCGCTCGAGCGCTTCCTTGATTCGCGTTGTACGCTGCTCGCTCGTGAGCTCCGCCCAGCGAGGTTCCATGAGCCCTTCGCCGACGACGCGACGGTGCACCATCGCGTTTTGCCTGATATCGAGCGTCGCGATGTGAAAGCCGAAAGTTTGCGCGCGGCGCAATAGACGCTTGACGGCAAATAGCCCCGCGCTATGGCCGCGGTTCGCGCGCAAGCTCGCGGCGATGAGCTCGACGTCGGCCACGAAATCGTCCGCCGATTCGTAAGGGAACGCCGCGTCGTCGTAGGTTGCCTGCAACCGTGCCGACACGAGGCGCAGGAACACGCGATACGGCATGTTGCGATGCCTTGCCGGAGTCGCATGCGCCGCCTTGGAAAAATGCCCGGCATAGAGCTCGCTGCGCCGGCGAAGCTCGTCGCTGACGCCGATGCGGCTATCGCTCTGACTCAAATGCCGCGCGAGCTCGCGACATTCGTTGTAGTAGAGGTCGAGCACCAGGGCACGGTGGCGCGCGAGAGTTTCGCGAGTGCTCTTGGCCGTCACGCTCGGATGGCCGTCCATGTCGCCGCCGACCCATGAGCCGAATTTGACGAGCACGGGAAGTCGAATGCGCCGTGCCGCGCCGCCATACACGGAAGTCAGGGCTTCCTCGAAGCTCTCGTAGAACGGCGGGATCATGCGGTAGAGCACGTCCGTGAGAAAAAACAAAACATGTTCCGCTTCGTCGCCGAGCCTGCGCTCCTGCATATGCACTTCGGTTTGCCAGCCCGTCGTCATTTCCATCCTGACCTGGCCGAGCTCGGCGGCGAGCTCCTGCGGCGTCATATACGGATCGAGCATCGTCACCAAGTGCCTGGCCATGCTCTGCTGCTTGCGCAACAACGTGCGCCGCGTGGCTTCCGTCGGGTGCGCCGTGAACACGGGCTCGAGCGAGATCTGCCCGACGACGCGCTCGATGGCGTCGAGGTCGGTGCCCGCCGCGTGCAGACGCTGCAGTATGTCGCGAAAACCGTACGGCTGGGGCTTCGTCGAGTCTTGAAGATATTCGCGGCGCCGCCTGATCCGATGCACTTTCTCGGCCATGTTGACCATTTGAAAATAGGTCGAGAACGCCTGGATGAAATCGCTTGCCGTACGGGGCTCGAGCTCGGCAAGTAACGCGCGCAAGTCCGTCATCGCCGCATCGTCGCCCTCACGATGTGCGATCGAGGCGCGGCGGGCCGCTTCGACGAGGTCGAACAACGCCTCTCCGCCCTGCTCGCGGACGACTTCGCCGACCAGTTGTCCGAGGCGGTGCACGTCCTCGCGCAGCGCCTGGTCCTTCGCGGGGAAAAAGATCTCTGAGCGCTGTACCGTCTGGGGGGGCATGTCGATTGAGCTCCGCGAGCGGCCGGCGGCCGTGCCCGCACGTTGCGCAATTGTACTCGACCGGCGCAGGCTCGGGGCTTCGCCGTCTAGCGGTACGCGCGCGCTTGCAGCTCGAAGAGCCGCGCGTAGCTGCCGCCCTCGCGCATGAGCTCCTCGTGCGTGCCTTGCTCGATGACCCGCCCTTGGTCCAAGACAACGATGACGTCGGCTTGCCGGACGGTCGAGAACCGATGCGAGATCAAAATCACGATCTTGTCTCTCGTCAAGGAGCGAAAGTGCTCGAAGATCTGCGTTTCGGCCTCGGCATCCATCGAAGAAGTCGGCTCGTCGAGTACGAGTATCTCCGCTCGCTCGCGCATGAACGCGCGCGCCAGCGCGATGCGTTGCCATTGCCCGCCCGAGAGCTCTTGCCCGTCGTTGAACCACCGGCCGAGCTGCGTCTCGTAGCCAGCGGGCAGCGTGTCGATGAGCTCGGCAGCTTGACCTTTCTCCGCGGCCTCTGCCCATCGGCGCGCGTCGTTGAACGCGGTCACGTCTCCTGCGCCGATGTTCTCCCCGACCTTGAGCTGATAGCGGTTGAAATCCTGAAAGATGACGCCGATGCGCCCGCGCAGCGCCAACGGATCCCACTGATTGAGATCGAGGCCCTGATACAGGATGCGTCCCGAGTCCGGCCGGTAGAGCCCGGCGAGCAGCTTGACGAGCGTCGTCTTGCCGGAGCCGTTGTGGCCGACGAGTGCAACGCTCTGACCGCGCCGGAAGCCGAGCGTCACGTTGCTCAAAGCGTCATGCTGCGCGCCGGGATAGCGAAACGAGACGTTCTCGAAGCAGAGCGCCCCCTTGGGATCTGGCCCGCTGCCGGCCGTCCCGTGCGCGACCGCTTGGGGTTGCTCGAGATACTCGTATAAGTTCGACAAATACAGATTGTCCTCGTACATGCCGCCGACCGCACTCAGCATCGCCGTCACGGCCGACTGCCCTTGCTTGAAGACGAGCAAGTACATCGTCATGTCGCCGAGACTGATGCGCCCTTGCACTGCCGCAAAGGCGACCCACGCGTAGGCGACATAGAAGGCTGCGCTGCCGAGCAGGCCCAACGCGAAGCCCCACGAGTCGCGACGAATGGTGAGGCGTTTCTCCTCCGCATAGAGCTCGGCGAAGATGTCGCGGTAGCGACGCAGAAGGCCGGGCCCGAGATTGAAGAGCTGGACTTCCTTCGCGTGGTCCTCACGCGCCAGGACGACTTCGAGATAGAGCAGCATCCGGCGCAGCGGCGAGCGCCACCGAAAGATTCTGAATCGCTCGCCTGAAAACTTGGCCTCGGCGACGAACACCGGCAGCCCGGCGGTGACGAGGATCAGCACGGCCCACGGCGAGAACTGTGCGAGCAACGCCGCATAGCTAACGAGCGAAATGCCGTTCTGGACCAGGGCGAAAGTGCGATTGACGAGACTCAGTGGACGTACCGACGCTTCCTGTCGCGCCCGGTTGAGCTTGTCGTAGAACTCGGAATCTTCGAACTGTGCGAGCTCGAGCTTGAGCGCCTTGTCGAGAATCAAGACGTTCACGCGCTGGCTCAAGAGCACGCGCAGTAGCGACTGACAGAAACTGATACCGCGTTGAGCCCCCGTCATGGCGGCGACGAGCAAGCCCTCGATCACGACCAGGCCCAGCAACGGCGTATAGTCGACGGGAGCGACTTGGTATACGGCGATTGCGGCCACCACCGCGTCGACAATGAGCTTTCCCACATAAGCGACGGCCGCGGGCAGCAATCCGGCGCACACGGTGAGCCCCGCCAACGCCAGGGTGAGCCCCTTGTGCGTCGTCCAAACCAGCTCGATCGCGCGGCGGCTGTAGCCCCATAGGCTGCGCAGATCGCGTGCTGCCCCGGGCACGGACCTTGGCGAACGTTCAACGGCCGTGGTATTAGGGCTCACGAGTTTTCCATGAGTCGAGATCGTGCCCGGATTCCCTGGCTTTCATACGTTGGTCGTGCTGCTCGTGACGGTGCTCGCGCTGTATGCCTTCACGCGCGACAAATGGCCGTTGGAAGCGACCGGGCTCGCCATTCTCGTCGTCCTGATCCTGACGTTTCAACTGTTCCCGTACGAGCGCGGCGGCGCCAGCTTCTCGCCGCAACAGTTACTGTCGGGCTTCGGTAACGAGGCGTTGGTGGCGATCTGCGCGCTCATGGTCCTCGGCAAAGGCATGGAGACAACCGGAGCCCTGCGGCCGGTCGCGGTGTGGCTCGCGAAGGTCTGGACGGGTCGGCCGCGGCTCGCGCTGCTCCTGACGCTGCTCTCGAGCGCTACTTTAAGCGCCTTCGTCAACAACACGCTCGTGGTCGTCATGCTGCTGCCGATGCTCGTCGGTGTCGCCGTCCGCAACAAGCTGCTCCCGTCATCGATGCTGATGCCCGTTGGGTTCGCGACGCTGCTCGGCGGCATGGCGACGACGATAGGCACGTCGTCGAATTTGCTCGTCGCCTCGATCGCGGCCGAATTGGACGCGGCGGAGTTTCGCATGTTCTCGTTCTCGCTGCCCGTCCTCGTCGTCGGCGGCGTCGGTCTCCTCTATCTCTGGTTCATTGCCCCGCGCCTGTTGCCGAACCGGCAGCCGCTGATGTCGGACACGGCTGCGCGCGTGTTCAACGCGGCCTTCTATGTCGCCGACGACAGCTTGATTTGCGGCAAGACGTTCGCGGAGGTGCTCGAATTGACCCATAACGCGATGCGCGTCGATCGCATCCAGCGTGGCGAAGGATTGTTCGTCACGAAGCTGCCGTCTGTGACCATCCAGGCCGGGGACCGCCTGATCGTCCGCGACACGCCCGAGCGCCTCAAGGAGTTCGAGAAGCTCACCGGCGCGACGCTGCACGACGAGGCCGGTGCGACGGGCATCGTGAACTTGGAAACCGCGGCGGCCGAGCAGGAGTACCTCGCGGAAATCGTCGTGACACGCGGCGCGATGCTGCACAGATCGACGCTGGCGGCGACGCGCTTTGCGCAACGCACGGGTCTCTCGCCCATCGCATTGCACCGGGCGCGCGGCGCACAGAGCCCCGAGATCACGAGCCATATCACCCTGGTGCCGCTGCGTGCCGGCGATATCGTGCTCGTGCAGGGCACGCAGCGGAATCTGGACCGTCTCAAGCGCGCGGGCACGGCGCTCGTGCTCGACGGCACGATGGACTTGCCGCGCACACAGCGCGCCGACCGCGCGCTCGCCATCATGGCGCTCGTCGTCCTTGCCGCGGCCTTGGGCTACGTCCCAATCTCGGTCAGCGCGATCGCCGGCGTCGGCGCCATGCTGGCGACGCGGTGCCTGACGTGGAAAGACGTTGCCGGCGCCTTGTCGCTACCTGTCATTATCATCATCGTCACGAGCCTCGCGCTCGGCTTCGCTCTGACCGAGACCGGCGGTGCGCAATACCTCGCACAAGGGTTCCTCGCGCTCCTCGGGGGCTTACCGGCGCCGGTGTTGCTGTCCGCGGTGCTACTCGTCGCCACGGTCTTGGCCAACCTTGTGTCGAACAACACGGCCGGCATCATCGCCGCGCCGATCGCGGTGCAAGTGGCCACCGAGCTCGGCGCCTCGCCGGAGCCTTTCATTCTCGCAGTGCTGTTCGGGGCGAATATGAGCTTTGCAACGCCGCTCGGGCATCAGACGAACCTGCTCGTGCTCTCCGCGGGCGGCTACCGTTTCAGCGATTTTCTGCGGGCCGGAATCCCGCTCACGGTGCTCATGTGGCTCGGGCTCTCGATCGTGCTGGCCGTGACGTACGACCTATGACGGCCGCGCCGATCTTGACCCGGGCACGACCGCCCGACATACTCACGGCCCATGAAGGCAGCGCAAGCCAAGTTTGCAGGCAACCTCCGCTGGTGGCGTAGAGCATCAGCGGGGCGGCTCGCGCACGCCTAGAAGACCGAACTAATCCGTCTTTCTTGCCCTTTGAGGCCCGCTTCCGAAGTTAGGAGGTGGGCTTCTTGCGTTTTTGGGGTATGGGAAATCTACCGACGAAGGTCATGAGTATGCAGTCACCGTTTGACATAGCGGCCGATCTCGATACGCCCGTGTCGGCCTACATCAAGCTCAAGCCTTTTAAGCCCCGGTTTCTGCTCGAGAGCGTCGAGGGCGGGGAACGCCTCGCGCGCTACTCGTTCATCGGTCTCGGTGAAGCGACCAAGCTCGAGCTCTATGCCGACCGCGTGCTGCTCGACGGCAAGCGGCTCCCGCGACCGAAGGACGCGGCCGGATGGCTCGCGATGATGAGGGACGCAGAGAGCGTCGCTCCGGCTCTGAATCCGGCCATCGACGGCGTTCCTTTCACGGGCGGCCTCGTCGGAGCGACCGGTTACGACATCGTGCGCTACTTCGAGCGTCTGCCGCCGAATCGCGTCGAGCTCGATGGCCTGCCGCACGGCGCGTACGTCGCGCCGCTGTCGCTCCTCGTATTCGATCACCTGACGCGCCGCGTCGCTCTGCTGCATTCGGGGACGGAGCCCGAACGTCAACGGCTCCGCGCGGAAGTCATCAGGGCACTGCGTGGCGGCGTGGATGCGCTGCCGCCCCGCGGCAAGTTTTCACGCGCCACCGCCAGCATGGCCCAGGCCGACTACGTCGACGCCGTCGCGCGGGGCAAAGAGCACATCACGGCCGGCGACATTTACCAGATCGTCTTGTCCGTGCGCTTCGCCGGCCGCACTGACCTGGATCCCTTCCAAACCTACCGCGGCTTGCGACTCTTGAACCCCTCTCCGTACCTGTTCTTCTTCGAGCTCGGCAATCTCAAGATCGCAGGCTCTTCGCCCGAGGCGCTAGTGCAGCTCGACCATCGGGAAGCATCGCTGCGCCCCATCGCCGGCACGCGGCCGCGGGGCGCTACCGCCGCCGACGACGTCGGGCTCGAGCGGGAGCTCCTCGCCGATCCCAAGGAAAACGCCGAGCACGTCATGCTCGTGGATCTCGCGCGCAACGACCTCGGCCGCGTAGCAGAGCCCGGTTCCGTGCGCGTCGATCCGTACCGCAAGATCGAGCGCTACAGCCACGTCATGCACATCGTCAGCGGCGTCAAAGGACGCCTCGCGCAAGGTCGCGACGCGTTCGATCTGTTCGCGGCGACTTTCCCCGCCGGCACGCTCGTGGGAGCGCCCAAGGTGCGGGCGATGGAGCTCATAGCCTCGCTCGAGCCCGTCGCGCGCGGCCTTTACGGTGGCACCGTCGGCTATTTTTCGCGGAACGGTAACATGGACCAGGCGATCACGATCCGCACGATGGTATTCAACGGCGACGAATACAGCTTTCAGGCCGGCGCCGGAATCGTCGCGGACAGCGTGCCCGCGCGCGAGCACGAGGAAGTGCTCGCCAAGAGCGCGATCCTGAGGCATGCCTTGGAGATCGCGGAGGAGGGACTGTGAACGCGCGGCTCTTGCTCATCGACAACTACGACTCGTTCACTTACAACCTCGTGCAGGCGTTTCTGATTCTCGGCGCGCGCGTCGACGTATACCGCAACGACGCGCTGAGCGTGGCGGACGCTTTGGCGCTCGCGCCCTCCCACCTCGTGATTTCCCCGGGCCCCGGACGGCCGGAGAACGCCGGCAACTCGCTCGCGATGATCGAGGGCTTCGCGGGCAAGATCCCGGTGCTCGGCGTATGTTTGGGGCATCAAGCCATCGTTCACTACTACGGAGGCAAGGTCGTCGGCGCGGCCTCGCTCATGCACGGCAAAACCTCTTGGGTCCAGCACGACGGCGGAGGGCTGTTCGCGGGCTTGCCGCATCCGTTCGAGGCGGGCCGTTATCACTCGCTCGCAGCAAGTCGCGAGCACCTGCCCGCCGAGCTCGTCGTGACGGCGCAAACCAAGGAAGGCGAGATCATGGCCGTCCGGCATCGCGCTCTGCCCGTCGCCGGCGTGCAGTTCCACCCTGAGAGCGTGTTGACGCCGAATGGGCCGCGGCTGCTCGAGAACTTCTTGCGCCCAGGCGGCAACGACCGTCGGGATTGAAGGCCATGACCGCGAACGCCACGAAGCTTCTGCAAACCGTCCTCGACGGTACCGATCTCACGGAGAACGAAGCCGGCGCATTGCTCCGCGAAATGGCCGCCGGAGAGGTCGAGCCGGCTCTTGCCGGCGCGCTGCTCGTCGCGCTCAGGTCTAAGGGCGAGAGCGCCGCGGAGATACGCGGGTTCGCGCTCGCCATGCGCGCGCTCGCCCGCCGACCTGATATCGCGTCCGGGCCGGGCTACGTCGACGTCGTCGGCACGGGCGGCGACCTATCGGGCAGCCTCAATCTGTCGACGGGCAGCGCACTGCTCGCCGCCGCTTGCGGCGTGCCCGTCGTCAAGCACGGCAACCGCTCGGTGACCAGCCGCTCAGGCAGCGCCGACGTGCTCGCGGCGCTCGGTTTGCCCATTCCGCTGACCGAGCAGGACGCGGGTCGATGCCTACGCGAAATCGGCTTTACGTTCTTGTTCGCGCCGCACTATCACCCCGCGATGAAGCACATTGCACCAGTGCGCGTCGCGCTCGGCGTGCGCACCGTCTTCAATATCCTCGGGCCCTTGGTCAATCCGGCCACCCCGCCGTTTCACGTGATCGGGGCGCCGAGCGACCCGATCGCCTCGCTCATGGCGGAAGCACTCGCGGAGATGCCGATCGAACGCGCCTTCGTCATTCACGGCGCGGCGGGATGGGACGAGGCGACGCCGATTGGTGCATTCGCCTGCTACGAGGTGCGCCCCGGCCGTTGCACGCGCACGCTGCGCGATCCCGCGACCTTGGGCCTCCCGGCTTGCGCCGCCGATGCGCTCAAAGGCGGCGACGCCGCGAGCAATGCAGAGCGTCTGCGCGCCGCGTTGTCGGGCGAGGACACGGCGGCGCACCGCGACGCGCTCGCGCTCGGCGCTGGACTCGCGCTCGAAGTCACGGGTACGAGCCCGAATCTCGCCGCCGGCGTCGAGCGCGCACTCGCCGCCATCGCGGACGGCTCCGCCGCGCGGCTGCTCGATCGTCTCGACGCATTTGCGGCGAGCATCGTGCCATGACGAGCACGAGCTTCTTGAGCCGCATGGGCGACGCGAGCCGCGCGCGCGTGCTTCGTGCGCGTGCGCAGGAACGCGAATCGCGACTGCTCGCCCGTGCGCTCGCAACGCGCGTGCCGCCGGCGCTGCGGCTCGGCACTTTCGACGTCATCGCAGAGCTCAAGCTGCGCTCGCCCGCCGCCGGCAGCCTGGCCCCGCTCACGTTCGATCGCACCGCACAAATCGAGACCTACGCGCGCGCCGGCGCGGCCGCGATCTCGGTGCTGACCGAGCCCGACGAGTTTCACGGTCATCTCGACCACCTCCGCGAAGCCGCCGCGCGGCTCGGCATGGGCTGTCCCGTCATGCGCAAGGATTTTCTGACGGATCCTTACCAGATCATCGAAGCGCGTGCTGCCGGGGCCGGCGGCGTGCTCCTCATCGTCGGCCTGCTCGACGATGCCGAGCTCGATGCCATGCTCGCCTGCGCGCGCGAGCTTGGTCTTTTCGTGCTCCTCGAAGCGTTCGACGCCGACGACCTCGCCCGCATCGCTCGACTCGACATCGATGCAACGCGGTACACGGTACTCGCGGGCGTCAATAGCCGTAACCTCAAGAATCTTGAGGTCGACACCGAGCGTTTCGCCGAGCTCGCGCCGTTGTTGCCCGCGCTTGTTCCGGCCGTCGCGGAAAGCGGCATCGGCGACGGCGAGGACGTGCGCCGCGTCGCGGCTCTCGGCTACCGGCTGGTACTCGTCGGCGCCGCGCTCATGCGCACGGACGATCCGGCCATGCTGCTCGGCGAGCTCCTCGCCGCGGGACGCACCGCAGTCTCGGAGGGGCGCGCGCCATGTTCATAAAAATATGCGGTATCACGGATCGCGACGCCGTCCGCGCCGCGGTTGCGGCCGGCGCCGACGCGCTCGGCTTCGTGTTCGCCCCTTCGCCGCGCGAAGTGTCGCCGGAGCGGGCGTGCACGCTCGCGACCGGGATTCCTCGGCATGTCGTGCGCGTAGCCGTGTTCCATCATCCGTCACGGACCGCTTTCGAGCGCGCCGTCGCCGTATTCGCGCCCGATTGGGTGCAGACGGACGTCGACGACCTCCCGGACTTGGCCCTCCCCGAGGGCACGCTTGCGCTGCCCGTCATTCGCAACGGCCGCATGGCCGGGGGCGACTCCAATTTCCGGCGCGTGCTGTTCGAAGGCGCGCGGAGCGGCACGGGCACAAAGGCCGACTGGGACGAAGCCCGCAAGCTCGCGCGCGAGACGGAAGTCGTGCTCGCCGGCGGATTGAACGCGGACAACATAGTAGAAGCCGTCGCCTACGTGCGTCCCTTCGGTGTCGACGTCTCCACGGGCGTCGAGCGCGCGCCGGGACGCAAAGATCCCCGCAAAATCGAAGAATTCGTGGCCCGGGTTCGGGCAATGGAGCGATGACAATGATCGCGGACGTCAAGGAGCGAGAAAAACTGCTCGCGGCACTCGTCGCCGGCAAGCTGCCGGACGCGCAGGGTCGCTTCGGACCGTACGGAGGACAGTACGTCCCCGAGACGTTGATGCCGGCCCTGAGTCGGCTCGGCGCCGGCGTCCGCGATGTCCTGCCGTCCGCAGCGTTTCAAGCGCGCTTGCAGGAGGAGCTCACGACTTGGGTGGGCAGGCCGACGGCACTCACGCATGCCCCCGGCTTGAGCGCGCGCTGGGGCGCGGATGTCTGGCTCAAGCGCGAAGACCTCGCGCACACGGGCGCGCACAAAATCAACAACGCGATCGGTCAAGCTTTGCTCGCGCAGGCGTTCGGCGCGACGCGTGTCGTCGCCGAAACTGGCGCCGGCCAACATGGAGTCGCATCGGCTGCGGCCTGCGCGCGCGTCGGATTGCCTTGCACTGTATACATGGGTGAGATCGACGTTGCGCGCCAAGCGCCGAACGTCGATCGCATGCGGCGGCTCGGCGCCAAGGTCGTCCCCGTGACGTCGGGCGATCGCACGCTGCGTGCCGCGATCGACGAAGCGATTCGCGACTGGGTCACGGATCCGCAAAGCACGTACTACCTGCTCGGCTCCGCGATCGGTCCACATCCGTATCCCCTGCTCGTAAGGCAGCTGCAGTCCGTCATCGGTCGCGAGGCGCGCGCGCAAATCGTCGCGCGCCAAGGTTTGCCGGACGCCGCCTTCGCGTGCGTCGGCGGCGGCTCCAATGCGATCGGGCTGTTCCATGCGTTTCTCGCCGATCGCGACGTCGCGCTCTACGGCGTCGAGGCCGGCGGCATTGGTAACGCATTCGGGCAGCACGCGGCCACGATCGCGGCCGGACGGCCCGGCGTTCTGCACGGCAACTATTCGCTGCTCCTCTATGACGACGACGGCCTGATCCAGGAGACGCACTCGGTGTCCGCGGGGCTCGACTATCCCGGTGTCGGGCCCGAGCACGCATTGTTGAAGCTCGTCGGGCGTGTCGACTACGTCACGGCGAGCGACATCGAGGCGCTCGCAGCGCTCGACGAATGCTGCGCGGCAGAGGGCATATTGCCGGCGCTCGAAAGCGCGCACGCGCTCGCAGGTGCCAAGCGTTGGGCGGCCGAGCACGCGGGCAAACGCATACTGATCGGCTTGTCCGGCCGCGGCGATAAGGACATGCCAATACTCGCGCGTTACCCGCGCCGCGAGGAGCGCGACAATGTTGCCGCGTGAGCGAATCACCGCGGCGCTCGAGAAGGCGCACCCCGCGATCGTTGCGTATATCACCGCAGGCTACCCCGACCGCGATGACTTTCTCGCCGCGCTGCAATCGATTTGCGGCGCGGCGGATGCCGTCGAGATCGGCGTACCGTTCTCGGACCCGATGGCCGATGGCGTGACGATCCAACGCTCGAGCCGTCATGCCATCGAGCACGGCGTGAGCCTTAAGTGGATCCTTGCCGAGCTCGGGCGTCGCGATTTCGAGCTCGCAGCGCCGGTACTCTTCATGAGCTATTTGAATCCGCTGCTCGCGTACGGTTACGGCCCGCTCGCCGCTCGCGCGGCAGAGGTCGGTGTCGCGGGCTTCATGGTGCCGGACCTTCCTTATGAAGAGAGCGGCCCCTTGCGCGCCGCCCTCGACGCGCACGGGCTCGCGCTCGTGCAGTTCGTGACACCGGCCACCCCGCCGGAGCGCATGCGCTTGATCGCAGCGGCGAGCCAAGGTTTCGTTTATGCGGTCACGAAGACAGGCATCACGGGCGGCGCGACGAGCCTTCCGGCAGGTCTTGCGACTTATCTCGATACAGTCAAGCAGGCGGCACGCCTGCCGGTTTGCGCGGGCTTCGGGGTACGCGATGCCGCGCAGGTCAAGAGCATCGCCTCCCACGCCGACGGCATCATCGTCGGCTCCGCGCTCGTCGAGGTTTTGGAGCGCGGCGAGGACCCCGCCGCATTCCTGCGCGCGCTAAAGGAGAGGCCTTGAAAAGCCGAAGCCCTCGTCTCATGGACGAGCGACGGTGAGACCGCTGCTCGCAGGCTTAGGTAGCGCCGCGGTCGCTGGGAGCGTGCTGCCCCTTGCCGCAAGGCTCTGGTGGGTGTTCGAGCTTTTCTCGCACTTCCGTGTTCAGCTCTTGGCCGGCCTCGCGGTGCTCGCGCTGCTCTTCGCCGCGCGGCGCGCCTGGACTTGGTGCGCCGTACTCACCCTTTGCATGGCGGTGAACGCTCCGTCCGTTCTGCCTTATCTCCAACCGGCGACTGCCCGCGCGACAGGCCCCGCGACGCTCACGGTGCTCGGCGTCAATGTCGAGGCCGACAACGACGAGCACGCAGAGTTACTCGCGAGCATTGCGCAGTCGAATCCAGACGTCGTGCTCGTCGTCGAGTTCACGGAGCGCTGGGGCGAGCACCTCGCGCCGCTCGCCGACGCATACCCGCACCAGTTTCGTCGCCCGCGCTTCGACCGTTTCGGCATCGCGCTCTTCTCGCGTTATCCGTTCGAGAGTGTTGCGGATCTCGAGCTCGGACCCACGACGGCAATCGACGCGCGACTTCGCACCCCACTAGGCACGACGCGGCTCATCGGCGTGCATCTGCTGCCGCCGGTCTCGGCCGATTGGGCGAGGCAACGCAACTCGCAGCTCGACGCCATCGCGCAGCACACCGCGTCCGCCACCGAGCCCCTCATCGTTCTCGGCGACTTCAATATCTCGCCGTACTCTCCTTACTTCGGCGATTGGCTCGCTCGAGCGCATCTGACCGACGCGGGCCGCGGACTGGGACCGCGCTTTACTTGGCCGAGCTTCCTGCCGCTGCTCGGTATCCCCATCGATCACTGCATTGTCAGCGACGGCCTCGGCGTGGCTGAATACCGGCGACTCGGTGCCTTCGGCTCCGATCACTACCCCGTGCTCGCGCGCCTCATTCAGGAATAGACGCGATGAACGCTCCCGCGCAACCGACGGCCTGCGTCATGATCATCGGTAACGAGATCTTGTCGGGGAAAACGCAGGACGCCAATTTGCAGTTTTTCGGCCTCGAGCTCGCGAAGCTCGGCATCAAGCTCGTCGAGGCGCGCGTAGTCCGCGACGACCACGAGATGATCGTCGCGCAGCTCAACGAATGTCGCGTCAAGTACACGTACGTTTTCACGACGGGCGGCATCGGACCCACGCACGACGACATCACGGCCGAATGCATCGCGCGCGCCTTCGGCGTGCCGCTCGAGCTCAATGCCAACGCCGTCGAGCGACTGCGCCGCGGGCGTGGCGAGCTCAACGAGGCGCGCTTGAAAATGGCACGAGTGCCGGCCGGGGCTTCGCTCATCGATAATCCGATCAGCAACGCGCCGGGCTTTCGCATCGGCAACGTTTTCGTCGTCGCGGGGATTCCGGCAATTGCGCGCGCCATGTTCCATGCGAGCGCAGGAGAGCTCACGAAAGGCGCCGAAATCCTTTCGGCTGCGGTCGACGTTTATGCGCGCGAAGGCGACCTCGCGGCGTCGCTCGAGCAGATCGCAACCGCGCATCCGGAGGTGGAGATCGGCAGCTACCCGTTCGCACGCGAGGGGCGCTTCGGCGCGAGCCTCGTCGTGCGCGGCACCGATGCCGAGCTTGTGCAGCGCGTCATCGAGGAAATCACGCGCGCCATGACCGAGCTCGGCGGCCGGCCCGTGCGTACGTTGTAGGAGCGAGCTCTGCTCGCGATTCTTCGCAAGATCGCGAGCGAAGCTCGCTCCTACGGAAGAGCTGTGCTCCCCGTGCGCGTGTGGTACCGTTCAAGGCTCAAGCAGCAGGAATTGCGATTCAGGAGGACTCAAGCCATGCGTACCCGAATCTTGGTGTGCTTGAGCGGCGCTTGCGCCGCGTTCACGCTCGCGGCGCTGCCGGCTTTCGGCCATCACGGTTGGGCCGGGCAAGGCAGCGAGCAGTTCGAGCTCTCGGGCACGGTTCACACGCCGGTCAGTCTCGCAGGCCCGCATGCCACGATGAAGATCCAGGATGCCGACGG
>DATCIQ010000136.1:0-3962 GCA_036507635.1 Gammaproteobacteria bacterium
CTCGTGCCGCGCGGCATGGTGTTTCGCGTCGTGCTGCTCGATGGCCCGTCGCGCGGCTACGTGTGTGAGAATTACGGCCGGAGCTTGCACTTACCGGAGCGTGGGCCCGTGGGTTCCGACGGCTTCGCGAACCAGCGCGACTTCATGGCGCCCGTCGCGGCCTTCGAGGATCGCGAGGGCGACTTCGAGCTGATCACGAAGTACAGCGGGCGGCTCTACTCGGCAATCATCGATCATTCGCCGCTCGACGTCGTCGCGTGGTGGGGCAACTATGCTCCGTATCGCTACGATCTCGCGCGTTTCAACGTGATGGGAACCGTGAGCTTCGACCATCCCGATCCTTCGATTCTCACCGTGTTGACGTCGCCGTCCGACCTGCCGGGGACGGCGAACGTGGACTTCGTAATTTTCCCGCCGCGCTGGCAAGTGGCGACCCATACGTTCCGGCCGCCGCCGTACCACCGCAACGTCATGAGCGAGTTCATGGGCTTGATCCACGGCGTCTACGAGGCCAAGCCCGAAGGCTTCATGCCGGGTGGCGCGAGCCTGCACAACTGCATGCTGCCGCACGGCCCGGCCGCGGGCGTGTTCGAGGCCGCGTCGCACGCCGCGCTCCAACCTAAGTTTCTCGAGAATACGCTCGCGTTCATGTTCGAATCGCGCTACGTCATCCAACCGACGAGATTCGCGCTCGAGTCACCGCAACTGCAAAAGGACTACGCGGACTGCTGGCGAGACCTTGCCAAACACTTTACGGGGAAGCCCTAGTGTCGAGATTCGCGTGCGGCGTCCTGCTCCTGCTCGCGAGCACGATGGGGCAATCCCAGGACGGCGTGATCCGGCTCAAGCTCAGTCACCATGTGCCGCCCGTGCATCATCAGCACTCCGTGACGTTCGCGGGGTGGGCCGAGGAGCTCGCGGCGCGCTCGGGCGGACGCCTGCTGCTCGATCTCTATCCGGCCGAGCAGCTCGGCAAGCTGAGCCAGCAGTACAACCTCGTGCGGCGCGGCGACGTCGATATCGCATTCGTGTTGCACGGCATACCCGCGGGCCGTTTCCCGCTCATCGAGCTCACGCATCTGCCGCTTCTCTTCGAGAGCGGCGAGCAGGCGAGCCAGGTGCTCATGGATCTCGTGCCCGAGTACCTCGCCGCGGAGCACAAGGGCGTCAAGATCTTGTATTTGTTCGGCACCGCGCCGGGCGCCATGCACACGAGCACGCGTGCCGTGCGGCGGCCGGAGGACCTGCCGGGCTTGAGGATCCGGCATCCGTCGGCGGTGATCGGCGAGACCTTGCGCGCCTGGGGCGCGTCGCCGGCCGGCATGCCCGTCAGCGAGCTCGCGGGCAATCTCGAGAAGGGCGTCATCGACGGGCTCGTCATCCCCTACGACGGCGTGCTCGCGTTTCGCCTCGCGCCCTACATTCGCTATTCGACGGAGCTCTTGAGCTATGTGAGCAGCTTCGCCGTCGTCATGAACCAAGAGGCGTTCGACCGCTTGCCGCCCGATTTGCAGCAGCTCATCGAAGACACGACCGGCAAGGAAACGGCGCGGGAAGTCGGGGCGCGCTGGGACGCCATCGAGGTTGCGGGCCGCGAATACATGCGCACCAACGGCGTCGAGATCATCGAGTTGCGCGCCGAGGAACGCGCCGTCTTTGCGCGAGCCGCAGAGCACCTCGTCGAGGAGCGTCTCGCGGCGACCGAAGCGAAGGGCTTGCCGGCCCGCGAGTTCCTCGCGCGCGTGCGCGAGCTCGCTGCCCTTTATAGACCGGCCCCGGCCATGCGCGCCGAAATCAGACCGCGGCCGTGAAGATCGTCGCAGGCACGCTCAAGGTCTTGCGCGTTCTCTCGATGGGTGCGTTGCTCGTGATGATGCTCGTGACGATCGTCGACGTCACGATGCGGCTCGTCATCAACGAGCTCGTGCTCGGCAGCGTCGAGATCGTGCAGCTCGCGCTCGTCGCGTCCGTGTTTCTCGCGCTGCCGGAGACGTTTCTGCGCGGCGAGCACATCACGGTCGACGTCATCGACCAAGTTGTCTCGGCCGGGACGCTGCGGTGGTTGCGCTTTGCGGCTACGCTAGTAACGACGGTATTCGTGGGCCTGCTCGCTTGGCGGCTCATACCGCCGGCGCTCGACACGCTCGAGGTCGGCGATCGGACGTCGGATCTTCAGCTTTCGCTCTTCTGGTACTGGCTGCCGCTCGTCGTCGGCGGTGTCGCCGCAGCGTTGACCATGGTGCTCGTGCTTTTGCGCGGGACGAGTGCGCGCAAGGACCAGGGGCCGTAGCAGCGTGGCGACTGAGTGGATCGGCGTACTGAGCGTCGTCGCGATCGTCGTGCTCGTGATCGCTCGCGTGCCGGTCGCCGTTGCCCTGGGGCTGGTCGGGATCATCGGCTACGCCGTAGTCGACGACTTTGGCGCCGCCCTCAATCGTCTCGGCAATACGCCGTTCGAGCTCGCTGAGGGCTATTCGCTGTCGGTGGTGCCGCTGTTCCTGTTCATGGGGGAGATCGCTGCGCGTTCCGGCATGAGCCGCGACTTGTTTCGCGCCGCAAACGGCTTGTTTGCCGGCCGCCGCGGCACCTTGGCGATGGCCACCGTCGGCGCGTGCGCGGGCTTCGGCGCTATCTGCGGCTCGAGTCTCGCGACGGCCGCGACGATGTCGCGGATCGCGATTCCCGAGATGCGGCGCTTGGGCTACGACGAACGGCTCGCGACCGGCGCCGTCGCAGCGGGGGGCACGCTCGGCATTCTGATTCCGCCTTCGGTGATTTTGATCATTTACGCCGTCATCGCGCAGGAATCAGTCGCGCAACTGTTCGCGGCGGGCCTCGTACCGGGTGTCGTGCTGACGGCGCTGCAGGTTCTCGTGATTTGGGCGTTGTGCCGCGTATGGCCCGAGCTCGCGCCGGCGGGTGACGGTAAGGCACCCTGGTCGCGGCGACTGCGCGACGTCGCGGCCATGTGGCAGATGGTCGTGCTGTTCATCGTTTCCGTGGGCGGAATCTATGCGGGCGTATTCAGCCCTACCGAAGCCGCGGCGGTCGGCTGCGTGTGCGCCATTCTCTTGGGCTACGCGACCCGGAGCATTCGGCTCGACGACGTGATCGCGTCGTTGACCGAGACGGTGAGAACGACGGCCGTGCTGTTCTTCATCGTCCTCATGGCGCTCGTCTATGCCTATTTCCTCGTACTCACGAAGCTGCCGCAAAGCCTCGTCACGTTCGTCACGGCCATGCAGCTCTCGCCGCTGACGGTCATGTTGCTGCTGATCGTCTTCTACATCGTGCTCGGGTGCTTCATCGACTCGTTGGGAATGGTGCTGATCACGGTGCCCGTGTTCCTGCCGTTGGTCTCGGGGCTCGGCTACGACCCGATCTGGTTCGGCGTCCTCGTCGTCGTGGTCGTCGAGATCGGTCTCGTGACCCCGCCGGTCGGCATGAATCTGTTCGTGATTCGCGCGCAGCAGCCGGATATCTCGATCGGCACGCTGTATCGCGGCGTGCTGCCTTTTTTGACCGCTCCGGCCGTGCTGATCGCCGGGTTACTCGCGTTTCCGGCGCTCGCCCTGTGGCTGCCGCGCGTGCTGTTCACCTGACCATGTAGGAGCGAGCTTCGCTCGCGATTCTTTGTCCTGTAGCAGCGAGCTCCGCTCGCGCTCTTCTGTCGCGAGCAAAGCTCGCTCCCACATGAACCGCCGCTCCTACAACCCGCCGACTTCGATCTCGAACAGCTGCGGCCAGTTCTTGCCCGTGACGAACAGGCGGCCGGTGTCCGCGTCGTACGCGATCCCGTTCAGCACGTCGTCCCTGGCGCGCCCGGAAGCCGGGTACAAGCGGCTGAGATCGATCCGGCCGAGCACTTCGCCGGAAGAGGGCGAGATGCGCACGATGCGGTCGTCGTACCAGACGTTGGCCCAGATCTCTCCGTCGATGTACTCGAGCTCGTTGAGCCGCAC
>DATCIQ010000137.1:0-6952 GCA_036507635.1 Gammaproteobacteria bacterium
GTTGATCATCTTCAACAGGCCGCGGCGCGAGTGGTGGTCCTTGACGTGCCCCTCGAAGTGCTGCGAGAGCGAATGGATCCTTGCCGATAGCAAGGCGACTTGCACCTCGGGCGATCCGGTGTCGGCGGGACCGCGACGATACTCCGAAATGATCTCGGACTTCTTCTCCGAATTGAGCGCCATGCGAAAATTCTCCCGACCGTGCGTGCTCCGACGGTCGTCTATCGATCTATACCTTGAAGTCTAGCCGCGTATTCTAAGCACTAAAGCAAGCTTCCTCCAAGCGGTCATTCCCCTGCTCGCAGGCAAAGCCGCCCGGCCGGCAGAAAACGGGCCAGCGGCTCTTGGGCGACCGCGCTCGCGAGCGCGCAATTGCGTTCACCAGAGCCGCCGGCTCGCGAGCGCTGCACCGTCGGCGAGCGCCTTGAGTTTCGCCCACGCGATCTCGGCGTGGATGCGGCCGCCCAAGCCGCAATCCGTGCCGGCGATGACGTTCTCCTTGCCCACGATCTCGGCGTACCGGACGAGCCGTTGGGCGACGGTTTCGGGGTGCTCGAGCACCGTGGTCTTGTGGGTCACGACGCCCGGGATCAGCGCGCGGCCGGGCGGCAGCTTCACGTTCTTCCAGTCTTGCCACTCGTGCTCGTGCTGCGGGTTCGCGGCCTCGAACGAGTACTGGCTCGCCCGCACGCGCAGCAGGATATCGACAACCGCTTTGAGCGGCAGGTCGGCGCTGTGCGGGCCTTCCCAGCTGCCCCAGCAGAGGTGATAGCGCACGCGCTCCTCAGGAATTCCTTCGAGGGCGTGGTTGACGAGCTCGACGTGCCGTGCCGCCCAGTTGCGAAAGCCCGCGATGTCGCGGTTCACGGAGTATTGAAACTCGTAAACGTTGACGAGGAGCGGGTCGTCGAGCTGTAGGTTCAGGCCCGCGTTCGTGATCGTCGCATACTCTTCGCGCATGGCCTCGGCGACGGCGACAGCTTCCTGCTCTTTGCTGCGATAGTGCTCGCTCGCGCTGAACTGCACGCCGGTGACGATGGCGCTCAAGAACGCGTCTGCGGGACGCACGTTGGCGAGCGCCGCCTTGAAGTTGGCGATGTCGCGTTGCACGAGCGCCTGGCCCGTGTAGCGAATCGGTGCCACGTTGATGGCGACCTCGATCGGTTGGCTCCCGCGCGCGCTGCGCGCGGCGGCCGCTTGAGCGTAGAAGCCAGGAAAGTCACGGCGATCCCTGCTGTCGCCCATGACTTCCTTGAGCGCGTCTGGCATCGACACTGCGCGGCGCTCGAAACCGCTCAACCGCTCGTGGACGTACATCGCCCACGCGCCGTAGTCGACGGGATCGGTCGTCGGCTTGCCGTACTCGCCATCGTTGACGATGTCGACGCCGAGCTCGATTTGTTTTTCGACGACGTCGGCGACGGCCGCGCGCAAGCGTGTCGCAGCCGCTTGTGAACCGGACTGCTCGCGATTCAGCGCGATGAGGTCGTCGGGACGCGGCAAACTGCCGGCGTGCGTTACGAGAATACGATCCGTGCTGTGTTGCATTTACGTCGGCTCCGGGCGAGTTTCCTGCGGGATCATACGATCGCAAGCGTCGCTCGCCCAAAGGGCGCTTGGCAATTAGGGTACGGCGTGCCTTATGCTCAGCGAGCGCGGGGCGCTCGGCCACGCCCCTTGTGAACGAGAAGGAGCCCGTCTATGTCGTCCCGTCCGTTTTTCGCACGCGCCGCGCGGGGCGTCGCCGTTATGAGCTCCGTGGTCTTGAGCGCCGCGGCGCCTGCGCAGCAGGAACCCGAGCTCGGCGTGGCACCTGTCGAATTGAGCGAGGTGCCGTACACGTTCGACACGGCCGAGCAGCACGGCATCCGCGTATCGGTCGTCGTGCGCGGCTTGGCGCATCCATTCAGTCTCGCGTTCCTACCGAACGGTGATGCCTTGATCACTGAGCGCGGCGCGGGTTTGCGGCTCGTGCGTAATGTCGCTTCCGCAACCGGTGGGACCGCAACACTCGAGGTGGACCCGATCGCCGGTGCGCCCGAAACGAGCACGATGCGCGGCGGCGGCCTGCATGAGGTCGCCGTGCATCCGCAATTCGCGACGAACGGTTTCGTCTATTTCACCTACAACAAGCTCGGCGATGTCATCCCGAATTCGAATCCGCCGGGCCGGCGCCAAGCAGCCGTCACGCTCGCGCGCGGCAAGCTCCGTGGCACGAGGCTCACCGAGGTGGCGGACCTGTTCGTGGGCGGTTGGCATACGAGCGCAAGCGGCTCTCGCATCGCCTTCGGCGGTGGCTTCGTCTACGTCACGACAGGCGGACCGTTCGGCGACGTGGCCCAAGAGCTCGGCAACGTCTACGGAAAGACGCTGCGCCTCAATGAGGACGGCAGCGTACCGGCCAGCAACCCGTTCGTGGGGCGGAGCGACGCGCGGCCGGAGATCTTCTCATACGGCCATCGCGATCAGCTCGGGCTCACGCTGCATCCGAATGGCACGGTGCTCAACGCCGAGCACGGCCCGAATGGCGGTGACGAGGTCAACACGATCTGGAGCGGCGGCAACTACGGCTGGCCCAAGTGGACGTATGGCCGCAACTACGACGGCTCGCGTTTGGCGACTCTACCCATCACCGAGGGTATCGAGCAGCCACTCGTGCTCTGGGTGCCGTCGATTGCGCCGACGGGGCTCGCCATCTACACGGGCGACAAGATCCCGGCGTGGCGCGGCAACCTCTTCGTCGGCAGCGCGCGCATCGGCGAGATTCCGCGCACGGGCGGCCTCGAGCGCGTCGTGCTCAACGACAAGCTCGAGGAGCTGCGCCGCGAGCGGTTGCTCGGCGACCTGCATCAACGGATTCGCGACGTGCGGCAAGGGCCCGACGGCTTGCTCTACGTGATCACCGACGAGGACGACGGTGCACTGCTGCGTATCGAACCGACGGCGCTCTGAGCGCTCCGTTTCGTGAGTTGCGAATTCGGGCTGGATCGCGTAACGGCTATACTCCACGTGACGTTACAGAAGCCCCGCCAGGAGCGATACCGATGAGAACACCGCCCGGAGTCAGCTCGACTGATTTCGCGACAGCCATAGAACAATTCGCAGACGCTATCGGCGAGCAGTGGGTGTTCACGAGCGACGAAGACGTGAACACGTATCGCGATGCGTTCTCCCCGCTCTGGGGTGAGCCCGACGAGAGGGCGGCGTCCGCGGCGGTCGCGCCCGAGACCGTCCCCGAGATCCAGCAGGTCGTCCGCATCGCGAACCGATATTCGATACCGCTGTATACGATTTCGACGGGCCGCAATCTCGCCTACGGTGGCTCCGCACCGGTCTACTCGGGCAGCGTCGTTCTCGACCTAAAGCGCATGAACAAGATTCTCGACGTCAACGAGGACCAGGCTTACGCGCTCGTCGAACCCGGAGTCAGCTACTTCGACCTCTATCGCCACATTCGCGCGCGCGGCATGAAGCTGTGGATCGATTGCCCGGACCCGGGGTGGGGCAGCCTAATCGGCAACGCGCTCGACCACGGAGCGGGACGTACGCCGTTACCGTACCGCGACCACTTCGGCGCGCACTGCGGCATGGAAGTCGTGCTCCCCAACGGTAGCGTGGTCCGCACCGGCATCGGCGCGCTACCCACGGCCCAGAGCTGGCAGCACTTTCAGTACGGCGCGGGCCCTTGGACCGACGGCCTGTTTTCACAATCGAACTACGGCATCGTCACGAAGATGGGTTTCTGGCTGCTGCCGGAGCCCGAAGCTTCGATGACGGGCCAAATCCGCGTGCAACGGCACAACGACTTGATTCCGTTTGTGCGAATTCTCGCGAGGCTGGCGTTTGCTGGAACCGTGAACTGCGTATTCGCGCTGCAAAGCCCTGTATTCGGTGGCCCACTCGATGCGGAGAAATCCGCGCTGCTCGATCGCCCGGGCGGCGGCTCGGCCGCGGAGTGGGACCGCTACGCCGCCGAGAAGGGCCGGCATTTCTGGCAGACGGAGCTGCGCTTCTACGGTCCGCTCAAAGTCATTGCCGCACAATGGGAGCACGTCAAGGAGCAGATGTCGGTCATCGGCGGGGGCCAGTTCACCGACGGCCCCGTCACTCACTTCCCGCTGACGGACGAGCAGCTCGGTAAGCTAAGCGATCCCGGATCTTTCGGCGTGCCGAGCCTCAACGTCTTCTCCTCGCTCACCAGCACGTCCGGACATCTCGATGCATCGCCGATGCTGCCGTACTCCGGCGAGAGCTTGCTCGAAGCCCATAAGGTATTCATGAAGCTGTTCCGCGATGCCGGCATCGAGCTCGCGCTCGGGTTCGCGACGAGTTACCACTGGCGAGCCTTAATCATGTTCCAGGGTATCAACCTGACGCGCGATCCAGAGCAGATGGCCAAGGCCCGCTCGCTCTACGGGCAGGTGATCAAAGTGGCCTCCGATCACGGCTGGGGCATCTACCGGGCGCACGCGGCGTTCATGGACATCGTCATGGACCAGTATTCGTACAACGATCACTCGCTGATGCGCCTGAACGAATCGCTCAAGGATGCACTCGACCCGAACGGCATCCTCTCGGCGGGCCGCTACGGCATCTGGCCGAAACATCTGCGACAGGGCCGCGCGTGAGCATGAGAGGCCAGCCGCTCAGGATGGTCACCGTCGGAATCCTGAGCCTTCTCGGTGCAGCGACGGTGTCGGCCGATCCCGTCTCTTCGGCGCAATCGGCATGGTCGCCGCTGCCGGCGAGGGCGGGCCCGACCCTCGAGAATCCGCTCGAGCAGCGTGGTCAAGAAGTGTTCCGCGAACGCTGCGCGACCTGCCACGGCCCGATCCCGAAAGAGATGATTGGCCCACCCTACCTGCCGGCCATGCCGGGCACCCAGGCGTTACAGGCGCGCTACAACGGCGCAGTGCCCGCGGAGCTCGAGCAGCGCACCGATCTTGCAGCCGAGCTCCTGAATGCGATCGTACGCGGCGGCCTGAACTCGATGCCGTTCTTCCGGCCGACGGAGCTCAGCAACGACGATTTGACCGCGCTCGGCGCGTATCTGACGCGCAAACGGCGTTAACGAGCCTCGGCGCTTGGTTCTCGCGACGATGGCCATTACTCGGAAAGGCTCCTAGCGAGCCGGCCGTTGACTATTCCCAGCCCGTCGGCGACATGTAGGGCACGACTATCCCGATCGCCTCGATTTCGTGAATCTTGCCACCCCAGATTTTATAGATGTGAATGGCAGGGAGGTCGAAGGGTTGATTATTCATCGTGCGCGTCGTCTGGCCGGGGATGCCGAAGACCTGGAACTCCCTCTTCTCGAACGCGTGACGGAAATGAGATAGGCCGAACGCCAGGCCGTTGACCTCGTCGGCGATCCAAACGCGGCGGTTGTCGATGCGGGCGATGTACTCGAAAGTATTGGTATCGAGCTGCGCAGCGCAGCCGAGCGAGCCCACGAGCCCGAAACCCTGCGAAGGATCGCGCGCGACGGGATTGCGCGCCGTCTGTAGGCCGTTCTCGAACCGGACGCAGTCGTCGGCGAACGGAGCCAGCGAGCCATTGTTCTGATCGAGCGCGTCATAATAGGAAGCGCCGACGTGCAACAGACGTGAGCGGGAGTCTCGGTAGGCCTCCTCGACCGGAGAGATCAGCGGCAGGCGAGGCGATTGCAAGTTCGCAAGGCTCGTCTCGCGCAAGTTGCGCACGACGAGGTGCTCGGCTTCGGTGATCCGACCTCCTTCGAGCTTGAGCCGCAGGCCGACTTGGATCGGCGTCTGCTGACCCTCACGGGTTTCCGCCATCACGGCCAAGTAACCGACCTGCTGAGCTACCGGATCCGGGACGTGAATCACGAACGACTGCGGTGGCGCCGAAGCGGTTGCCCAGAGCCCTTCGCCGGGCTTCATGCGCGTGATGTTCTCGACGAACACGACATCGGGCGACAGCCGCACCTTGCCCGGGTCATGCGCGACTATGGCCGCCACGTAACCATCGGCGAGGTCGATCAGACACCGGCGGTCACAGTCCTGAGCGTTGCTCACGGAAGAAATAACCAATGCAGCCGACAGGGCCGCCGTGCTCATCATGCCTTTCATATAAAGATTCCTTCTCGCGCGGCCGGTCGAAATCGCCCGCCCGTGTGCAAGTCGATTAGGCACAGCCCTTCCCCGCGTTTCGTTCTCTTCTGGAGCGATATCATCGCTGAACTGGTCTGTCTGCGTCGAGGCTCAGGCTCGGTGCACGAGTCGCCCGGAGAGGGGTCAACGCTCCACGCGTCGCAGCCGCTCTATTTCAAGTAGCCTCGCGGTCCGTCTCCCCGAGGCTCTTCGGCGTGACGGCGCTCGATCCGCGACGTACGCACTCGTCGCGCTCGTGCTCGTGACGACGGCGGCGGTCGCGGGCTATTTGCCCGCGCGGCGTGTCGCACGCGTCGATCCCATGCAGGCGCAGCGCGCGGGATGCCGCGTCTCCCGGCAAGCTCGAGATACGGCGCGTCGTAGACACTGAGGCCGAGCTTGTCGGCAACCGCAAGCGCGCGACCGGCGCTCGCTATGCTCGAATCATGATCGACTTCGACTGCGAGAGCCGCCAACGCGTGAAGGGCCGTATGGAGCTGCTTATCGGTGATTCTGGCCCGTCGCTGCGCAACGAGGAGGGCGTTGTGTACTTCGAGCGGCCAGACGACAGGCACGACCGCCGTCTCGCTTTCGAGTCGGGAAGCGACTGCGTCGACATCTTGGTTCCCCTCCTCCGGTAATACCCAGGCAAGGGCTACGGAGCTGTCGAGAACGAAGGCCATTTAGTACCGATCAAGGTACACGAGCACGTCGACGATCAGCCGAATCAGAACAACAACCCCTGCGGCGGCGCCCGCGGCTTAAGCGGCGAATCCGATACCTCCTCCTCACCCCGCTCTCGTCGGTGCGTGAGGATCCGCTCGATCAGCTCCGGCTCC
>DATCIQ010000138.1:0-3174 GCA_036507635.1 Gammaproteobacteria bacterium
TCGCAGCCCCCGTGCACGGCGGCAGCATGTACTCGACGTCGATTTCCGGCCATTCCATGGGCGGCTACGGCACGTGGCGCATCGGCATGAAGAACCCCGAGCTCTACTCGAGCATTTACGCGATGAGCTCATGCTGCCTCGCGCCGTACAGAGCGGACGGCGGCGGCATGGCGCAAGCGGCCGAGATCACGACGTTAGAACAGGCCGCGCAAGCCGCCATCTTCACGCGCGTGCAGCTCACGCTCGCGGCCGCCTGGTCGCCGAACCCGATCAGTACATTCCGAGCCTGAGGACATTCAAGGCGATCGGCATCGAGGTCGGTTTGCAGGACAGCCTCATCGGCGTGAACAAAGCCTTGAGCCACGTGCTGACGAGCTACGGGATCGAGCACGTGTACGAGACTTACGAGGGGAATCACACGAATAAGGTCGCGGAGCGGTACGAGACGCGGGTGCTGCCGTTTTTTTCCAGGGAGCTCGCGTTCGACTAAGACGCGCGAACGAAATATTGACTTGCGGTTTGGATAGAATAGCGGCATGTTCGCAGTGCGCACCCCAGGGCCGGCGCTGTCATCGCACGTCGAGACGCTCTGGTACTACGACGGATACCGCAAGACGTCCCATCGTGAGCGGGTACTGCCGAACACCCGGTTCCAAATCATCTTCGATTTGACGGTGGGGCCTGGGGCGGTAGTCGGACCGCGCTCCCAGTATCTCGAGCTGGATACCGCACCGATTCAAACGGTAATGGGTATTGTTTTTCGGCCCGGTGGCGCGCTCGCGTTCCTTGAGCACCCGGCGGAGGAATTTGCAAATCAGGTCGTTCCCCTCGACTCGCTTTGGTCTCGGCTTGCGCGCGAGCTGCACGCTCGTTTGCAGGAAAAACGGACGACAAACAGCCGGTTCGCTGTTCTCGAGCGTAGCTTGCTGGACATGCTGAGCCGGCGCTGCCCGCGGCGACACGACGTCCATCCGGCCGTACGGTACGCGCTCAACGAGCTCAGCGGCGGGCCCACGGTACGCCGCATTCGAGAGCTCACGAAGGACATCGGGCTGAGCTCGCGCCGCTTCAGTCAGCTGTTTCGCGAACAAGTCGGGTTCACGCCGAAAACCTATTGCCGATTGCTGCGCTTCGAGGACGTCGTTCGACGAGTCGCTATCGGCTTGCACGTCGATTGGGCCGACGTCGCGCTCGCCGGCGGTTACTACGACCAGGCGCATCTGACTCACGAGTTTCGCGCATTCTCGGGCTTGTCTCCCGGCGCCTACCTCGCAGCGGCACGTCCGTTCGACGATCACGTCCTAGCGCCCTGAAGCTCCACTTCACGTTTTTACAATACGGCCGCGCCGGTCGGCTCTATCGTTGCGCCACGGAGGTGCGTGATGACAGAGAAAGCGAAACCCGTCCCGGAAGGCGTGCAGGCCGTGATGCCTATGTTGGTGTGCGCGAACCCGGACGAAGCGATCGACTTTTGCAGGGCGGTGTTCCATGCGGAAGAGCGAGTGCGGCGTGCCGCCGACGATGGAACGGTGCTGCATTGCGCGCTGACGATCTCCGGTGCGATGTTCATGCTCCAACGTGCCACAGGAGAGGTTGCGAGCCGCCCGCCGAGCAAGGACGGAAGCTCGCCCGTGGTTATTTACGTCTACTTACCGGATGTGGATCGAGCGGTCGAACGCGCGGAGGCCGCGGGCGCAACCATTCTCACGGCTCTCAAGACGCAGTTCTGGGGCGACCGCACCGCGCGAATCATGGATCCTGCGGGTCACGTCTGGGTCGTGGCTTCACGTATCCAGGAAACGACTGAAAAAGAGCGCGTGGAGCGGTGGTCCAGCATCCGCTCCGGAGGAGGCTGACGCCATGCGATTCGTAAACGGACGCTATTTCGGCGCGTCGATAGTTCGGGACCGCGCGGTCATCGCCCGCTCGCCGCCCGCGCGGTGAGCCGGAACATCCTCCCTTGCCCTCCGCGCCCTTCGCGCCCATCCTCGAGCATCCAAATCGCTCCATCCGGCCCTTGCTCGACGGCGCGAATCCGCATCCCCATCGCAAACCGCTCCGCCTCGCGCGCGGTATCGCCGTCGAACTCGATGCGCACGAGCGACTGCGAGGACAGGCCGCCGATGAACGCATCGCCTTGCCACTCGGGAAACTCGCTGCCGCTGTAGAACATCAAGCTCGACGGCGAGATCACGGGATTCCAGAAGACCGCCGGCGCTTTGAATTCGGGCCGTGTCCGGTGATCGGGAATCACCGTGCCGTCGTAGTGATCGCCGTTGGAGACGATGGGATAGCCGTAGTTGGCGCCGCGCTCGACGAGATTGAGCTCGTCGCCGCCCATGGGTCCCATCTCGACGTTCCAGAGCCGGCCCCGAGAGTCGAACGCGAGGCCGAGCGGATTGCGATGGCCGAGCGTCCAGATTTGCGCGCTCACGCCTAAGTCGCCGCCGAAAGGATTGTCGTCGGGCAACGAGCCATCGTCGTTGAGCCGCACGATTTTGCCAAGGTTGGCGTTCATGTCTTGCGCGGGATCGAATTTCTGCCGCTCGCCGGAGCTTAAATACAAGAATCCGTCGGGGCCGAACGCGATGCGATGGCCGTAGTGGCCGCCGCCGTCGACTTTGGGCTGTTGCCGCCAAATGACTTCGACATCCGTGAGCTCGCCGCCGCTGCCGTCGAGCTTAAGCTTCGCGCGCGCGACGGCCGCGCCGCGCGTGCCCCCGTCGCCGGCTTCGGCGTAGCTCATATATATGAGACCGTTATCGGCGAAGTCGGGATGCAACACTACGTCGCCCAAGCCGCCTTGGCCGCCGTAGCTGACCTCGGGCACGCCGCCGATCTCGCTGATCGCGCCGCCCTCAGTGTAGAGCTTGAGCGCACCGCGTTGCTCGGTGACGAGCAGGCGGCCGTCGGGCAGAAATTCCATGGCCCAGGGACTGTCGAAATCGCCGAGCTCGGTGACCGTGAACGGCGTGCTCTGCGCGAGCACGGAAGTGGTGGCGCCGACGCTGACGGCCAGCGCGATCGATAGGGCCAGGGCTTTGGAGCGTCCAAACATGTCGCATCCCCCGATCGAAGGTCCGTTCGCAAGGAGGATAGCACTACGCGCCGACCGAGGCTGCGGCATCTCGGCCGGCGGACTCGCCGTCACGCCGTTTCTTCAACGAGTCAAAG
>DATCIQ010000139.1:0-18063 GCA_036507635.1 Gammaproteobacteria bacterium
GTGCGCGAAGGTCCCGACGGCTACATCTACATCGCGACCGACAACACGCTCGGCAACCCGACGCCGATCGTGCGCCTGGAGCCTGCCGACTAACCGCTTCTGTCCTCTCTTTTGTAGGAGCGAGCTTCGCTCGCGATTCAAGACAAGATCGCGAGCGAAGCTCGCTCCTACCTACAATGACGATGGTTGGCAGTCGATGCGCTGGCCGGAGACGCCGGCGCTGTCGGGGCCGAGCAGGTAGAGGTAGGGGCCTGTCAGTGATTCGGGCGCGGCGAGCGTCGCGGGATTTTCGGCGGGGTACGCCTGCGCGCGCATGCGCGTGCGTGTGCGGCCGGGATTGATGCAGTTGACGCGGATAGGCGTCGCTTCGAGCTCATCCGCCAATACTTGGGCTATGCCTTCGATCGCGAACTTCGACGCGGCATAGGCGCCCCAATACGCACGTCCCTGCCGGCCGACGCCGCTCGTCGTAAAGAGGATCGACGCATCGCGCGACTGGCGCAACAGCGGCAGGAAACAGCGCGTGAGAATGAACGCGGCCGTGACGTTGATGTGCATGACGCGTTGCCACGTGCCGATATCGTAGTGCTCGATCGGGCTCCGGTCGCCCAAGATCCCCGCATTGTGCAAGAGACCGTCCAAACGTCCGTAGCGCTCCGTGATCTGATCCGTGAGGTGCTGGTATTCGTTGCCTTGCGCGCGCTCGAGATCGAGCGCGGCGACCGCGGGTTCGGGTCCGAGCTCGCGAAGCTCCGCATAGAGCTCGTCGAGGGCGCGCGCGTTGCGGCCGTGAAGGATCACTGTCGCCCCGTGCTTCACGAGGTCGGTCGCGACCGCGCGGCCGATGCCGCGCGTGGCACCGGTCACGCAAACGACGCGGTCGGTGAAAAGGTCGGGGCGTGCCCGGTAGGTGAGTGGATCGAGCATCGTCGCCTCGATCGCCTCAATGCGGGCTCGAGCGCTCCGCGGGCGTCGACAAGGCGGCCGGGGATTCGATGTCGGTGGCGGTGTCGGACGCCGCGGGCTCGCGCGGGGCTTCGTCGATGGTCTTCGAGTCCTCGAGCGGCTTGCGCGGTTGCACGCCGAGCTCCGTGAAGCGGCGCGCGCTCGGCAGAACCATGCGCTCGAGCGAGCCGATGCCGCTGTTGTAAGCCTTGACGCTGTCGCCGAGCGCTTTGCCGATCGCGGCGAGGTGGCGCGTGAACGTGCCGAGACGGTCGTACAATTCGACGGCAAGCTCGCGGATCAGGGCCGCGTTTTCGGCGAGCTTGATCTGTTGCCACCCATACGCGACGGCCTTGAGCAACGCGACGAAGCTTGTCGGAGTGGCAAGGATGATGTTCTGCCGCAACGCTTCGTCGAGAAGCTCGGGCCTCTCCGTGAGCGCCGCGCTCAAGAACTGATCGCCGGGAATGAACAGGATCACGAACTCAGGCGTCGTCTCAAACTGCGCCCAATAAGCTTTGCCCGCGAGCTCCCGAATGCGTCCCGCGACGATCGACGCATGCCGCGCGAGCGCGGTGCGACGGGCGGCGTCGCTCGGGGCTTCCGTCGCTTCGAGATACGCATCGAGCGGAGTCTTGACGTCGACGACGAGCTCGCGGCCTTCGGGCAGCCGAATCAGCATGTCGGGCCGAATGGCGCCCGTCGGCGTCAACGTGTGACTTTGGGTCACGAAATCGCAATGCTCGACCATGCCTGCAAGCTCGACGAGGCGGCGCAACGTGAGCTCGCCCCACTGACCGCGGACGTCGGGACGACGCAGCGCGTTGACGAGGTTACGCGTCTCGGCGGAGAGCGCCTGTTGGCTCGCGGCCATCGCTTCGAGCTGAGCGGCAATGGAGCCGTGAGTCTCGCGGCGCGCCTTATCGAGCTCCAGGAGTTGCGATTCCGTGCGCTGCATCGCTTCGCGCATGGGCCTAAGCAGCGCTTCGATGGCCTGCTCGCGCGCGGCGAGCTCGCCTTTGGCACGTTCGTGATGGGCACCCAAACTCTCGCGGGCGAGTTTGAGAAAAGTTTCCGTATGACTTTGAAACTGCTCGTTGGCGAGCCGATCGAATACGTGGCTCAGCTTCTCGGCGGCGAGCGTCAAGGCATCGTCGCGCTCGTGCTCGAGCGCGGCTTGGTTCTTGAGGTCGCGTTCTCGTTCGCGGAGCGCGGCCACGAGCCGCGCACGCCAGACCAGCGCCATCGTGAGCCCCGCAAGCAACCCCGCGGCGGCGCCGAGCGCAAGCGCCGGCCAGTCGAGGCTACCGAGCTCCATCATTCGTCCCTCGAATCCATCCGGTCAGTATGCCTGCGAGCTGCCGCGGATGTTGCACGCAGGCGTCGGCGGCCCAGCGCGTGGGATCCTCCCCGGGACGGATGTAGCCCCAGAGCGCGGCGACCGTGCGCATGCCCGCCGCGCGGCCGGCTTCGATGTCGCGCGCGGCGTCGCCGACATAGACGCACTCGGCCGGGTCGAGCCCGAGTCGCTCAGCGGCGTGGAGTAGCGGTGCCGGATGCGGCTTGCGCTGCTCGACGCTGTCGCCGCTCACGATGCACCCGGCGAGCTTCAGAAGTCCGAGCTGCTCGAGCAGCGGCATCGTCAAGGCGTGCGGCTTGTTCGTGACGACGCCCCACGGCCGTATATCGAGAATATCTTTAATTATCGCGTATATATCTATGAATATATGAGAATTAGTATAGAGGTTTCCCTCGTATATCTCGAGAAAGCGCGCGCGCAGCGATTCACGCCGCTCGACGGCGAGAGACGCCCCGAAGCCCAAGCGAATGAGGCCCAAGGCGCCGTTCGAGGCCTCGTTGCGCGCGATCGCGTAAGCCATCGGTGCTTCGTCGTGCTCGGCGAGCAAACGATTCAAGACGGCGACGAGGTCGGGCGCCGTGTCGACGAGCGTGCCGTCGAGGTCGAACAGGACGCCGGCGACCGTCAAGACCTTGGCCGCCTCACGGTATACGCGAAATAATTGACGTCGACGTTGCCGCCGAGCGTGTAGCGCGAGAGCAAGGGGTTGTAATGGAGCCCCGTGAGCTCCTCGAGATCGAGCCCCGCGGCGCGACATGCGGCGCCGAGCTCGGACGGCCGAATGAGCTTCATATACTCGTGCGTGCCCTTCGGCACCATACGCAGCACGTACTCGGCGCCGACGATCGCGAGCACGAAGCTCTTGAGGTTGCGGTTGATCGTCGAGAAGAACACGGCACCGCCCTGTTTTGCGAGCGCCGCGCAGGCGGCGACCAAGCGCGCGGGCTCCGGCACATGCTCGAGCAGCTCGAGACACGTGACGGCGTCGAACGATCCCGGCTCCCGCGCGGCAAGCTCCGCGGCGTCGGCGACGCGGTAGTCGATGTCGAGGTGCGAATCCGCGGCATGGGCAACGGCGGCCTCGATGTTCGCTGCCGCGAGATCGGTTCCGACGACGCGAGCGCCGCGTGCCGCCAAAGCCTCGGCGAGGATGCCGCCGCCGCAGCCGACGTCGAGGACGCGCGCGCCCTCGAGAGTCGTGCGCGCGGCGATGTAGTCGACGCGCAGCGCGTTGATGTCGTGCAGAGTCTTGAAGGGGCCGTCCGTATCCCACCACTGCCCCGCGAGCCTCGCAAACTTCTCGAGCTCCGCCGCGTCGGCGTTTTTGCCGGGTTCGCTCACGCGCTCATGACCCGCTCGGCCCATGAGCGCGCCGACCGCTCGAGCGCGTCCATGTCGACGCGCGTGAGCGCACGATCCGCAACGAGATGCTGACCCGCGACCCAGACGTCCGTGACGAGGTCGCGCGATGCCGAATAAACCAACTGCGAAATGACGTTGAGCATGGGCACCTGCCCGGGGCCGGAAAGCTCCACACAGATCGCGTCGGCCGCTTTGCCCGGCGCAAGCGATCCGGTTTCCGCGTCGAGATTGAGCGCCCGCGCGGCGTTGATCGTGGCCATTTGCAGAGCCGTCGCGGCCGGCACCGCAGTCGCCGTTCGAGCGACGTGCTTGCCGAGCAGAGCGGCGAGCTGCATTTCGGACCACATGTCGAGACGATTGTTGCTCGCGGCGCCGTCGGTTCCAAGCGCGACGTTGATGCCGGCCTCGAGCAGGGCGGCGACGGGGCAGGCGCCGCTCGCGAGCTTCATGTTGGAGCGGGGACAGTGCACGATATTCGCGCGGGCTTGCGCCAACTTCTCGATTTCGCGCGGCTTAAGCTCTGTCGCATGCACGCCGACGAGGGCGGGCGTCACGAGACCGAGCCGTTCGAGGCGCTCGAGCGGGCGCTGCCCGGTCGCGGCGACGGCTTCCTCGATCTCGGCGGCCGTCTCGTGCACGTGTGTGTGGATCGGCACATCGAGCTCGTCGGCGAGCCGGCGGATGCGCGCCAACGTGCCGTCCGACGTGCTGTACGGCGCGTGCGGAGCGAACGTCGTCGTGATCAAGGCGTCGGCGCGGTAGCGGTCATGCACTTCGAGCCCTTTGGCGATGTATTCGTCGACGTCGCGTGCCCACGGCGTCGGAAACTCGAGCGCAATCATGCCGACGACGGCGCGCAGCCCCGATTCCCGCGCCACTTCGGCGACAACGTCCGGGAAATAGTACATATCGGAAAAGCACGTGGTCCCGCCGAGCAGCATCTCGGCAGCCGCGAGCCGCGAGCCGTCGGCGACGAACTCCGGCGTGACGAGGCGAGCTTCGGCCGGCCAAATGCGTTCGGTGAGCCATGCCTTGAGCGGCAAATCGTCGGCATAGCCGCGGAGCAGCGTCATGCCGGCATGGCAGTGCGCATTGATGAGGCCGGGCATGAGCACGTGGGCCGGGCGCTCATGCGATGTGTCGGGCGAGAAACGGCGGCGCGCATCCGCCGTCGGAAGCACGGCGAGAATGCGGCCCTTGTCGAGGGCGACGCTCATGCCTTCGGCTACCTCGACGCGGGGCTCGACCGCAAGCGTCCAGCGGGGATGGATTAGGGCATCGATGCGCTCGGGCACGGTATTGCAGCTCGTAGCGAATTTCGCGGCTCAAAAATCGGCTGCCAAGTATAGCGGTTGACGCGGCATCGGAGGCTACGTAGCGAAAGTCCTTGTGGTAGAATTTCGGCCTATTTTCTAGGTGTTTGGGTCTGCCCTCGGGCGGGGCGCAGTCTCTTAGGCTGCGATCGGCCGCGTGGCCTGATAAGTCCATCATTCCTCACCATTTTTCGGACGATTTACCCAATGCCGCGCAGGGCACGGCACGGGGTGTTTTTTGAGTAAAACCGATGGCTCAAGCCGCTAAAGAGATCTTCCAGGTCAATCTCGAAGACGAGATGCGGCAGTCGTATCTCGACTATGCCATGAGCGTCATCGTGGGCCGCGCGCTTCCCGATGTGCGCGACGGATTGAAGCCCGTGCACCGCCGCGTGCTGTACGCGATGCGCGAGCTCGGCAACGAGTACAACCGGGCCTACAAGAAGTCGGCGCGCGTCGTCGGCGACGTCATCGGCAAGTACCACCCGCACGGCGAAGGCGCCGTTTACGATGCCATCGTTCGCCTGGCGCAAGACTTTTCGATGCGCTATCCGCTCGTCGACGGGCAGGGGAACTTCGGCTCGGTCGACGGCGACGCACCGGCGGCCATGCGCTACACCGAAGTTCGCATGGCGCGAATCACGCAGGAGCTGCTCGCGGATATCGACAAGGAAACGGTCGACTTCACACCCAACTATGACGAAAGCGAGCGAGAACCGTCGGTACTGCCGACCCGGATCCCGAATCTGCTCGTCAATGGGTCGTCGGGTATCGCCGTCGGCATGGCGACCAACATTCCGCCGCACAATTTCGGTGAAATCGTGGCCGGGTGTCTCGCCGTGCTCGACAATCCCGCCGTTTCGCTCGCCGAGCTCATCAAGCTGATTCCCGGGCCGGATTTTCCGACGGCGGGGCAGATTCACGGCGCCCAAGGAATCTTGAGCGCCTATGCAACGGGCCGCGGCCGCATCTACGTTCGTGCGCGCACCCATATCGAGGAGATCGACGACCGCGGCCGTGAAGCGATCGTCGTCACGGAGCTTCCGTACCAAGTCAACAAGGCGCGGCTCATCGAGAAGATCGCCGAGCTCGTGCGTGGGAAGCGGCTCGAGGGCATCACGGAGCTTCGCGACGAGTCGGACAAGGACGGCATGCGCGTCGTTATTGAGCTCCGCCGCGGCGAGCTGTCCGACGTGGTGCTCAATAATCTGCTCAAGCAGACGCCGCTGCAGAGCGTATTCGGCATCAACATGGTCGCGCTCGTCGACGGCCAGCCGCGCGTGCTGGGCTTGAAGGCGCTCATCGAGTCGTTCCTGCGCCACCGCCGCGAGGTCGTCACGCGGCGCACGCTCTACGACTTGCGCAAAGCGCGCGAGCGCGCGCACTTGCTCGAAGGCCAGGTGGTGGCGCTCGCGAACATCGACGAGGTCATCGATCTGATCAAGCGCTCGCCGACGCCGCCGGACGCCAAGATCGCGTTGTGCAGCCGCTATTGGAAGCCGGGCGCCGTCGTGCAAATGCTCGCGCAAGCCGGCCCCGACGCCACGCGCCCCGAGGATCTGACCGAAGAATGCGGCGTGAGCGAGCAGGGGTATCGCATGTCCCAAGCGCAAGCGCAGTCGATACTCGACTTGCGCCTGCAGCGCCTCACAGGCCTGGAGCAGGAGAAAATATCAAACGAATATAGTGAGTTACTGAATAATATTAAAGAATATATTGAGATACTGTCGAACCCCGACAGGCTGCAAGCCGTGATTCGCGCCGAGCTCGACGACAGCCGCGAAAAGTATTCCGATCCGCGGCGCACCGAGATCGTCGAAGGCTACATCGATCTCACGATCGAGGACCTGATCCCCGAAGAATCGCTCGTCGTGACGCTGTCGCACGCGGGTTACGCGAAAGCCCAGCCCGTCGCCGATTACCAAGCGCAACGGCGCGGCGGACGAGGACGCGCCGCGGCGCGCATGAAAGACGAGGATTTCATCGATCAGCTGTTCGTCGCGCACTCGCACGACACGCTGCTGTGCTTTTCGACACGCGGCAAGGTCTATTGGCTCAAGGTTTATCAGCTGCCGCAGGCGGGGTTCGGCTCACGGGGGCGTCCGATCGTGAACCTGTTGCCGCTCGAGGAAGGTGAGCGCATCACGACCGTGCTGCCCGTCAAGGAGTACGACGAGGACCGCTTCGTCGTGTTTGCAACGCGGCAAGGCACGGTCAAGAAGACCCCGCTGTCGGCGTTCTCGCGGCCGCGCAGCAACGGCATCATTGCGCTCGATCTGCATCCCGACGATCAACTGATCGGCGTCGGGATCGCGAGCGGGGCGCAAGACATCATGCTGTTCGCGAGCAACGGCAAAGCCATCCGCTTTACCGAAGCCGACGTGCGGCCGATGGGCCGGACGGCCGCCGGTGTGCGCGGGCTGCGTCTCACCACGCCCGGCGACCAAGTGATCGCCCTCATCATCCTCGAGAACGGGCTGATCTTGAGCGCCACCGCGAACGGCTACGGCAAGCTCACCGAGCGCGACGAGTTTCCGCTGCAAGGACGCGGCGGCCAAGGCGTCATCGCGATCCAAACTTCGGAGCGCAACGGTACGCTCGTCGGGGCGCTCCAGGTGGCTGCCGACGACGAGATCATGCTGATCACGTCCGCGGGCACGCTCGTTCGTACACCGGTTGCCGACGTTTCCGTCATGGGACGCAACACGCAGGGAGTGCGCTTGATTCGGCTCGACGAGAGCGACCGGCTGGTCGGCATCGAGCGCGTCGAGCAGGACGCGGAGTCTGCCGGCGACAGCGAGGCCTCGGAGTAGGGAAGCGCCGGCCATGAGTCGCATCTACAATTTCAGCGCCGGCCCCGCGGTATTGCCCGAGCCCGTCTTGGAGCGGGCGCGCGAGGAATTGCTCGACTGGCAAGGGCTCGGTATGTCCGTCATGGAGGTCAGTCACCGCAGCGCCGAGTTCATCGAGTACGCGGAACGCTCGGAGGCCAACCTCCGGGCCTTGCTCGGGATTCCGAGCGATTATCGCGTGTTGTTTCTCGCGGGCGGCGCAACGCTGCAATTCGCGTCGGTCCCGCTGAACCTGGCTGCGGAAGGGACGACGGTCGACTACGTCCTCACCGGCAGTTGGGGCAAGAAAGCAGCCGAAGAGGCCGCGCGCTACGCGACAGTCAACATCGCCGCCGATAGCGAAGCGACGCGCTACACGACGATTCCCGACCCTGACTCCTGGCAAGTCTCGAAGGACGCGGCCTTCCTCCATTACACGCCGAACGAAACCATCGTCGGCGTCGAGTTCCACTTTATCCCCGAGGTTTCCGCGGCACCGCTTGCGGCCGACATGTCGTCGACGATTCTGTCGCGGCCGTTGGACGTCAGCCGCTACGGCGTCGTCTATGCCGGCGCGCAAAAGAACATCGGTGCCGCAGGGATAGCGGTCGTCATCGTGCGCGACGACTTGCTCGGGAGGGCGCGCCGCATCACGCCCGGAGTCATCGACTACAAGGTCATGGCCGAGTCCGACTCGATGTGGAACACGCCGCCGACTTTCTCCTGGTATATCTCCGGGCTCGTGTTCGAATGGCTCGCCGAGCAGGGCGGCCTCGAGGCGATGGGGCGGCGCAACCAGCGCAAGGCCGCGAAGCTTTATGCCGCGATCGACGCATCGGAGATGTACGCGAATCCCGTCGACCCCGCGTGCCGCTCATGGATGAACGTACCGTTCACGCTGCGCGATCCCAAGTTGGACAAAGCTTTCCTCGCCGAAGCCCGCGCCGCGGGCCTCGCGAACCTCAAAGGCCATCGCCTCGTCGGCGGCATGCGCGCGAGCCTCTACAACGCGATGCCCGAGGCCGGCATCGATGTGCTCGTGGAATTCATGCGCGACTTCGAGCGCCGCTATGGCTAAAGCCATGAGCTTCAAGATCCTGACGCTCAACAACATCGCGGTCGCGGGGCTCGATCGCCTGCCGCGCACGCACTACGAGATCGCCTCGGAGATGAGCCGGCCCGATGCGATTCTCGTGCGCTCGGCGGCCATGCACGACATCGAGATCCCGGAAAGCGTGCTCGCCGTCGGTCGCGCCGGCGCCGGCGTCAACAACATCCCCGTCGCGCGCTTGAGCGAGCGCGGCATCCCGGTATTCAATGCGCCCGGAGCCAACGCGAACGCCGTCAAGGAGCTCGTACTCGGCAGCCTGTTCCTTGCGGCGAGAAACCTCATCGCCGCGGCGGACTACGTGCGCGGCCTCAAAGGCTCGGACGAGGAGATTGCGGTCGCCGTCGAGTCGGGCAAAAAGCGCTTCGTCGGCTTCGAGCTGCCGCGCCGAACGCTCGGCGTCGTCGGCCTCGGCGCGATCGGCGTCGAGGTCGCGAACGTAGCGCTCAATCTCGGCATGCAGGTCATCGGTTACGACCCGAACCTCACGGTGCAGCGCGCGTGGCAATTGTCCTCGGCCGTGCAAAAGGCCATCAGCATCGACGATCTGTTCAGCCGCGCGAACGTCGTTACGGTGCACGTGCCGCTGCTCGACGATACGCGCCGCCTCGTAAACGCGGCGCGCTTGAAGCTCATGCCGCGCAATTCCATTTTGCTCAACTTTTCGCGCGAAGAGATCGTCGACCTCGAGGCCGTGATTGCCGCTCTGGATGACGGGCGATTGGCGACCTACGTCACCGATTTCCCGGCCGCCGCGATCAAGGATCATCCGCGGGCGATTTGCCTGCCGCATCTCGGCGCGTCGACGGAGGAGGCGGAGGAGAACTGCGCCGTCATGGTCGCGGAGAACTTGAAGGAGTTCCTCGAGGCCGGCAACGTGCGGCATTCGGTGAATTTTCCGGAGACCGCTCTACAGCGCACGCGCCGCGATCGCATCGCCATTCCGCACAGGAACGTGCCGAACATGGTCGCGCAGATCTTGTCGACGGTCGGTGCGCAAAGCATCAACATCGCCGACATGCTCAATCAATCGCGCGGCGACATTTCCTATACGCTCGTCGATCTCGATTCGCCGGCGAACGACGACACTCTGCGGCGGATCAAGGCCATAGATGGCATACTCTCCGTGCGAGTCCTGCCGATCAGCGAGTCGTAAGGGTATGAGCAAATCGTCGACGCCATCGGACCAAGCGGCCCTCGAGTCGTTGCGCGCGCAAATCGACCGCATCGACGCCGACATACAGAACCTCATCGCCGAGCGTGCGCGCTGCGCGCACCGCGTCGGCGAGGTCAAGGGGCTCACGGAGAAGTCCGAGTTCTACCGGCCGGAGCGCGAAGCGCAGGTGCTGCGAGGCGTCGTCGAGCGCAACAAGGGACCGTTGAGCGACGAAGAGATGGTGCGGCTGTTCCGGGAATTGATGTCCGCGTGTCTCGCCCAAGAAGAGCCGCTGCGCATCGCTTATCTCGGTCCGGAGGGAACGTTCACGCAGTCCGCCGTCACCAAGCATTTCGGGCACTCGGTGCGGGCATTGTCGGTCTCGTCGATCGACGAGGTGTTTCACGAGGTCGAATCCGGAGTCGCGGATTTCGGCGTGGCTCCGGTCGAGAACTCGACCGAAGGAACCGTGAATCACACGCTCGACATGTTCTTGACGTCGCCGCTCAAGATCTGCGGCGAGGTGGAGCTGCGCATTCGTCAGCATTTGCTGGGCCGCATGAAGGAGCTCGGCCAGATCAAACGAGTCTGCTCGCATTCGCAATCGTTCGCGCAGTGCCGCGCGTGGCTCGCGCAATACTTGCCCGACGTCGAAAAAATCATCGTTGCGAGCAACGCCGAAGCCGCGCGCCGAGCTCGCGACGAAGAGGGCACCGCAGCGCTCGCCGGAGACGCGGCCGCGGAGCTCTATGATCTCTCCGTCTTGTTCAGCAACGTCGAGGATCAAGGGGACAACACCACGCGCTTTCTCGTGATCGGCCGCAAGATGTTCCCGCCGAGCGGCCAGGACAAGACCTCGTTATTGCTGTCGGCGACCGGTACCGAAGGCCCCGGCGTGCTCATGCACCTGCTCGATCCGCTGGCCCGGCACGGCATCAACATGACGCGCATCGAATCGCGCCCGTCGCGCAAGCGTAAATGGGACTACGTCTTCTTCGTCGACATCGACGGCCATGCCGACGAGCAGCCGATCAAACAGGCCCTCGAGGAAGTAGAGCGGCAGGCGAACCTCTTTCGCGTTCTTGGCGCATACCCCAGGGCCGTGCTTTAGTCGCTCGTAACAGTGACTACTTCGCAAGCGTTCGTCGTGGATCCGGGCAGCCGGCTCGGCGGCGACATCTCCGTCCCCGGCGATAAATCGATCTCTCATCGAGCCTTGATGCTCGGCGCCGTCGCCACGGGGAAGACGACCGTGCGCGGATTCCTCGCGGCGGAAGACTGCCTCGCGACGCGCGCCGCGCTCGCCGCGCTCGCAGTGCGCATCGAGCTCGACGAACGCGGCACGCTGACCGTCTGGGGGCGCGGGGCCGACGGCCTGCGGCAAGCGGCGAGGCCGCTCGATTTCGGCAATTCGGGGACCGGCATTCGCCTCATGATGGGACTCCTGGCCGGACAACCCTTTGCAAGCGAGCTCACCGGCGACGAATCGCTGCGCCGGCGGCCGATGGAGCGTGTGGCCGCGCCGTTGCGTGCCATGGGCGCAAGCATCGAAACCACGAACGGCAATGCGCCCGTGCGCGTTCGCGGCGGCGCCTTGCACGCGATCGACTACGAGTTGCCTGTGGCGAGCGCGCAGATCAAATCGGCCCTGTTGCTCGCGGCGCTTCGCGCCACGGGGCGTACCACGATCACATCGCCGGGACCTTCGCGGGACCACACGGAGCGCATGCTCGACACGATGGGCGTGCGCGTCGAGGCCGACCCCGACCGGCACATCGTGTCCGTCGAAGGTCCGGCGAATCTCAGCGCGACTGCGATCGACGTACCCGGGGACTTGTCGTCGGCCGCCTTCTTCATCGTCGGCGCGTGTCTTGCCGCCGAGCAGGGGTTGCTGATCCGCAACGTCGGCGTCAATCCGACGCGCACAGGTGTCCTCACGATACTCGAGCGCATGGGCGCCGACATCGAGCGCCGCAATCCGCGTCATCTCGGCGCCGAGCCGGTCGCCGATTTGTACATCAGGAAGTCCGCGCTCAAGGGGCTTCTCGTGCCGAAGGAGCTCGTGCCGCTCGCCATCGACGAGTTCCCCATTCTGTTCATCGCGGCCGCCGGCGCGGCGGGACGCACGATCGTCGGCGGCGCGGGCGAGCTCAGGCTCAAAGAAACCGACCGCATCGCCGCCATGGCACGCGCGCTCGCCGCTGTCGGGGCCGCGGTCGAGGAGCGCGCCGACGGCCTCGTCATCGAGGGCGGCCCTTTAAGCGGCGGCGTCGTCGAGAGCCATGGCGACCATCGCATCGCAATGGCATTCGCCGTCGCGAGCGTGTTGAGCACGGGTCGAATCGAGATCCGCAACACCGACCAAGTCGCGACGTCGTTTCCGGATTTCGTCGACGTGGCCGGCGCCGCTGGGCTCCGTGTCGAGCTCCGCCGCCGAGGAGACGCCTCTTAAGATGGCGAAACGGCCGCCAGTCGTGGCGATCGACGGGCCGAGCGGTTCCGGAAAGGGGACCGTGAGCCGGCTGTTGGCCGCGCGCCTCGGCTGGCATCTGCTCGATTCCGGTGCGCTCTACCGACTCGTGGCGCTTGCGGCAGCGCAACGCGGGACTGCGCTCGGGGACGGCGCGGCGCTCGCAACGCTCACGCGGTCTCTCAAGATCGCGTTCGCAAAGCCGGAAGCCGGCGAGCAAGTGTGGCTCGACGACCGGGACGTCACCGATATATTGCGCTCGCAGCAGAGCGGCGAAGCCGCCTCGCAGGTGGCCCGGCTGCCCGAGGTACGGAGCGCGCTGCTCGAGCGCCAACGGGCCTTCGCCCGCGAGCCGGGTCTCGTCGCCGATGGCCGCGACATGGGGACGATCGTGTTTCCGGGCGCGGTTCTCAAGGTCTTTCTGACCGCCAGCCCCATGGAAAGAGCGAGAAGGCGCTATAACCAGTTGAAAGAAAAGGGGATTAGTGTTAGCCTGCGCGACCTTTCCCGGGAGATCGCAAAACGCGACCTCCGCGATGAGAGTCGGCCCGTCGCGCCGCTTCGAGCCGCTGAAGACGCGCGGATCGTCGACTCGACGAGTCTCACGCCCGATGAAGTCGTCAGCCGAATTGTGGCGTGGCTTCGTGCTGCGGGCGTCGCGCCGAGTGAAGAATAAGGTGGCACCGACAGGATGTCGGCGCTCAAAACTGGCAGGCCGCCCGAGCAGGACGCAACGGCGAGGATCACATGATCGAATAGATCGAGAGGCGAGATGAGCGAATCGTTTGCCGAAATGTTGGAAGAGAGTCTTGCGAATCGAAACATAAAGCCCGGGTCGATCTTGACCGGCAGAGTCATCGACGTGAATTCAGACGTCGTGATCGTCAACGCGGGCCTCAAGTCCGAAGCGGTCATACCCGCAAACCAGTTTTTGAACGAGCGCGGCGAGGTCGAGGTCGCGGTCGGCGACGAGGTCGAGGTCGCGCTCGACACGGTAGAAGACGGCTACGGCGAGACGCGCCTATCCCGCGAAAAAGCCAAGCGCGCGCGCACGTGGATTCGACTCGAAGAGGCATTCAAGGGCGGCAAGGTGGTCACGGGCATGATCAGCGGCCGGGTGCGCGGCGGATTTACCGTCGATATCGAGCTCGTCCGGGCATTCCTCCCGGGCTCGCTCGTCGATGTGCGGCCCGTTCGCGATCCCATAGCTCTCGAGGGCAGCACGCTCGAATTCAAGGTCATCAAGCTCGATCAGAAGCGCAATAACGTCGTCGTGTCGCGCCGCGCGGTTGTCGAGGAAGAGTTCAGCGCCGAGCGCGAGTCGCTGCTCAAGAATCTCCAGGAAGGCACCGAGCTCACGGGCGTCGTCAAGAATCTCACCGACTATGGAGCATTCGTCGATCTCGGCGGCATCGACGGCTTGCTGCACATTACGGACATGGCTTGGAAGCGCGTCAAGCATCCTTCCGAGGTCGTGAGCGTAGGACAGGAGCTGCAGGTCAAGGTCCTAAAATTCGACCGGGAGCGCAATCGCGTCTCGCTCGGCCTCAAGCAACTGGGTGCGGATCCGTGGGCGGATCTCGCACGACGCTACCCGCAAAACACGCGGCTGTTCGGCAAGGTGACCAACATCGCCGACTACGGCTGTTTCGTGGAGATCGAGGAGGGCGTCGAAGGCCTCGTGCACGTTTCCGAGATGGATTGGACCAACAAGAACGTGAATCCGCACAAGGTCGTCCAGATCGGCGACGAGGTCGAGGTCATGGTGCTCGACATCGACGAGGAGCGGCGGCGCATTTCGTTGGGTCTCAAGCAATGCAAAGCCAACCCCTGGAACGAATTCGCCGAAAACTATAACAAGGGCGACCGCGTGACCGGCCAGATCAAGTCGATCACGGATTTCGGAGTGTTCATCGGGCTGCCGGGCGGCATCGACGGCCTCGTCCACCTGTCGGATCTTTCGTGGGACATTCCCGGCGAAGATGCGGTGCGTAACTACACCAAGGGTGAGGAGCTCGAAACCATGGTGCTCGGCATCGATCCGGAGCGGGAGCGCATCTCGCTCGGCGTCAAGCAGCTCGATAAGGATCCACTGTCGTTGTTTATTGCCGAGCATCCGAAGGGCAGCGTCGTCAAGGGCGTCGTCAAGGAAGTCGACGCGAGAATGGCGACCGTGGAGCTCGACGGCGGCGTCATCGGGCAGTTGCGCGCCTCCGAAATCTCCCGCGATCGGGTCGAGGACGCGCGCACCGTCATCAAGGTCGGTGACGAAGTCGAAGCGCGGTTTACCGGCGTCGACCGCAAAAACCGGGTCGTCTCGTTGTCCATCAAGGCCAAGGAGGCGCATGAAGAAGCTCAAGCGATACAGAGCTACAAGTCGGAAAGCGGGCAGGCATCCACGTCGACGACGTTGGGTGATCTCCTCAAAGAAAGGATGACTCCCGAATAAAGGTCGTTGCTGTGAAAGGGTCCGAACCGATGACAAAATCCGAGTTGATCGAATCGATCGCGCGCGATCAAAAGCACCTTCCCGCCAAAGACGTCGAGCTCGCGGTCAAGCACATTCTCGAGCTCATGAGCGAAGCGCTCGCGAGCGGCGAACGAATCGAGATCCGCGGGTTCGGCAGTTTTTCGCTGCATTTTCGCCCGCCGCGAATGGGTCGAAATCCGAAGACGGGCGATGCCGTGGCGTTGGCCGGCAAGCATGTTCCGCACTTCAAGCCCGGGAAGGATCTCCGCGAGCGCGTCAACGAGTCGCGCAACATGCCGGTGCGCAGTTAGCGGCTGGAATCAATTACAATTCGGTCAATGCCACCTGAGCCCAAGGTGCGAAATTGGCCACGATTCGCAGACTTACGTACGTCGTAATCGCCGTCCTGTTCATCTTGGCGGCCCTGATTTTCGCGTACGGCAACCCGGACCCCATTTCCGTCGATATCGGCTTCGCCCGTTTTGAAAACGTTTCGATGACGGTGGCCTTCGTTTTCGCGTTCGGCCTCGGCTGGCTCTTCGGTCTCGTCTGTGCGGGACTCGCGCTCTTGCGCATGGCCAGAGAGAGGCGTGATTTGAGACGCGACTTGCGATTCGCCGAGGCGGAGCTCAGCGGTCTGCGCGCGCTGCCGCTGCAAGATGCCAACTGAGGCGACCTTCCTCCTCGCGGCATTGCTCATCGTCTGGGCGGCCAGCGGTTGGGCCTTCGGGCGATTCGGCGACAAGGATCGCAATGCGCCGCCTACGCGAATCAGCGCGGACTACATTCGGGGTCTCAACCTCGTCCTGAGCCGGCGCACCGACGAGGCGCTCGAATTGTTCTTGCAGATGGCCAAGGTCGATGACGACACCCTCGAGACTCACTTCGCGCTGGGGCACCTGTTCAGACGACGGGGCGAGGTGGATCGGGCGATTCGCGTCCACCAGAATCTGCTCGCACGACCCAGTCTCAGCGAGGAGCAGCGGCACCAAGCCTTGTATGCGTTGGGAGAGGACTATCTCGGCGCCGGGTTGTTCGATCGCGCCGAGAAGCTTTTCAACGAGCTCTGCGACAGCGAGACGGTAGCGAAAGCGGCGCTCGAGCGACTCGTCTATATCTACGAACGCGAGCAGGAGTGGAAGAAAGCGATCGAGACCCACCGGCGTCTCGAGGTGCTGAGCGGCGAGAAATCGAGCCAAGTTGCCCACTATTACTGCGAGCTTGCGGAGCAGGCGATCCGCGACGGCGACTTGCAGCTTGCGCGCGACCATTTGAAGAGCACCGTGCGCAGCGAAACGGGGGCGTTGCGAGGCGCGTTGATAAGGGCTGAGATCGCCAAGCGCGAGGGAGATTACGCGCAGGCGCTCGGCTTGTACGAGCAGGTCCTCGACCGCGACCGGGCTTTCATTGCGGAGGTGCTGCCCAACTTGTTCGCTTGCTTCCAGGCGACCGGACAAGTGGCGGCCTTCGAGCGTTACGTCGCCGAGCTCATCGAGCAGGACGAGAGCGCGGCAAACGACCTCGCCTATGCCGGTATCGCCGGCGATCTCACCGAGTCCCCGGCCCTCGTCAAGTGCGTCGAGAACTTCGTCCTGCACGATGAGATCTTGAGCAACCTCGTCGACGTCGAGGATCTGCAAGCCGAAGATCTCGAGCGGCGGACCGCCGCCTTTAGACGAATCGCAGGCGCACTCCGCAAGCTCACGCTGTCCAATGCGCGTTATCGATGCGCGAACTGCGGGTATAGCACGCAGCGATTTCTCTGGCACTGTCCGAGCTGTAAGTTGTGGGAATCGATCAGGCCGATTCAGCGCGTGCCGCTCGAATCGCTCATGAGTTGAGTGTCTCTCGAGCGGCAGCTCGAATCTCTCGAGACTCACGCGATTCACTTGCTGTGGCCGACCAGCGGCGCCGGTAGCATCCCGTTCTCCACACATTGAGGAGTACGGCAGATGAAAGTGCGCATCGGATTAGTGGTCTTGTGCTTGTCTTTGCTCGGCCCAGGCGTCGTTTTTGCAGGTCCCGTCAACATCAACACGGCCGACGCCGCAACGTTGGCCGCCGAGCTTACGGGAATCGGGCCGGCGCTCGCCGCCGAGATCGTGCGGGATCGGGAACAGAATGGCAGCTTCGAGTCCGCCGAGGCCCTCACGCGCGTGAAAGGCATCGGTGCCCGCATCGTCGAGATGAACCGCCAGAACATTCTCGTATCCGACCAGAAGGCCTCCCTGTAGGAGCGAGCTTCGCTCGCGATCCGGCGCGGGGCTCGGACATGAGCCCTCCGAGCCCCGCGCGGATTTGAGACGTAGGCAATCCCACCGGCGGGTTCTCGCAGTATCATTTGCGAGTTGACGCGGTTGGAGTGCTCATGTCGACGATACGTACGGCCGTCTTTCCCGTTGCCGGGCGAGGTACTCGCTTCCTTCCCGCGACCAAAGCATCCCCGAAGGAGATGTTGCCGATCGTCGACAAGCCCCTGATTCAATACGCCGTCGAAGAAGCGATTGCGGCCGGCGCGACCAAGCTCGTGTTCGTCACGGGTTCCTCCAAGCGCGCCATCGAAGACCACTTCGACGTGGATTTCGAGCTCGAGAGCACGCTCGAAGGGGGCAAGAAATTCGCAGTGCTCCAAATGATTCGCGACATCGTCCCTGCCGGCGTCAATTGCGTCTATATCCGCCAGGGTCTGCCGCTCGGCTTGGGGCACGCGGTCCTGTGCGCCCGGCCCGCGGTCGGCGACGAGCCGTTTTTCGTGCATCTCGCGGACGATCTGATCCACAGCGAAGTGCCGTGTCTCAAGCAGATGCGTCTGCATTTCGAGTCGCACGGATGCAGCGTGCTGGGTGTCGAGAGCGTGCCTCCGGACCAGACCGATAGCTATGGGATCGTCGCCGTCGAGGAGACCGCGCCCGGCGTGCAACGAGTCACGCGCATCGTCGAAAAGCCCAAACCCGAGGCCGCGCCGTCCAACCTCGCCGTCGTCGGCCGATATGTGCTGACGCCCGCGATCTTCGACGAGCTCGAGCGAACCGAGCGCGGCGCCGGGGG
>DATCIQ010000140.1:0-13397 GCA_036507635.1 Gammaproteobacteria bacterium
ACGGGCACGACGGGAACGAGAAACCGCCGTACGTTGCGGCTCAAATACGGGACGGGACCAACGGCCGGGGAAGTCGAGGTCGACTTGACGCGCCGGACCGATATCGTCGCGCTCACGCTCGCCGATCGCTCGTTGCTCGTGCCCGGCGCGGCCGTGTTCGCGCTCGCCTTGCCGCAGGATACGGGCGGCGCGATCGCGCTCGCGATCATTGCGGAGACGGACGGCGTCGAACCGCCGATGTAGGAATCGCGGCGAGACGCCCCCCACGTGTAGGAGCGGCCTCCGGCCGCGATCTTAGGGATCGCGACGCCGTTCTTGATTTTCTGTAGGAGCGAGCTTCGCTCGCGACTCTAAAATCGCGAGCGAAGCTCGCTCCTACAAAATCAGCGGTGCTTGAAGCTCACGGCGATGCCCGCATACGCGTTGCTGCCGGGCGCGGCCTCGTAAAAACGGTTGCCGAAGGCGTTGATGCGGATGTTGGCGTTGTACGTCTCATCCGTGAGGTTGTTGACACCCAAGAACGGCGTGATCGTCATCGAGTCGAGCTCTTTCTCGTAGCCGAGCCGCAGGTTTGCGAGCGTGTAGCCGCTTTCGCGCACCGCGTTCGCGTTGTCGGCGTATTGGTCGCCCGTATCGACGACGTCCAGGGCCGCGTACCAGCCGCGCTCGTGCCGGTACGCGATCTCGGCGAACAGCACGTGCTCGCCGATGCCCGGGATGACGTTGCCCGAGAAGTCGTTGAGGGCCGCATCGACGAACTCGTCGTATTCGAAATCCGAGTACGTGTAGCTCACCATGGCGCGCAGACGGTCGGTGGGATTGGCCGTCAGCGAGAACTCGATGCCGTCTCTGCTCGATCGGCCTGCGTTTTGATAGTAGACGCGCCCGGGGCTCAAGGGCACCTCGAAAGGAATCAGCTCGTCGTCGACCTCGATGCTGAAGACCGCGACGTCATAAAAGTGCTTGGCGCCGATGACGCCGCGCACGCCGACCTCGAGGTTCGTCGCGACCTGCGGCTCGAGCGTGTCGTTGAAGCCGCCGGCGCCGTCGGGCCGGTTGAACTCGGTCGTCGTCGGGGTTTCGAACGCGCTCGAATACGTGCCGTAAAGGCGCAAGCTATCCGTGAGCCCCACGATGATGCCGAGCATCGGGCTCACGTCGTCGAGCTCGACCTTGCCCGAATCGTCGCCGTCGGCGAGAAACCGGTCCGTGACGTCGAACTCGACGTCGTCGATGCGAACGCCGAAGCTCAAGTCCACGTTGTCGCTGAGCGTCAAGTCGTTTTGCGCGAACAAACCTTGGCTGCGCACGGTCTCGTTCTGATCGAACGTCAACGCTCCGGCGATGCCGCCGGGGCTGTTGTCGAATCTCATGCGGTCGTCGTCCTGATGATCGATGTCGAGCCCGACGATGACTTGGTTCGGCCGGCCGCCCAACGTGCCGTCGTAGGTATAGCTGACGCCGCCGCCGCCGAAGAAGCGATCGAGCGCGACGATTCCGCCCGCGGCGAACGGCAGCTTGTTGCCGAAATCGCGCCATGCATAGTAGTTGCGCGCGGAAATGCGGTGCTTCTCGCCGATCGGCATGTTGTAGACGAAACCGATCCGCGACTGCTCGAGAAACTCGCCTGCATCGAACGTCACATTGACGTTCCTCGCGGCGCGACGATCGGCCGCGAGCTCGGCGAGGTTGACGGCGCCCGGGTCGTCGGAAATCGGCTGGTCGGTGTAGTTGACGACGGTCAGGAATTCCCGGTCGCGGCCCAGATCGAAATTGAAACGGCCCGTGAGCTGCGAGTTCTCGGCAGCGCTTTGCGTGCGGTAACCGTCATACGAGGAGTCCGACAAGCTCAACAGGTAGCCCATGCGATCGCCTTGTCCGCCCGTCTTGAGCTGGAGCTTCTGATAATCGTCCTGACCTCCCGTCACGCGCACTTCCGAAAACCTTTCTTCAGGTGCGAGCTCCGAGGTCACGCTGATGACGCCGCCCGAGGCATTGCCCCACAGCGAGGAGCTCGGACCGCGCAGCACTTCGATTTGACTCGCGGCTCCGAGGTCGATGCTGTCGACGGATCCTTGGCCGTCCGGCAACGTCTCGGGAATCCCGTCGACGAGAATCTTGATGCCGCGAATGCCGAAGTTGGCGCGCGCGCCAAAGCCGCGGATCGAGACGCGCAAATCTTGCGCGAAATTGAAGCGATTCTGCAGATAAACGCCGGGCACGCGACTCAAGGCTTCGTCGAGCGCGAGCTGCTGGCGCGCGAGCTGAATGTCTTCCTGAGTGACTACGCTGACGGCGGCCGGCACGCGATCGAGCTCTTTCTCCATGCGTGTCGCCGTGACGATGATTTCTTCGAGCGAATTCGTGCTCGCGGGTTGTGCGCCGGCGGAAGCGGCGGCGAGCAGGGTGCAGGCAGCGGCCAGGGTCGAATGAATTCTCGTTGTCATCGTCTTGCACGTCCGAAGCCCCGCGGGGCGAGAGCGTTGTATCATGACCGATGCAGCCATTGGGGTGCAATTGGTGCCTCTAGACATTACGTTAGCTCAACTGTCTGCCTTCGTGCAGGTAGTGCTCGTCGATCTCGTGCTCGCCGGCGACAATGCCATCGTCGTCGGCGTGGCCGTTGCGGGGCTGCCCATCCAACAGCGCGCGCGCGTCATGGTCATCGGTATCGGCGCGGCCACGGTCATGCGCATTCTGTTCGCATCGATCACCGTGCAGCTTTTGCAGATCATCGGCCTGCTATTGGCCGGGGGGCTTCTGCTGCTATGGGTTTCGTGGAAGCTCTGGCGAGAGCTGCGCGAGATGCGGCGCGAGCACCTGCGGGCCGGTCAAGCGGCCCGCGATGGGGCGCTCGCATCCACGGAGCATGACGCAACCCCCGTGCACAAGACCAAATCGATGCGCGACGCGATAACGCAGATCGTCATCGCCGACGTTTCGATGTCGCTCGACAACGTGCTGGCCGTCGCCGGCGTCGCGAGAGAGCACGCTTGGGTGCTGGTCTTCGGGCTCGCCCTGTCGGTGGCGTTCATGGGATTCGCCGCCGTTATCATTGCGCGGTTGCTCGACCGCTATCACTGGATCGCGTACTTCGGGCTCGCCGTCATCTTTTACGTCGCACTACGCATGATCTGGGACGGCGCCTGGGAGGTCGCCGGAGCCGCCGCCTAGGACGAAGCAGCGCTTTCCGGCGCTGCGATCGCTTCGCCGCCGGTCAAGCTGTGCTTCACCGCGTACTCGCCTTCGAAGTGCACCGCCCGCCGGGTCTCGGCGATGACCGAGCACGTCAGCGGAAACAAGCCGCTGCCCGTGCGGACGAGCTGCTCGAGATTCGGCACCTGAAGCTCCGCGTCGAATCGACAGCGGCACACGATCGGCTCGGCGACGGCTTTGCGATAGCGGATGTGCCCTTCGGCCAGCACGATGTCGGCCGCGATGTTGCGGGCGCGAAATTGCAGCCACAGGACGCCCCAGCCGGCGAGCGCGCAAATCGAATACAAGCTGCCTGCGAATGCGGTGCCGTGCACGTTGCTGTTCGGGGCCAACGCGGCGCGCACGACGAGCTCGTCGTCGGCGTACCCCACTATCTCGACTGCCATAGCCGCGGCCACGGGGATTTCCCGATGCCAAATCGATTGCAACTCCGTGCACAATTCGTTCATCGCGTCTCGGCTCTCTTTGCGACGCTCATTGTAGCGGGTCGCCGGTGGTATGATGCGGCTTGAGGCGCGTCACTGACAACTAATAAGAGGAGACGGCATGACGATTCACTCAAAGCAAGAGCTCGGAATCGCCCTCGTCGCGGCACTCGCCGGGGGCGCGGCGGTCGCGCAGAACGAAGACTTCTCCGCCGTACAGATCGTGCCGCACCATTTGGCCGGCAATGTGCATTACCTCGAAGGGCGGGGCGGTAACATCGGAGTGCTGGTCGGCGAGGACGGCGTCGTCATGGTCGACGATCAGTTCGCGCCCCTCACCGAAAAAATCATCGCCGCGATCGGCACATTGACGGACGAGGACATTCGCTTTGTGATCAACACGCACGTGCATCCCGACCACACGGGCGGCAACGAGAACTTGGGCGGCTTAGGGATACCGATCATCGCCCACGATAACGTGCTCGTGCGCCTCATGCAGGGCATCCGCGGCGGCCCGCCGGCCCCCGAGGCTGCGTGGCCGGTCGTGACCTACGGCGACGGGATCGATATGCACTTGAACGGCGAGGACATCGCCGTCGTCAAAGTGCCGCCCGCGCATACCGACGGCGACAGCTTCATCCACTTCAAGACCGCGAACGTCCTGCATCTCGGCGACGTGTTCCGCACCGGGGCGTTTCCGGTCATCGATGTCGCGAACGGCGGCACGGCGCGCGGCACGATCGAAGCCTTGCAGTTGGCGATCGCTATGGCGGAACCGGACACCATCATGCTGCCGGGCCACGGCACGCCGTCGACGCGCGACGATGTGCAAAAGTTTCTCGACATGGTCGTCGACGTGGAGGCACGCGTGTCGAGTCTCGTCGATCAGGGCATGACGCTCGAGCAAGTCATGGCCGCGATGCCGACATCCGCCTACGACGATGCGGGCTTGGGCTCGCCCGAGCGCTTCCTTACGGGGCTCTACGAATCGTTGCGGAACGACTGATCACGCCGCGGGCCAAGGTATTCGTCTTTCGTCCCGTCGACGAGTCGGGCGAATCGCATCGCACGCTCGCCGATGCAGGCTGCGACGTCGTCGTGGCCGAGCCAGGCCAGACGAAGCGCGCGCAGCTCGCGGCAGCGGAGGGCGCGCACGTGCTGCTCGGCGCGACATTTCGCGGCGGCCGCATCGATCGGGCAGACCTCGAAGCCTTGCCGGACCTTCGCGTCGTCGCCAAATACACGATCGGCACCGACGACGTCGATGTCGAGGCGGCGACCGAGCTCGGCATCCTCGTGACGCACTGTCCCACCGAAGCAAATTGGGGCGGCGTCGCCGAGGGTACGCTCGCGCTCATGCTCGCGCTGCTCAAGAAGGTTCGCGAGCGCGACGCGCAAGTCAAAGCCGGCCGCTGGCGCTCCGACGATCTGCGCGGCGTCTACGTCGGCGCCCGCGACGACGGGTATCCCGGCATCACCATCGGTATCGTGGGCTTGGGACGCACCGGCCGCCGCGTGGCCGAGTTGCTGGCGCCGTGGCGCGCGCAATTGCTTGCCAACGACCCGTACGTGGACGTACGAGTGTTCGAGCGTTACGGCGTGCGCCGCGTCGGCCTCGAGGACCTGCTCAGCGAGTCCGACGTCGTGACCTTGCACTGCACGCTGACACACGAGACGCGCGGGCTCATGAATGCCGAGCGGCTTGAGCTCATGAAGACGCATGCCGTGCTCATCAACACGGCGCGGGGGGCCGTCGTCGACCTCGACGCGCTTTGTGACGCGCTCGACGGCGGGCGGCTTGGCGCCGCCGCGCTCGACGTCCTGCCCGAGGAGCCGCCGCCCGGCGGGACGCGGGTTTTGAGCCTCCGCGATCGGGTCTTGCTGTCGCCGCACATGGTCGCAGCCAATCAGGGCAGTACGTTCGGCGCTGCGATCCCCTGGGCGACGGCGGCCGTGCTCGCGGCGTTGCGCGGAGAAGTGCCCGAGCACGTCTATAATGTCGAGGCGGTCGCCAAATGGCTGCAGCGCTTCGCGGGGCGATCGTTGCTCTTAGGCACCGGCCGTTAGGGAGACTTATGCGACATGCAATCACACGTTGGCTCGCCGTGGGGGCGCTCTTCGCAGGCAACGCGGCGCTCGCACATCACTCTTTCGCGGTGCATTTCACCGGCGACGAGCTCATCACCGTCGAAGGCGTCGTCACTGCCTTCACGTTCCGCAACCCGCACGGCGTGCTGACGCTTGCCGTGCCGGGCGAGAACGGCAGCGTCGAGTGGAACGCGGAGACGAACTCGCCGAACATTCTGCGCCGCCGCGGTTGGGCGCCCGACTCCTTGAAGCCCGGCGACCGAGTCACGGTCGAGGGCTTCCCGGCGCGTGACGGCTCGAGCTCGATGCGAATCTCGCGGGTTACGTTCGCCGACGGCCGCGAGCTCACGGGGCAGCGCCCGGCCGTCGGCATCGCCGACGGCCAGGCCACCAGGGGCGCGTCGCCATGATGCACGGCATCGCTTGGCTCACGCTCGCCGCGGCGCTCGGCGCCGGGCAATCCGCGTGTGCTCAAGAGGAAGTCCCCGACCTTTCCGGGTTTTGGACAGTCGCCTTCGAGCCGACCCCGTCGGGCCAGGCGCTCATCGACGAGCTTCCGGACGCCGCCGTGCTAATCGAAGACACCGGCGCAGGCGAGCTCGAGGAAGGCAATTTCGCGGGCTTGCGGCTCACCCCGAGAGCGCTCGACGAAGTCCGGAGCTACGATTACAAGGCCGAGCTCAAGCGCGAGAACACGTGCATTGCGCCGTCGGCGGCCTTCTACATGCAGGCGCCGTTTCCGATGGAGATCTATCAGGGACGCGATCTCATCGTCTTCAAGATGGAGTACTTCGACATGTATCGCGTGATCTTCCTGGATGGACGCGAGCATCCACCCGCGGACGCACCGCATTCGAAGTCGGGGCACTCCGTCGGCCGTTGGGAAGGCGATACGTTGGTCGTCGACACCACGCATCTCGCGGCGGGCACGTTCATGAACAACGGCTTCAATCACAGCGAATCGCTCTCCATGATCGAGCGGTTTCGCTTGAGCGCGGACGGTTCGACGCTCTCGTTGACGCAAGTTTACGACGATGCCGAGACTTTCGCGGGATTGGCGGCGCGCTACATGGCTTGGAGCAGACGGCCCGGCGAATACGTCTTCCCTTACGAGTGTGATCCGAGTTACGGCGAATGAGCCGTACGTCCGCGGGGCTCGAGCCTTCGGCCGTGATCGCTCCGAGGGCCGTCTGGTCCTGGGCCCTCTACGACTTCGCGAACTCACCGTTCACGACGCTCGTGATCACGTTCGTCTACGCGACCTACTTTACGCAGGCGATTGCATCCGATCCGATTCAGGGAACGGCGCTCTGGTCGCGGGGCGTCACGATCACGGCGCTCATCGTTGCGTTCGCCTCGCCCGTGCTCGGCGCCGTTGCGGATCGCGGCGGCTATCGCAAGCTGTTCCTCGTGATTGCGACCGTCGTCTGCGCGGGCACGACGGCGGCGCTCTACGGCGTGTTGCCCGGTGAGGTCACCGCGGCGCTCGTCCTCGTCGTCATCGCCAACGTCGCCTACGAGTTCGGCGGCGTCTTCTACAATGCGTTTCTGCCCGACATCGCGCCGCGCGAGCGGATCGGCGCGGTTTCCGGATGGGGCTGGGGCTTGGGCTATATCGGCGGCTTGCTCGCGCTCGCGGTCGCGCTCGTCACGCTCGTGCAGCCGGAGATTCCGTGGTTCGGATTCTCGCGCGAGGCCGGGGAGAACGTGCGCGCGACGAATCTGCTCGTCGCGTTGTGGTTCCTTATCTTCAGCGTACCGCTGGTGCTTTGGGTGCATGAGGACAAGACGCGCGTGTCGCCGCGCGGCCGAATCGCGCGCGAGGCCTACGGGCAACTGCGCCGCACGTTGGCCGAGATCCGTAAGCACCGGCAGACGGTGCGTTTCCTCGTTGCGCGGCTCATCTATAACGACGGTCTCGTCACGATCTTCGCGTTCGGCGGTATCTATGCGGCCGAGACTTTCGGCTTCGAGCTCGAAGAAGTGCTGTTGTTCGGCATCGTCATCAACCTTTTCGCGGGCGCCGGCGCGATCGCGATGGGCTACCTCGACGATTGGATCGGGGCCAAGCGCACGATCGTGATCTCGCTGTTCGGCCTCATCGCAGCAACGCTCGTCGCCGTGTCGGCGGCCGACAAGGCCTGGTTGTGGGTCGCCGGAATTTTCATCGGGATTTTCTCGGGACCGAACCAAGCGGCGAGCCGTTCGCTCATGGGCCGGTTCGTCCCGGCCGGCATGCAGAACGAGTTCTTCGGGTTCTTTGCATTCTCGGGCAAGCTCACGGCATTCTTGGGTCCGTTTCTGCTCGGTCTCTTGACGCAACTGTCAGGCTCACAGCGGGTCGGCGTGAGCGTGGTGATCGCGCTTTTCATCATCGGCCTGGTGCTGCTTTTACGTGTCGATGAGGAGGCTCGCGCCTGAAGCTCATACCGGAAATCGAGTCCTATCGCGACGACTTGGTCGCGTTGCGGCGCGACATCCACGCACATCCGGAGCTCGCCTACGAGGAGCGCCGCACATCCGCGCTGATCGCCGAGCGGCTGCGGGCGTGGGGGTTCGAGGTCGACGTCGGCCTTGCCAAGACCGGTGTCGTCGGATCTTTGACGAGCGGCAACGGGCCGACCGTGGGCTTGCGCGCCGACATGGATGCGCTGCCGATAAGTGAGGCCGGCGATTTCGACCATCGCTCGCGATTCGACGGCAAGATGCACGCCTGCGGCCACGATGGCCACGTAGCGATGTTGCTCGGTGCCGCCCGATATCTCGCCGCAACCCGCGACTTCCAGGGCACGGTGCGTTGCATTTTTCAGCCGGCGGAGGAAGCCGCGGGCGGCGCCAAAGTGATGCTCGACGAAGGGCTCTTCGATCGCTTGCCCGTGGATGCGGTATTCGGCATGCACAACTGGCCGGGGCTCGCCGTCGGACGGTTTGCGCTCTGTCCAGGACCGATCATGGCGTCGCTCGATTGCTTCGATATTCGCATCGAGGGGCACGGCACGCACGGTGCGCTGCCGCATCACGGCATCGACCCGATCGCCGTGGCAGCCGCCGTGATCCAAGCGCTGCAAACCATCGTGAGTCGCAACGTCGATCCGCGCCGCGCCGCGGTCATCAGCGTCACGAAAATCCATGCGGGCAATGCACACAACGTCATACCCGACCACGCCATGCTCGGCGGCGGCATCCGTTGCTTCGATCCGCCGCTCCGCACCTACTTGAAAACCAGGGTCGAAGAGGTCGTCGCCGGCGTGACGGCCGCGCTCGGTGCACGCGGCCGCGTGTCGTTCATCGCGGGATTTCCCGCCGTCATAAACGATGTCCGAAGCAGCGAGCTCGCGGCGCGCGTTGCACGCGAGCTCGTCGGCGACGAGGGTGTCGACACCGCGACCGAGCCGGTGCTCGGCTCCGAAGATTTTTCCTACATGCTCGAACGCAAACCGGGCTGCTTCCTGTTCATCGGCAACGGCGCCGGGCCTGCAAGCTGCACCATTCACAATCCGGGCTATGACTTCAACGACGAGATTCTGCCGCTCGGCGCAAGCTTTTGGGTGCGATTGGCGCAGGCATTCTTGCAGCAGCGCTCGGCTTGAGCACGCTCGCTCGCGAGCGTATTCTGTCGCGCTATTCGTCGATCACGGCAACGGTTGGATCTGTGTCCGAGCGCAAGATCTTCTACGTATTCCCCGGTCAAGGATCTCAGTACAAAGGCATGGGATCCGATCTCGTTCGAGAATTCGACGCCGCGCGCGACGTGTACGCGCGCGCGAGCGACGTCGTCGGTTACGACATGGCCAAGCTCTCGTTCGAAGATCCGCGCAACGAGATCAATACCACACGGTTCACGCAGCCCGCGTTACTCACGCACGAGATCGCCTGCTACTCCGTATTTCAGCACCTCACGCGCGAAGCCGTGAGACCGTTCTTGACGGCCGGACATAGTCTCGGCGAGTACGCCGCGCTCGTCGTCGCGGGTGCGCTCGAGCTCGAAGACGCATTGGCTCTCGTTGCCGAGCGCGGACGTTTAATGGCGACGCATGGTCGCGGCTCGATGCTTGCGACTACGCTCGATCTCGAAACGGCGACCGAGCTTGCAGACAAGCACTACTGCGGCATCGGCGGCGCCAACCTGCCCGACCAAACGGTCATCGCCGGAGAAGACGAGGACCTCGACGCGCTCGCGGAAGATCTCGCGAAGACGCAGCCCGGCAAGCGCGGCGTGCGGCTCAACACGGAGGGTGCGTTTCACACCTATCTCATGATCACGGCGGCGCTAGAGTTCCGCAAAACCTTGCGCGCAACGGATTTCCATAATCTCGATGTGGCCGTCCTGTCGAACTATTCCGGTAAGCCGCACGTCAATGATCCCGATGCTATCCGCTCGCGCCTTTTCTTTCAGCTTTTCAACCCCGTGCGCTGGACGAGCTGCATGACAAGTGCAATCGAGGCCGGTGCCGACACGATCCTGGAGTTCGGCGGCGGCATCGGGAAAGGTGAGACTCCGGCCGAAAAGCGCCCCAATCTGGAAGGTATCGTGAAGAAGTCCTTGAAATGGCGCGAGCGTGAGGCAGAATACCTGCCTGCCATCCATGCCGCTGGCATTCGCGCGGCGGCTCAACGATTATCCAAGGAATAGAGAGCATATGGGAGCGTTCAAGGCACCCCACGGTGGGGAATTGAAGAATTTGTATTTGCCGGCGGACCAAGTCCCCGAAGCGAAACGTCTTTCGCGAGAGCTGCCGTCGTGGGATCTCAACATGCGCCAGCTGTGCGACATCGAGCTGCTGCTGAACGGCGCGTTTTCACCGCTCGAGGGGTTTCAGGGAGAGAAGGACTATCAGAGCGTCGTCAAGAAGATGCGCTTGGCCAACGGCACGATCTGGCCCATGCCGATCACGCTCGACGTCACGGAGGCGTTCGCCAAATCGTTGCATGAGGGCGACAAGATCGCGTTGCGCGATCAGGAAGGCGTGCTGATCGCCACGATGGACATCGAGAGCATCTATCGCCCGGACCGGGAGGCGGAGGCCAAAGCCGTGTTCGGCACGACGGACGACACGCATCCCGGCGTCAACTACGCCGTCAAGCGCGCCCATCCTGTGTACTTGGGTGGCCGGCTCACGGGTCTCGAGCCGCCTACGCATTACGATTTCAGGCATCTGCGTGATTCTCCGCAGGAGATCCGCGATCGCTTTCAAAAGCTCGGCTGGCGTCGTGTAGTCGCGTTTCAGACGCGCAACCCCATGCACCGGGCGCACCTCGAGCTCACGTTTCGCGCCGCCAAGGACGTGGAAGCCAACCTGCTTATTCACCCGGTCGTCGGCATGACGAAACCCGGCGACGTCGATCATTTCACGCGCGTGCGCTGCTACGAGCATCTGCTCACGCACTATCCGGAGCAGACGACGACATTGAGCCTTTTGCCGCTCGCGATGCGCATGGGTGGTCCGCGCGAGGCCGTGTGGCACGCATTGATACGCAAGAACTACGGCTGTACGCATTTCATCGTCGGGCGAGACCATGCGGGACCCGGCAAGGGCAAGGACGGCAAGCCGTTCTACGGGCCTTACGACGCCCAAGAGCTCATGCGCGACTTCGAGACGGAGCTCGACATCACGATGGTGCCGTTCAAGAACATGGTCTATGTCGAAAGTCTCGCGCAATATCAGCCCGAAGACGAGGTCGCCAAGGATGCGCGCACGCTCGACATCTCCGGCACGGAGCTCCGCCGGCGCTTGCACGAAGGGCTCGATATTCCGGAATGGTTTTCGTTTCCCGACGTAGTCGCGGAGCTGCGCCGGACACATCCGCCGCGGTACGAGCAAGGCTTCACGGTATTCTTCACGGGGCTATCCGGCTCCGGCAAGTCGACGATCGCGAACGCGCTCATGGTCAAGCTCATGGAAATGGGCGGGCGGCCCGTCTCGTTGCTCGATGGGGACGTGGTTCGCAAGCACCTGTCGAGCGAGCTCGGCTTCTCCAAGGAGCATCGCGACCTGAACATTCAACGGATCGGCTACGTCGCGAGCGAGATTACGAAGAACGGCGGGATCGCGATCTGCGCGCCGATCGCTCCGTACGCGGCCACGCGCCGCCTCGTTCGTGAGATGATCGAGCCGCACGGCGGGTTCATCGAGGTGCACGTCGCTACGCCGATCGAGGTCTGCGAGCAGCGCGACCGAAAAGGGCTCTATGCGAAGGCGCGCGCCGGGCTCATCAAGGGCTTCACTGGGATAGACGATCCGTATGAAGTGCCCGAGAGTCCCGAGATCACGATCGATACTTCCGAGCTCGCGCCCGACACGGTCGCGCATCGCGTCATCATCAAGCTCGAGAGCATGGGCTTCATCAAATAACGTAGGAGCGGCCTTAAGGCCGCGATTCTTGCTCTTCGTAGGAGCGAGCTTCGCTCGCGAATGTTAAGAATCGCGAGCAGAGCTCGCTCCTACATTTTCACGAAGCAAAATACGCGGCGAAGTACTGGTTCAGCAGCCGGCCGTGCGGGTCGAGCTCGCGGCGCACTTTGTTGAAGAACGCGAGCCGGTTGCCGAAGCACTTGTTCGCGCATTCGGGCGTTGCGTTCTTCGTCTGATTGAAGAACGGGATGCCGCCGAGCTTGATGGCGAACTCCGCAAAGTCGAATACGAAGTCGTCCCAGCCCGCGTCCTGCGTCGACAACGGGCTCAACGTGACGATCGGCCCGTCGAACGACGGCGACAACAATGAGCTGCGATCCCGATTGAGGCGAAATCCCACGGTCGGCATGTCGCAGCGGAAGCCGGTGCGCGCATAGTGCTCCTTGCAGAATAGCTTGTAGGACAGGACGACGTTTGCAAGGTCCGCGACCGGGAATCCCCAAGTGCAGTGATTGAACCGGCCGGACCCTAACGATTGGTGGCGTCCGCTCTGCTCGGTGGCGTTGCTGCCGGACTGGAGAAAATTGAGGCTGACCAACGATTGGGTGACTTCGCTCAAGTTGTCGATGAGCGGGTAACGTAGCTGCCGGATCGGCACGACGCGCGCAAGCGAGCGCGCGACGACGGGGACGGCGGAGTAGACCGCCCAATCCTTGAATTTCCATGCATATTTCTTGCCGGGAGGCGCATCCGGCGCCGGTTGCCGCAGCTCGAACAAGATGCGGTCGCGGAACGGCAGAAAGTACAGCTTGACACCGGCGCCCGTCGACTCGAGCTTCGGACCGGCTTTCGCGAAATCCTTGAACGATACCTTGCCCGACTTCACCGAAAAGCCTTGCACGGGCCGCACGCGCAAAGTGATCTCGTAGACGATGCCGAGCAAGCCGTAGCTCAAGCGCATGAGCGAGAGCAGTCTCTTCGTGCTTTCCGTGACGACGAACTTCTTGCCCTGCGGGCTGATTACCTTGAGCTGGGTTGCATGCCCTGCGAATTGGCTCACGTCGCCGGCGATGGTTGCTTCGAAACTTGCGCCGCACACGGCGCCGCCGGCGGTGCGGTTTGCGAAATCAAAGCCGCCGACGAGCTCGAGTCCCTCGTGCTCCAGAGCCTCGGCAAGCGCTTGCAGCCGAATGCCGGGTTGAACCGTGACGCTGTCGGCCTCGATTCGCAAGACGCGATCCATTGCGGACATGTCGAGCAGCGTTCCTGCATTCGCGGTGACGCAGCGTGTGATCGAGCTGCCGGCTCCCATCGG
>DATCIQ010000141.1:0-2029 GCA_036507635.1 Gammaproteobacteria bacterium
CATTGGCACCCCGAGCACACCGGTCTCAACGAGCGCTTGGGTGAAGGCGGCGCGACGATCATCGCGCACGAGAACACGAGGCTCTGGCTCACGACCGATATCACCTACCCTTGGGACGGGCAGCACTTCGAGCCCTTACCCGAGGTCGCGCAGCCGAACCGGACGTTCTACGACGAGGGCGAGCTCGAGTCGGGCATCCGCTACGGGTATTTGCGCCATGCGGCGCATACGGACGGCGACCTTTATGTCTACTTTCCCGACGCGAACGTGCTCGCGGTCGGCGACACGGTGACCGGGGCCGGCTGGCCGTTCGTCGATTGGTGGACGGGCGGCTGGATCGGCGGGATCGTCGGGAACCTCGAGCTGCTGCTTCACTTAACGGACCCAGGAACGCGCATCGTACCGGCGCGGGGCAAGGTCTTGAGCCGGGCCGATCTCGAGGCCCAGTACGAGATGTACAATACGATTTTCGAGCGCCTGTCGCGGCTCTTGAACGCGGGCCGCGGCCCAGACGAAGCCGTGGCCGCGCGGCCGACCGAGGAATTCGATGCCGCGATGGGGCCGCCCGACGCATTCGTGCGCCAGGCATTCACGAGCCTCTGGGCGTACTTGTCGCCGGACGCGTGAGCCGCCGGCCGCGAGCGTCGGCGTGAGACCAACGATGCCAGGGAGCGGATGACGGTCGTGCGATACCTCGAGCCACAACTAGCGAGCCGATTGAGCCTCGCTGCCGCGGCAACGCTGGCGGCCGGGTGCGGGCAGATCGGCGGCGACGCATCGTCGCGGGCCGCGGCCGACCTCGGCGAGCATTGGACGATGCTCGACCGTTATTGCGTCGAGTGTCACAACGACGCCGAGCTCACGGCCGACGTCTCGTTCGAGCGGCTCGCGCCCGAAGATATCGCGGGGCATTCGGAGCTCTTCGAAAAGGCCGTGCGTAAGCTCCGCGGCAGCTTGATGCCGCCCCCCGGCGAGCCGCGTCCCGACGACGACGTCGCCTACTCCTTTATTAACGCGCTCGAGCATTCCCTCGACGCGGCCGCCGGCATCGAGCACGTCCCCGAGCAGGTCGTCTTGCACCGGCTCAACCGCAGGGAATACGCGAACGCTGTGCGCGATGTGTTGGCGCTCGACATCGACGCGGCCGCCCTTCTGCCGCAAGACGATACCTACGAGGGCTTCGACAACATCGCGACGGCGTTGCAGGTGTCGCCGTCGTTCATCGAGCAGTACGTGATTGCCGCACGCACGGTGGCGCTCCAGGCCGTCGGCCGGCCCGACCCGAGGCCGGGCGGCTGGACGTACGCGGCGGGGCCCGGCACGCAGTACACGCACGTCCGCGGTCTGCCCCTCGGCACACGCGGCGGCATTCTCGCCGAGCACCACTTCCCCGCCGACGGCGAGTACGTCATCGACGTTGCCGACATGGCCGGGCACATCTGGGGCAACGGCATGGAGTTCGAGAACACGCTCGTCGTGACGCTCGACGGCAAGCTCGTCTACGAGACCGTGGTCGGCGGCGAAGAGGACATGAAGCTTTACGACCAGGTGCAGGACGGCGCCATCGACGCCGTCAACGCGCGTCTCAAGAACATCCGCTTCGAAGCGACCGCCGGGCCGCACAAAGTCGGCGTCGCATTCAAGCGCAGGACCTTCGCCGAATCGGACGACCAGCTGCAGATGTTCGTGCCGGGCGGCGGCCAGGATCGCATGTATCGCGTGAGCTCCTTTCAGATCATGGGCCCCTTCAATCCGACGGGCCTGAGCCCCACTCCGAGCCGCGAGCGGATCTTCACTTGCCATCCCGACGACGGCACCGATCAGAAGCTTTGCGCCGAGGAAATCATCACGTCAACGGCCAAGCGCGCGTACCGGCGGCCGCTCACGGAGACGGATCTCGTCGAGCTGCTCGAGCATTACCGCGACGGGCTTGCCGTCGGCGGGTTCGAGGAAGGGATCCGCAGCGCCGTCACGGGCATTCTCGCGAGCCCCTATTTCCTGTATCGCGGCGAGCGCATACCAGAAGGCT
>DATCIQ010000142.1:0-3424 GCA_036507635.1 Gammaproteobacteria bacterium
GGGAATTCCCATCACGACTGCGACCTTCGCCGACGGCAATCTCGTCTTCGAGGTACCGGCGGTCCGTGGCGAGTTTAGCGGCGACTTGAGCGGCAACACGCTCGTGGGTCAGTGGACGCAGCTCGGCATGACGAACCCGCTGACGCTCACGAAGGACTAGCTTCCTCCCCTGGTCGCGCGGCATGCGGAGCGCCGCGCCGCGCATCCAGCTTTTTCGAGACTTGCCCGCCCGCCGCTCAGCGCGTATAACGACGCCCCTGTCGGGGTGTAGCTCAGCCTGGTAGAGCACTACGTTCGGGACGTAGGGGCCGTAGGTTCAAATCCTATCACCCCGACCACCAAGACCCGGGGAGGATCGAACATGGGCATACTGAGAGGCCGCTGGCCGCGCGCGGTCTTTTATGACTCCAAAGGCACGCTCTTCGATTGGCCGTGGACCTGGAGGCAGGCGGCGGAACAGATTGTGCAAAAGTACGATGCCGCCGTCACGGCCGAGACGTTTCTCCTGACCTGGGCTAAATTCTTCGAGGGCTTCCATCGTAGGGCGGCCGCTTACCACTACACGCCGGTGTCCGATCTCGTTCAGCAAGCTTTGGTGACGGCTTACAAGATGCACGACATCGAGGGGTCGCCCGATGACGTCAGCTTCATGTTGGACGTGCAGGATCAGGTACAGTTGTTCCCCGAGACGGAAGTCGCTCTGCAAGAGCAGCAGGATATGGGCGTCAAGATCCTGATCTATTCGGACGTCGAGCGTAAGTACCTCGACATGTATGTGAGCAAGTTCAAGACCTTCAAGCCCGATTTCGTCGGCACAACGGATGAGGCCGGCTTCCACAAGCCGCACCCGAAGACGTACTTTTGGGTTCTGCGCCAGACCGGGCTCGATGTCCGGGACGTTCTTTACTGTGCCGGCCCGACCTTCGATTGCATGGGCGCCATGGCCGTCGACATGATCACGGCGCAGATCCGCCGCCCTGGAGGATCGTTGGCCAGGGAGACCTTCGTGCCCGGCGACGTCCCCGCCGACTACGAGATCGACGACCTCTACGGAATAACCGAAATCATCAAGAGAAATCGCGTCGGTTGAGCGCTGCCGTAGCGTGGGAACACGGCGCAAATCGCCTCACCCCGACCAGCTTTTCGCGCCGTCCTCAATGCGTCATCGCGTAAACGACGTAGTTGACGCCGAATCGATACGCGAGCGCCGTCATCGGCGCCGGGTAGTGCGGATCGTCCGCGTGCTCCCAGGCGTCGCCCATGTCGATGTTGAAATTGATCGCAACCATGAGCCGGCCTTCGTCATCGTAGATGCCGCGCCACGCCGCCGGCCCTTCCATTTGCTGCCAGCCCAAGTGGCGCTCGCCGGGGATCTGCGTGCGCTTATCCAAGTCGAACAGAATGTCCATGAGCATGTCGTCCTCGGGAATGTCGATGATCGGCCGATCCGGAAACACGCGCTGCACCGCGGACTGAAACACGAGCCACTCGTACTCGCCGTGGAAATCGTCGACAACGAGAAATCCGCCGCGCAGCAAATATTCGCGGAGACGCGCTGCTTCCTCGGCGCTCGGTTCCCAGAAGCCTCTTCCGGGTTGCTGCATGAGCAGCCACGGATAGTCGAAGATCGTGTCGTCGAGGATCTGGACGTGACGGCTGTCCTCGGCGACCGCGATTCGCGTCATACGCTCGACCGCGGGCAGGAAATGCGCTTCCGCGAGCGGGTAGTCGATCGCCCACCATTCGTTGCACCAGCCGCGCGAGCCGGCGCACCCGCCCGCCGTTGCGTAGGCGAGCCGGCCCATGTGGAACTCGGCTTCGGGCGACGACGGCTCGGAGGTCGCGCTACTCAGCCATGACTGGCTCAGCGCGCCGCCCGCGGCGAGACACGCGAGCACGCCGACGATAATCGTGTTGGACCGCATCTTTGCGCATTCTGGCGCACAGGCGCGACGTTGACCAGCGCCTTGCGTAGTGCGGCTGGCGCGTATAGCATAACTTCAACGAAAGCCGCGCTCGACGCGGCTTTCGCATTTACAGTGATCGTCATCGAAGCCGCGCTCGTCGCGGCTTCGCCTTTTGTGGAAATCGAAAGGAGAACTCTTATGTCACCGAGCGAAGGGTTACTGACCGGCGCCGACGGGGTTCGGCTCTACTATCGGCAAGTCGGCAGCGGCGTCGACACGCTCGTCGTGCCGAATGCCGCCTATATGTTCGACGACTTCGTCGCGCTCGCGGATGACCACAGCGTGATCTTCTATGACCTACGCAATCGCGGCCGATCGGATCCGGTCACGGACTCGACGCTTGCGTCCGCCATTCAAGGCGGTGTGGACGACCTGGAAGCCGCTCGCGCGCACTTCGGCGTCGAGCGCATCTCTCTGCTCGCGCACTCGTCGGTGTGTACGCTCGCGATCCTGTACGCCGCGCAGTACGCCGATCACGTCGAACGTGTTGTGCTGATCGGCCCCGCGCCGCCTGAGCTCAGCAAGCAGTACCCGCCCCATCTCACGGGAGCGGACGCCGTGCTGAGAGAGATATCGGCGGAGCTCGCCGACCTCCGCGCAGAGGCACGTTGGCACGACCCGGACTTCTGCGAGAAGTGGGGAGCGCTCATCCGCAAGCTCTTCGTCGTCGATCCCGCGGACGCCGGAAAAATTAACTGGGATGTCCGCGGTCTCCCGAACGAGACGCCGCTCAAGCTCATGAAAGGTTGGGAAGCTGCCGCTCGAGCGTTGTCGGCACTGAATATCGACGCGGATACGCTCGCGCCGGTCGAGATGCCCGTCCTGATCATCCATGGCCGCAGGGATCGCCAAGCCGCGTATGGCGGCGCCCGCGACTGGGCACTGCGATTGCCGAACGCCCGGCTCGTGACCGTCGACAACGGCGCGCATCTGCCGTGGATCGAGGCGCCCGACCTCGTCTTCGGCTCGATTCGCGAGTTCCTTGCGGGCCGCTGGCCGCAGGCGGCGCGCGCAGTGACGGCGCTCGACTCCAACGACGGATGAGGTACGCACCGTTGTGCGCGGTGAACGCCTAGGGCCTCGATCCCGAGCGAATGACGAACCCCGGCCCCTGGACGACTCCAAAAGAGTCGATACCAAACGGGCGTCCGCCCTGCTGGCCTTCGAGGATGCTCTCGGCTTGCTGGCGCAGCGTCGGATCCGTGAAGTATTGATCGATGAAGACCTGTGCCTCGGCGGGATCGCGCTGGATCATCGGATAGAGCGCCGTCAGCAACGCCTCTTGGCGCGAGAGATCGTTGCTGAACGCGCTCAACAAGCGGGAGTCGGGAGTCTCTGTGTTCGCGACGGCAGCGATCATGGAGCCGAGCGCGCGATCGCGCGTGGCACCGTTCGGAAGTCCCAACACCCAGCCGCGAGCGGCTTCGACGTCGATGGCTGCCCATTGTTGCGCGACG
>DATCIQ010000143.1:0-19001 GCA_036507635.1 Gammaproteobacteria bacterium
GCAAGCCAGAGAATCTCGCTCGAGCAAGCGATCGATCTCTTCACCGTGAACTCCGCGCGTCAACGGGGTAAACGAAACGAGCTCGGCACGATCGAACGCGGGATGCTCGCCGACTTGGTCGTCGTCGCGCGGAACCCCTTCGAGATCCCGATCACGGAGGTCCATGAGACCAAAGTGCTCATGACGCTGGTCGAGGGCGAGGTGGTCTATCGAGACGCCGATGCGCCTTGACGAGACGCTCGCGCCCTGACCAAACGCCCGGGCCACGGCGATGTGCCGTCGGCGGCGACCGCCGTTGCGGCAGCCGTCCTTAGCGGCGCCCGGCCGCAGGCCTCTCGATCTCAGGATAATCCACGCCCAACTGCTCGAGGTACGTGTCGAATCGCGACGCGTCGTAATAGAACGGCCGGAGCCGTTCCCTGAACTGCGCCATCGTGGCGGCGTTCTTCTCGATGGCCGGCGGTTCGTCTGGGCCGATGAAGGGCTCGTAAGCGGTGCCTGAGAGTTGCTCTTCGCGCATGTAGCCCCAGGCTTCTTCGCGCAGACGCTCGTTCTGGAACAGATCGAGGAGCGTCGCCGCGATGACCTTGGCGCCCGCCGTGGCCCCCTGGTGCGCGATCGGCGTGGCCATCGCCATTGCGCTCGACCAGTGATGCTGGATCATGCCGTCGACGTTGGACGGGAAACGCAGCGTGACCGTGGGTACCACCCACGAAACGTCGCCGATGTCGTCCGATCCGCTCGAACGCGTCGGTCCTGTCGGTTCCTGAAGTCCCTCGAGCTCTGTCGCGAGACCTTTCTCTTCGACGCTGAGCAGCGCCTGCAGCGCGCGCGCGAACGTCTGATCATCCTCGGACCAGGCGGGCAGCCCGACCGCTTTGATGTTCTCGTCCATCGCGAGCGCGATCGGCTTGTTGAAGTGCCTCGGCCACGCAGCGCCGACGATTCGCCGGCTCAGTGTCGTATCGGTCATCAGTGCCGCGCCTTCGGCAATTCGGTCGAGCGTCGCGAAGTTCTCGCGGATGCCCTCTGCCGTGATCTCGCGCACGAAGTACCAGACCGTCGCCGCCGGCGGCACGACGTTCGGCTGATCGCCGCCGTCGACGATCACGTAGTGCGAGCGTTGATCGGGATTGAGATGCTCGCGGCGGAAGTTCCATCCGACGTTCATGAGCTCGACGGCATCGAGCGCGCTGCGTCCGCGCCACGGCGCGACGGCACTGTGCGCCGAGACGCCTTCGAACGAGTACTCAGCGGAAATCAGTCCCGTGCCCGTCGGATTGCCCCAGCTCGTGCTCAGGTTGTTTGCCACGTGCGTGAAGAGGACGGCATCGACGCCGTCGAACCGGCCGTCGCGCACGAACCATGCCTTGGCCGCGAGGAGCTCCTCGGCAATGCCGGGCCAGAGCACGATCGTGCCGGGAATACGCTCGCGCTCCATGATTGCCTTGACCGCGATCGCTGCCGCGATGTTCACGGCTTGACCGGAGTTGTGTCCTTCGCCGTGCCCCGGCGCGCCTTCGACGATCGGCTCGCGATAGGCGACGCCCGGCATCTGTGAGGCCTTCGGTAGCCCGTCGACGTCGGAGCCGAGCGCGATCACCGGGCTCCCGTCGCCCCAGGTCGCCCACCAGGATGAAGGCATGCCGGAGACGGCGGTCTCGATCTCGAATCCGTTGCGCGCGAGGAGCTCCGTCAAATACGCTTGCGTCTCGAACTCCTGGAACGCGAGCTCGGCGAACGAGAAGAGGCTGTCGACGATCTCCTGCGTGAGCTTCTGCATATCGTCGATGGCAGCCGCTGCTTCGGCTTTGAGACCGGTAAGGCGCGGCGCTTGCTCGGTATTGCTGTCTTGCGCGAGGGCCGCGCAAGGCGCTGCAACGGCGATGCAGGCAACGAGAAACGAGCGTGAGACCATGATCGACTCCGGGTACACAACGTGAGAGGGATCGAACCAGTATGCCGCCGTGCGTGTTCATTGTCCGCTGCAACTGCCTAGGTGATATTCGCTATTGCTTCCCGTGCGCTCCTCGGGCGAACTCCGCAGGTTGTATGTAGAGCGTTATCGAGGTGACGTGCGCTCGCGGTCCGGCAGATCCTCCCCCTGCGCGTTCCGCGAGCGCACGGCGCAATGGAGACTCCGTCGATATGACGAATCGCAGAGAATTTCTGCAAACGGGCGCATCGCTCTCGGCGTTGCCGCTCGCCGTCAACGGGCTGCTGTCGCCGGGGGCTGCGTCAGCGGCGTTCTCGCCACGGGTCGAGGGAGGCAGTGCGGTCCTGCACAAGGCGATCGTCGACGACCGATATGCCGAGGGCCGGCGGGTTGCCGAAGCGATGGGCGCCTACGGCGTCGTCGTGCGCGCGCTCGAGGACGGCGACGTGACCGGCTTCTGGTACGAGGAGCTCGATCTCTTGTGGCGCGTCCGGCCGGCGGCGATTGCCGGGACGACGCAATTCGGGCCGATGTTCGCGCTGGAGCAGCTTGGCAACGAGCGCGGCATGCGCGTCGTGCTGCGCATCGAGCATAGTCCGCGCGAGGATGGCGGCCTCGCGCACGTCATGACCGGCGCGCCGGAAACGCTGGCCTTCGCCGAGAGTTTGCAGCAGCAAGGCATGGAGTGGCCCCTGCTGACGGCGGCCGCCCTCGCGCATTGTCACGCTGATTGCCCCACGCCGGCGAGACAGACTATCGCGACGCCCGGCACGCGGCCGGCGCCTGCGCGTCGCTCCGCATCGCCCGATTCCGCTCATGAGCGGGAGTCGGTGATTCATTATTATACGCCGTACGCAATTCAGTTAGGACGTGATGTGCCGTGGGACGGCCCGCTCTTCTCGTGGGTCATCGCGCCTTCGGCGCGGTGACGCCCGTCGCGGCGATCGTGCGAACGTAAGGACCTACGATGGCAACGTTACCACCGGGAGTCGGCAGCGACGAATTCGCGGCAGCGATCGCAAAGTTCGAAGCGGCGATCGGACACCAGTGGGTCTTCAAATCCGACGAGGACGTGGCGTTGTATCGCGACGCTTACTCGCCGGAGCGCGACGAGCCGACCGAACGTCTGGCGTCGGCCGCAGTGGCGCCGAACACCGTGGAGCAGGTGCAGCAGGTTGTGCGCATCGCGAACGAGCACAGAATTCCGCTGTACCCGATCTCCACCGGCAAGAATCTCGGCTATGGCGGGTCGGCGCCGATTCTTTCGGGCAGCGTTGTCGTCGATCTCAAGCGCATGAACCGGATCTTGTCCGTGGACGAAGGACGGTGTGCCTGCGTCGTCGAGCCGGGCGTTTCCTATTTCGATCTGTATCGCTACATTCAGGAGCGAGATCTCAAAGTGTGGATCGACTGCCCAGATCCGGGCTGGGGAAGCCTCGTTGGCAACGCCCTCGATCACGGCGTCGGCTACACGTACGGCCAGTATCGCGACCACTTCGGCAGTCACTGCGGCATGGAGGTCGTCCTGCCGAACGGCGAGCTCATGCGCACGGGCATGGCGGCGCTCGCGAACGACAGCGCCTGGGCCGATTACAAATACGGCTTCGGGCCTTACGTGGCGGGACTGTTCGGACAGGCCAATTTCGGCATCGTCACGAAAATGGGCTTCTGGCTGTTGCCGGAGCCGGAAGCCTATCGCCGCGGCACCGTCTTCGTGCCCAAGCGCCGCGACATCATCCCGCTCGTGAATCACGTCAATTACCTCGAGAACCTCGGCTTGATCGGCATGCCCGGGTTTCGCAGCCCGCTCGGCGCGGCACGGGCGAGGGAACCGGAGCTCGAGGCCCTGATCGTGAAACCCGGCGGACCGACGGACGCGGAGCTCGACCGCTTGGCGGAGTCGAAGGGCGTCGCCTCGTGGAGCGTGGAGCTTCAGTTCTACGGGCCGGAGAAGACGATCGCGGGCAGCTGGGAGTATGCGAAGGAACGAATTCGGGCTTCCATTCCCGGCGCCCGGTTCGAAGACGGCGTCTCCTATCGCTTCCCGCTCTCGACCGAGCAGCGGGCCGAGGTTCACCGCACGCACCGCTTGGTCGACATCGGCGTGCCGAACATGGCCATTTTTTCGATCGCCGGCGGGCGCACCGAGCAGAATCCCGATTCCGCGGACGGCGGGCAGTTCTATTTCGCGCCGATGATCCCGCGAACGGGGGAGGCGGTGCTCGAGGCGGGCCGGCTGCTCGGCCAGGTCTACCGCGAAGCGGGGCTCAGGTACAACGAGTACTTTGCGACGCCCGCGTGCTGGCACTATCGCGCATTCATCATGATCACGAGCTTGCCGGTCAGCCGGTTGGACCCGGAGATCAACCGCAGGTCACGGGCAGCGTTCGAGCACATCGCGCGGATCGCCGCGGAGCACGGCTGGGGCGAATACCGTTCGCCGCCCTTCGGCGTCGATCTCGTCATGGGCGCATACTCCTTCAATAATCATGCGCTGCGCCGGTTTTGCGAGACACTCAAGGATGCCGTGGACCCGAACGGCATCATGGCGGCCGGCCGAGGTGGAATCTGGCCGAAACATCTCAGGGAGACGCGGGAGGCGGGCGCATGAAACGCCGCCGCAAGCACGGTTGTCTGGCCGCCGTTGCTGTCGCCGCGGCGGCCTATGCAGCCGCTGGCCGGGGCCAGGCGCCCGATGCCCGCATGGCCGAGATGGAGCAGGGAAGGCAGGTTTACGAGTACTGGTGCGGGACGTGCCACGGCCCGGGACTCGGACTGCCGGGATTCGGCGCCTTGCCGGGCACGCATCAGCTCCGGCTCAAGTATCGCGGCACGGACATTCCCGCTGTGCTCGACGAGCGCACGGATCTCGTGCCCGAGTTCATCAAGGTCATGGTGCGGCAGGGCGTGTCGTTCATGCCGCAGTTCCGCAAGACCGAGATCAGCGACGCGGAGCTCGACGCGCTGGCGGCCTATCTCACGCGAAACAATTCTGACGCACGGTAGATCGTCTCCAGTCGTAGCCGCGACAGCGTCGAGGACTATCGTAGCTCCAGCTTGCGGAACTTTTGCGGGACACGGTTATGGACTGTTATGGACCGTCCTGATACTTAGCAGCGAGCGCCTTCCGCGGGCATGAGTTAAATCAATAACTTGCAAGGCGAGCATTGCTTTCGCAATGCGGAGGTCGAGGGTTCGATCCCCTTCTGCTCCACCAATTCGACAATCTCGGCAAGCGCCCTCGAGAGCTTCGCGTTCTGCGGGACTTTTCGGGACTTGCCAGGCGCAAAACCGTGTTTGGTCGCTCCACGCAGAGTCGCTCCACGTACTCAATGACCTTGCCAAGTTCCGGAGCCGAGTAGTGTGTTGTCACAAGTAGCGCCTTGCGATCCTCGAGTGGCACAAAACGCATTCGAGGTGCCGCGTAGTCGCCTCAGGTCATCGAAGCAGCGCCCAGGCGCCGCTGGACGGGCGCAGCGGTCGGGACCTTGCCGTTTGCCGCCGTCTCGCCTAACGTGTAGGGGATACTAATGCTCATTTGGAGCATAATACGCCGAGGGCTCCATCATGGCTTCTGCTTCGCCCGCGCCAAATCCGTTCCGCCGGCTCGACCGAGTGCTGCCCGACGTCGAGATTGCCGTACTCGCCCCTGTGATCGAAGAGATCGAGCAACTCAAACGCGAGCGCAGTGCCGTGCTGCTCGCGCACAACTACATGACGCCGGACATCTTTCACGGCGTTGCCGACATTACGGGCGATTCCCTGGCGCTCGCGCAGCGTGCCGCGGACGCGGATGCCGACGTCATCGTCATGGCCGGCGTGCACTTCATGGCGGAGACGGCCAAGATCATCAACCCCGGCAAAACGGTGTTGATCCCCGATCGTGCGGCGGCCTGCTCGCTCGCGGAGGCGATCACGGCCGAGGATGTCCGCTTGCTCCGCGAACGGTACCCCGGCGTTCCCGTCGTCACGTATGTCAACACGTCGGCCGAGGTGAAAGCCGAATCGGACGTGTGCTGCACGTCCTCGAACGCGGTACAGGTCGTGGAATCGCTCGGCGCCGAGCGCGTCATCTTTCTGCCCGACCGCTACCTCGGGCGGTGGGTGGCGGGGCAGACCGACGTCGACGTGATCCTCTGGCAAGGGAGCTGTATCGTGCACGAGCGCTTCAGCGGCGCCGAGCTCCGCAACTATCGCGAGCAGCATCCCGGCATTCAGATCATCGCCCACCCGGAGTGTCCGCCCGACGTGCTCGACGAAGCCGACTACGTGGGCTCGACGGCGGGGATGATCTCGTGGGTGCACCGTGAGAGGCCGAAGAAGGTCGTCATGGTCACCGAGTGCTCGATGAGCGACAACGTCGCCGCGGAGGCACCCGACATCGAGTTCGTGCGCCCTTGCAACCTCTGCCCGCACATGAAGCGCATCACGCTCGTCGGTATTCGCGACGCGCTGCTGCACATGCGGCATGAAGTGACGGTCGCACCCGACGTGGCAGCGCGTGCGCGCGCCGCCGTGGAGCGCATGCTCACCGTACGCCTGTGAAACGGATCGCCGACATTCGCCGCGCAAACGCCGTGGTCGTCGGCTCGGGGCTCGCGGGCCTCTCGGCAGCGCTCGGGCTCGATGGCTGCGTCATGCTCACGCGCGGCAGCCTCGGCAACGGTTCGAGCCGTCACGCGCAGGGCGGCATCGCCGCAGCGCTAGGCGCCGACGATCTCCCTTCCTACCACGCCGCTGATACGCTCGCCGTGGCCGGCGGACTCGGCGACGCCGCGGTCGCACGTGCCGTGACCGCGGCCGCGCCGGACCGCATCGAATGGCTGCGGGCGCTCGGCGCACGATTCGATCGCGATGCCACCGGGCGGCTCGCGCTCGGTCGTGAAGCCGGTCATCGCACGCGCCGCATCGTGCACGCCCGCGGGGATGCCACAGGCGCCGAGGTCATGCGAGCCCTGACCGCGGCCGTCGCGGCGCGGCCCGACATCGAGGTCTACCCCGGCTGTGAGCTCGTCGATCTCATCTTGAGCGACGGACGCATATCGGGCGTGCTCGCGTCAACGCACTCCGGCGAGCTCGTCGCGGTGCTCGCGCCCGCCGTCATTCTCGCGACCGGCGGTATCGGGGGGCTCTACGCACGCACGACGAATCCGTCCGAGGTCACGGGAGACGGTCTCGCCGCCGCAGCGCGCGCCGGCGCGATGCTCGCCGATCTCGAATTCGTGCAATTCCACCCGACCGCGCTCGATGTCGACACGGACCCCGTGCCGCTCCTCACCGAAGCGCTGCGCGGGGAGGGCGCCGTGCTCGTCAACGACCGCGGCGAACGCTTCATGTGGCGCCGGCACATGGATGCCGAGCTCGCGCCGCGCGATGTCCTCGCGCGGTCGATTTGGCAGCAACGCGTCGACGGGCGCGCCGTGTATCTCGATGCGCGCGTAGCGATCGGTCGCGAGTTCCCGCGCCGGTTCCCGAACGTGTGGCGCGCGGCGCTCGCCGCCGGCATTGATCCGTGCTCCGAGCCGCTGCCCGTCACGCCGGCCGAGCACTACTTCATGGGCGGCGTCGTGACCGACCTCGCCGGCCGAGCGTCTCTGCCCGGGCTTTGGGCCGTCGGCGAGGTCGCGGCCACGGGTTTGCACGGTGCCAACCGGCTTGCAAGCAACTCGCTGCTCGAGGCCATGGTCCTTGGCGCGGCTGCGAGCCGGTCGGTGGCCGCGAGCGACTTGCCGCTCGCGCGGCTCGCGCGGCTCGTGGTGCCGGCCGATGCACTCGCCGCGCGCCGCGCGGTCGACGATGAATGCCGCGCGGCTCTTCGCGCGCTCATGTGGGAGCGCGTCGGTGTCGTGCGCGATGCGCGCGGCTTGAGCGCCGCGATCGCGGAGCTCGAGCGACGCGAGGCGCGCGAGCTGCCTGAGGAGCGTTCCTTCACCGCGCGCAACTTGCTGCTCGTTGCGCGACTCATTACGACCGCCGCGCTCCGCCGCACCGAGTCCCGGGGCGCGCATTGGCGCGCCGATCATCCGACGCCCGATCCGGCCCAGGCGAGCCGCAGCTACGTTCAACCGCAACGCGGTCCGCAGATCGTGCTCGGCAAAGCCCGGCAGGCCGCCTGACGCAAGCGCGGGCACGCGCTAATGATGTGGCGCTCCGTTCGTGAGCGCTGTCGTCAGCATCTTTTTGAACGGCGGCACGCTGTTACCGAGTCGGAGGAGAACGTCGCGCGCGAGGCGCACCGGCGCCGCGTCGTGCGTGTAGAGCCGCGCGATCCCGTTCGTTATGATGTACCAGGGAAGCGTCGCGCGTCTGTGCGCCCGGTCGTAACGCGCGAGCACGCGCTCAGATCCGATGTCGTCTCCGTGCGCCACAGCATCGGCGATCGCGTCAGCGAGAGTCGTCGCGCCGCGCAACCCCAAGTTAAAGCCGTGGGCAGTCACGGGATGCATGCCGACGGCGGCGTCGCCGATCACTGCGTAACGCCTTGCGGTGAAACGGGCGGGATAGACTGTTACGAGCGGGTAGTTGAAGCGCTCGCTTATCACCCGGATGCGTCCGAATCGCTGCCCAAGGCGCCGCTCGATCTCGCAGTTGAAATCCTCTGCGCTCATCTCCTGCAGCCGATTGATCTCATGATTTCGCAAGGTGAGGATGACGGAGGAACGATCGCCGTTGAGAGGCAGGAGAGCCACTGTTTGACCGTAGTCGAACCACTCACGGGCGATTTGCCGATGCGGTCTGCTGTGCTCGGCGCGAAAGACTACCATGGTGCGGCCGAAGTCGTGTACGAACGCCGGAATACCCATTGAGGCGCGCGTGCGGGAGAAGCGACTGTCCGCGGCGACCACCAAGGACGCCGACGCGCTCCGGCCACCGGCGAGGGCGACGTGCGCCGCGTCTGCATCGACATGGACACCGGTCACCGTCTCGTCGGTGAACAGCGAGACCCGCGGGTGACTCTCTATGCTTTCGTACAGCGCCCGCCGAATGACGTGGTTCGAAACGAGGTATCCGAGATCGCCGTCGGCGCCGTTTGGGTGACACAGACCCATGAAGTACGTCGATCGGCCGTTCAACACGTGTGCGCTTTTCATCGGCGAGATCTCGGCCGCCGGCACTCTCGCCCAGATTCCGAGGCTCCGCAATCGGCTCACCGAAGCGTGCGTCAGCGCGATCTCGCGGCCGTCGAAGCTCGGGCACTCGAGCACGTTCCGGGGTTGCCGCTCGACGAGCGCGATGGTCAAGTTCGTAGGCAGCAAGCACGCTGCGAAGCACAAGCCGGTGGGACCTGCGCCGATGACCGTGACGTCGAAGCGGCCGATGCTCACTTGCGATTGCTTCACGCCCGCCGGTCGAGCATCGTGAACATTACGTTGATCTAACGGCCGAGTGGCCGGCGTCTCCACTCGAGCGCGGGTGCTTTTCTGCTCTCGATCGCCGCGAAAGCGGGCGGGGCTCCGAAATGCGCACCCAACCCTCCTATTGAACAGCGCCTACGGAGCCCCGCCCCGGGAGACTCCACGCGGCTCATTGAGCGCGAGACTCCGCCGTACCGGCCACCCTGGCGACGTCGAGATACACCGTACCCGTCTCCGCCGTACATCCCCCTTCTGGCATCGTCATGCCGCAACTGATCAGCCCCGCGCTCCCCGGACGCATGGCACCGAAATTGTGCCCGTCCTTCAGGGGGTTCAGGGTGACCGTGATGATCGTGCCTACCGGAAAGCTATGCACGGTGACGCCCGACCGCGCGAGGGACGCCGCTCCCCCGGTCTCCACACCCCACACCACCCGTTGGCCGTTTTCCAAGAGCGGTGTGCCGTCGGGATTCGCTAGCACGAAGATGAGCTGGGCGTGGTTGGTGTCCGGGATGAAGCGAGTCAGCTTCCCCGTCAGCGTCTTGTCGATCGTCTGGTCATACATGGCGAAAGAATGGTGGCAGAACGCCGGCTGAGCCCACACCACCAACGCCATTACACCGGCGGCGGCACTCACCCGCCGGGCTTTCAATGCGACTTCCATAGCCTGGGCTCCTCTTGCTCCGACCGGACCGGAGAGAATCGTCTCAATCCAGACTAGCGGACCAGGACATACCTGCGAATCCTCCAGGTTGCTTAAGCGGATCCTCCAGCTTGCCTAAGCCGCTCGTGGTGCTCGACGCACTCGTGCGCCATCCGCTCGAGATCGGTCTCCGCGATCCTCTGTTCCGCCATGGGGAACAGCACGGCGCGCTCTTTGGCAATGTGCTGCCGAAGGACATCAATGAACCCGCCGACGAGCTCGCGCATGTCGCCGTCCCCCGAGGCGACTTCTCCGACGAGCCGCTGGATCTCCTTGTGCTCCGCCTCCATGACTCGCATGGGCGGGAAGCCCTCGCCGAACTCTTTAAGAATGGCGGGGTACAGAATCGTCTCCTCGGCGTCGCGGTGCTTTTCCACCGCCTCGGCGATGGCCAAGGTCACCGCTCGAAGCTCTCCCGGCGGCGTCTTCTCGTTCAGCATCCGTTCGAGCACGTCGAGCTGCGTCAAGAACACGCCATGTTCCGTGTTCAGGTATTCGGTTGCCTTCATCGCGGTCGCCTCTTCTCTGTATTCCCGCTCCTGAGCACGTGGAACGCCGCTTCGGCGAGCTCGTCGCTCGCGGCTCTGCGGAGCACTTCAGAAGCCATTGCTCGAGTCTCGGTTTGCTCGATGCGCGCACCGACGACTCCGCGGTCGCGCCCGCCGAGAGCTTCTTCGTGGGCCGAGTCAAGCAAAACGTGCTGCGTCAATCTTACCCCCCCTCTCGCTATCGTGGCGCGAGGTGCAGCGGGATTTCCGACCCAAATCATTGCGGCGACGGCGCACGTGCTTAACGCAAAACTGATTACCGCGGACGATAAGCTGCGCTCGGCATTCGGTATCGACACGATTTGGCAACCGCACGCGCGAAACGGGGGCATCCTTGTCCGCGATACCATCAAAGGTGGTTGGCGTCGAGCCATTCGTCGAAGCAACGCTCCGCATGCGGCGCCAGCGTGCCGCTCCAGAGTTTGGTATCGGCTCGCAAGTTTGCAACGCTCACGCCCGGCGTGGCCGCGATCTCCACCGCATGACCGACGAACCAGCTCTCGAGCGCGCATCCCGTCGCTTCGGCGTGAAATTGCAAGGCGAGCGCGGCGGCGCCGTAGCTGAACGCCTGGTTCTCGCAAACGCGGGTCGAAGCGAGCCGAACGGCTCCCTCCGGCAAATCGAACGTGTCGCTATGCCAGTGCAGCACCGCTGTGGTGTGCAGGTGACGCAAAGACGATTCGCGTCCGGCGGCAGTGAGCTCGATCGGCGCCCAACCGATCTCCTTCGCGCCGCTCGCGTATACTCGCGCGCCGAGCGCGCTCGCCATCAGCTGGCTGCCGAAGCAAATGCCGAGCGTCGGCAGTGCGGCGTCGAGACGCCGTTCAAGGAGCGCGATCTCGGTCTTGATAAACGGATAGTGCTCCTCTTCGTAAACTCCGATCGGACCGCCGAGCACCACGAGCAGATCCGGCGCGCGGAAATCGAGGGCGTCGAGGTCCGCGAGCGGCGCGTCCATGTAGCGGATCTCGTGGCCGCGCCGCTGCAGCAGGGGCCCGAGCAAGCCCAGGTCTTCGAAGGCGACGTGCCGCAGCGCGACGGTCTGCGGCACGGCTAGTGCACTTCGATGCGCCGCGCCGTCACGCTACCGCCTTTCGGCAGCTGCGCCGCCAGCACGCCATCGGCGATGTGCGCGGACGTCTTCACGTTGCGACGGCGGCGGCGTAGACGGCGCGCGATGATGGTTTCATGGCCGCCTTCGCGCCGCCGCCCGCACCGCGCAACTCTCCGGAGAGCCTGGCCAGCCCGTTCGTGGTACCCATTAAGTCGTCCCTTCGTCGTTGTCCGAATACCCGTTCCCGATTGTGCCCCGGGGCCCCGTTCAGAAGAAACGCGTGTTGCTCGACACGCGACTGCGGAAAATGCGTATCCAGCAAGATGCGCCCAGCGGCGTACTTTCCGTCGACATCGAGAACCCCGGCCGGTTTTTCCAGCGCCGACGAAATCGATACGGCCGGTGCCAACGGCGGGCAAGTCGATGATTCCATGTCGGATCGTCTCGCCTCGGTGACGGTGCCGCGGGGACGGATGCCGCCCCATGCGGAGGGCTCCGTGGGACCCGGCCTCGCCTCTCGGCGACCTGATCCTCGTGATCGAGGACGAGCCGGCGGTCGCGGAGGCGACCGGCATGCTGCGTCTGCGTATATATATGTATCCGCCCGCGAGGACTACGCCGAACACCGACGCGCCGGCCGCACCTCCTTCGCGCGGCGGCCATTGGTAGAACTACGACTAGTACGTATACGCGAGGCGACTCCGCGGAGTGAGAATCACGTGGGATCGTGATTCACTTCCTCGCCCTTTGGCTGCACGTTGTGGCCGCCCCCGTCTGGATCGGCGCCATGCCATGGTGTTCCTCGCTCTGGTGCTAACAGCCAGCACGCTCTGAATCGTCATCACCTTCTCGCCGCGCCGCGGCCCGGTGGCGATGCGGTGATCGAGTGACCGAGCAGATTCGTCATCCACGTCGGCGATCGCACTGTTGTTCGATTTTGGCTGTACTGACGTGATGCCCAGCCGGATCATCCAAGGTTCCATTCGCGATGATAGGCGCGTGCGTACGCTACTTCGCTTACTCGCTATACGGGCGCTGTGTGCGCATTGACACCGTTTGACCTAACGGTTTTCGTTGATCAGTATCCAGCCTGAAATGACCGGTGTTCGGCGGACCGGCTACCGCTTCGACGACGACGAGCTAGTGCCACAAGCCGAAGGTGTTCGCATTGCCGGTTCCCGCCAGAGAGCGGTAACAGGGTACGTAGTCGACGATCCTGAATTGCAATCCACCGCCGGCGACGGCGCCCATCACCGCGATCCAGTTCTTGATCTCCGACGTACCCGACTGGTAGCTCGATTCAGGCTCGGCCACGACGGTTTGCTCGTCGCCGGCCTCCATCGCTCCCATAATGCGCCGGTCGAGGTCCTCGTCGATGACGAAGTGGCTGAATCCTCCGGACGCGGCAAAACCGACGCGGGCGTTACCGGGCCAGGACCGCACCGCCCGCCCGATCGCCTTGCCGAACGCCAGCGCGCGCTTCGCCGACGGCTGGTTCGGCGGGAAGAACGTGTTCATGAAGATCGGCAAGGTCGCCATGTTCGGCGTTTTCCTAAAGTCGTCCAGAAGGCGGTGGTAGAAAAAACCGAAAGCATGGGGGATGCCAGGCCTGCCGAACCGGCCCATCGGCATGCTGTCAGCAACCGACACGTCGAAGCCGTCTTCCATCACCGACTTGACGATGTGGTTGGCGAGGTCGGGTGCGCCGCGATGCTCGAGGTCGCCCTCCTTCGGCTCGTTCATCCATTGCGCGATCGAGACCCCGCGAGGCATCGCCTCCAGCTGGTTCTTGCTCGCTTTCTTGTTGAGAACCTTCGCGCCGTTATAGACGAGAAACGAGGGCGAGTTGTCGCTGAAGAACACCTCGCGCTGATCATCGCCGATCACGACGAGGATATCCAAGTCTGCGTCCGCGATCTTACCCGCAAGGAAGTCGAGGTTCTTCTGGTTCCTTTCGTGGCGCTCCCGCCAGACGTCCATGGTGAGTTGTTCGGCCAGGCTCTCGCGCTTGCGCACGCGGATCAATTCTTCGAACTTGTATGTCTTACCGCGGAACGGGTGCGCCGGCCACTTCACGTCCTCTTTGGCACGCAGACGCCAATGCTCCGGGTCGGTCCCCAGCATAGGGCTATGGGAAGACCCAACCCCAAGTACGATCTCTGCCATTGCTGACCTCCTCCATGTCCGGGACTCAAGCAATCGCGTGTCGACGCAACTCGCGGCACCGGGCTGGCGGCGTTCACCTCAAGAGTTGACAAGGATCATACGCGCTCCCCAAACACATCATCATAAGTAGTTCCACGTAGTCCAAGCGTCCTACGTAGATGTACGACTGCCGGCACGGCAGCGGAATGTCGATTCTATTGATGCTCCATCGCGGAGGGATCGCCATTGGGAGTGTCCCTTACAGTTATAGACGAGGACAGCGCGACTTATGCGTGCGTCGTAAATGAATTTGCGACCGTGCAGTGGTTCCAATGTGCCGAAACTTTTCTCGGGCAGCTTAAAGATCCCACCGTTCCAGCCGTAATCGTCGCCGATGTGCGACTGCCCGGTATGGACGGCGTCGAGCTCGTCCAGCGACTTCGTGATCTCGGTCACAGTGCGGCCGTGGTCTTGGTTTGTGAAGACGCCGATGTCGCCACGGCCGTGGATGCCATTAGACACGGCGCCGACGACTTTCTCGAAAAGCCGATCTCGCACAGCATGCTCGTGAACAGGATCCGGAGGCTTCTCCGAGACAAGAAACCGCAGAAGCTCGTGGAGCCGAAGTGAAACCGACGAGTCTGGCTGTCGGCATCTGTGTGCAGGCGCACGCTATCCCAGAACAGCGGATCGAGAGCGTGACATGAAGCGATCGATCCGGGCAGCGCGCTCGATCGCCGTCACAGCGGGTGTAGTCGCGGCCGCGGCGCTCGGCACCGCCCGCGAGCGCGAGCGCGAGGAGTACGTGAGGAACGCTGAGCGCGATTCGCTGCGGCGAGGCGAGGAGCTGTTCAGGAGCACGACGCTCGGCACGAACGGGCAGGCGTGCGCTAGAGCGGCGCGCGACATCGGTCCAGATGAAACCAAGTCGAGCACGTACGCCTGATCGCAGCGGCACGAGAGATCTGAGCTATACTTTCCACGATCGCCGTGAGCGTCCAGCCTCACGGAAAAATCGGTGGCGTCCGATGAACGAACGGATTCTCGCGCGGGTTCTTGCCGTCACGACTATGGGGCTCGCGGCTTGCTCGGGGCCCGAGGAAGGGGGCTCTGCGAAGGGGCCCGAAGCGGCCTTCACCTATCCTGACGGTTCACCGCACCCGGTAACGTTTTGGGGCGATCCCGATTTGCAAGGCATGTGGCCGATCATGCATCTGTTCGCGACGAGGCTCCAACGCGATCCAAAGTACGGCGAGCGCCGTGAGTTGACCGACGAGGAATGGCGCGACGCTCAGGCCGTCCTCCGACGACGCGACGAGCGTTACCAGCTCGAAATTCAAAGCAACAAGATGGGAATGGGTCATTGGGCCGAGACGACCACGCTCGCCGAAGCTACTCGGCTCACCTCGCTGATCTCCTACCCGCCTGATGGCCAGCTACCGGCGCTGACGCCCCGCGGTGAGGAGTTGGTGCCCCTGTTCCGCAGCGACGATACTCAGCGAGTCTTTGACTCACCGTTGGATTTCGACGCGTGGGACCGCTGCATCACGCGCGGGCTGCCATCGTCGATGTTGCCGTTCAACTACAACAACGGCATTCAAATCCACCAGGCGCCAGGATACGTCGTCATCAATCTCGAGATGATTCACGAGGCGCGTGTCGTGCCCATAGACGGGCGGCCGCCGCTCGATCCCGCGATCGAGCAGTGGATGGGTGAGTCGCGCGGGCACTGGGAAGGCGCCACGCTCGTTGTGGAGACAACGAACTTCAACGGGCAGGTTGGCATGGTCATCGTCGGTATCCCGGGCGGGCTACGCCGAAGCACCCCGACGACGACCGGCATGAAGACGACCGAACGATTCACGCGCGTGAGCGATGAACGTATCGACTACGAGATGACGATCGAGGATCCCGAGGTCCTGACCGACAAATGGACGATCAGCTACCCGATGTTCCTGGTCCCGGAGTACGAGTTCTTCGAGTACGCCTGTCATGAAGACAACACGGCCGTGCGCAACTTCATCGAGACGTCGCGCTTCGAGCGCGGTCTGACGCGTGACGGCAGGCCGAGGGAGAGATAAGGGCTCGACTCTTTGAGGAGGGCCGCCTCGTACCTTGCACTCTGCATCGCCGCAATGCCTTCATCGAGTCCAGCCTCGCGTGGCAAGCGAAACTCAGTACGACCGGCACGACGTGCGCGCGCCGGGCCATGACGGACACGATTCCGGGATGATGGCGGACAGCGTTCTGGTGGCATGGCGGACATTGTTCCGGCGTGATGGCGAACAGTTTGAACCGATTGTTCGGTGAGCGGACGCAGAAAGATGGCTCTTGAGGCAAGCGAGGCAAGGACCGAGCCACGGGACCGAATCCGGCCCGACGGCGTGACGGTGTTGAAGAGCGTGTGCCGCAGCTGCCACGGAGGGTGCGGCACCCTGATGTACGTGAAGGACGGCGAGTTGCTCGCCGTCGAGGGTGATCCCGAATCCCCGCTCAATCACGGCCGACTGTGCCCGATCGGTGCGGCGACACTGGAGCTGGTCTACCACCCGGACCGGCTGAAATACCCGCAGCGGCGCATCGGCCCGCGCGGCTCCGGGAAGTGGGAGCGGATCTCGTGGGACGAAGCGCTCGATGAGATCGCCCAAAAGCTCGTCGCGATTCGCGACGAATTCGGCCCCGAGGCCGTCGTGCTCGGCACCGGCACGGGCCGCCATCACATCCGCTGGGTATCACGCTTCGGCAACGCGTTTGGCACGCCCAACTGGTGCGAGCCGGGTTTCGCGCAGTGCTTTCATCCGCGCGTCAATACCTGCATTCTGACTTTCGGCGACCTGCCAGTTTGCGACTACACTGGAGATACGCCCCCTGCGGCCATCATGTACTGGGGCCACAACCCGATTCATTCCGGGCCCGACGGCGAGACGCGCTTCAGTGTGCGCGAAGCGCTGGCGAGCCACCCGACGGTCATCGTCGTCGATCCGCGAAAGACGGTCCTCGCGAAGAAGGCCAAGATTTGGCTGCAAGTGCGGCCCGGCACGGACGATGCGCTCGGGCTCGCGATGCTCAACGTTATCATCGGGGAGAAGCTGTACGATCGAGAGTTCGTTGAGCGATGGACGTACGGCTTCGAGGCGCTCGTCGAGCACGTGCGAAACTTCACGCCCGAGTGGGCCGAGCCGATCACCTGGGTGCCCGCCGGCCAGATCCGCGCGGCGGCGCGATTGTTCGCGACCCTCAAACCCGCGATGCTCGAGTGGGGCTGCGCGATCGAGCATACGCCGAACTGCGTTCAGACGGTGCGCATCCTATCCATGCTGCCGGCGCTCACGGGCAACGTCGACGTGCCGGGCGGCTGGGTGTTCGGCATGCACGGCGCGGGTCGCTTCCCGAGCCTCATCGAGAACCTGACTCCCGAAGTGCAGGCGAAACGGCTCGGGGCCGACCGTTTCAAGATGCTCGGCGGTGAAGGCGCGGATCTTCCCGCCGCTCACATTCCGACCGTGCTCGAGGCGATGCGGACCGGGAACCCGTATCCGGTGAAGGCCTTTTTGGTATTCGGGAACAACACGCTGACCACCTACGCCAACACCAAGCTCGTCTACGAATCTCTGATGAAGGTCGACTTCATGGTCTGCGCCGATCTGTTCATGACGCCGACTGCGCAGCTCGCGGACATCCTGCTGCCCGCGGCCGCGTGGCCCGAGCTCAACCAGATTGCCGCGCTCCCCACGATCGCCGGGAACGTGATCCTCGGCCAGCAGAAAGTCGCGCAAGTCGCCGAGTGCAAGGCGGACGAAGTGATCTTCGTCGAGCTCGCGCGCCGAATGAAGCTCAAAGTCGGCACGGAATCGGTCGAGGACGTGCTCGATGCACAGCTCGCTGCAGGCGGCCTCGGGATCGACTTCGAGACCTTGAAGAAGCAGGGCTTCGTGAAGCCGCCATTCAAATACAGGAAGTTCGAGGAGGGCGGCTTCAAGACTCCGACCGGCAAGATCGAGCTTTACTCGACGCGCTTCGAGCGGCTCGGCTACGCGCCTCTGCCGTTCTACGCCGAACCGCCGGAAAGCCCGATCAGCGCTCCGGAGGTTGCGAAGGGTTTTCCGCTGGTTCTCACGACCGGCGCGCGGATTCCGGTGTTCTTCTGCTCCGAGCACCGTCAGCTGCCCCTGCTGCGCAAGGCAAGGCCCGATCCGCTCGCCGAGATTCACCCGCAAACCGCGAAACCCCTCGGCATCAGCGACGGCGATTGGATGTGGATCGAGACGCGACGCGGCCGGATCCGGCAGCGAGCGAAACTGACGACCGGTATCGATCCGCGGGTCGTCCACGTCGAGCACGGCTGGTGGTTCCAGGAGGAAGAGGGGCCTGAATACGGCGTTTGGAAGTCGAACGCCAACGTGCTCACCGACAATCAACCGCCCTACGACCCACAGATGGGTACCTACCAGCTCCGCGCCCTGCTGTGCCGCGTGGGAAAGTGCTAGACCACTATGCTCGAACTTTACCACTACGAACCCACGGCCAACTCCGCGAAGCCGATGATCTGCCTCCACGAGAAGGGGCTGGACTTCGCGAGCCACTACATCGACCTGCACGCCTTCGAGCAGCACAGCCCGGAGTTCGTGAAGATCAATCCGAATGGCCAGGTACCTGTCCTCGTTCACGACGGCAAGGTCATCACGGAGTCCACCGTGATCAACGAGTACCTGGAAGACGCGTTTCCGAATCCGCCGCTCCGTCCGGCGGACCACTACGAGCGCGCGCAGATGCGCATCTGGAGCAAGTTCGTGGACGAGTACTACTGCCCGGCGGTGAGTCTCATCGGCTGGCACCACATGATCCAGGACATCGTCAAGGACCTTGGCAAGGAGGAGTTCGAGGCCTATCTGGCCCGCATTCCGCTCCACGAACAGCGGGAGAAGTGGCGGCTTGCCGCCGCCAAGGCGTTCCCGAAGGAGCAGCTCGACGACGCCGTTCGCCGGATGCGTTTCTCGATGCAGCGGCACGAGGAGCGGCTGAACAAGTGGCTTTGGCTCGCGGGCTCGAGTTATTCGCTGGCCGACGTGAATACCTATTCCATGACGGCCGCCATGCCGTTCCTCTTGCCCGACTTCTACAACGAAAAAGAAACGCCGCGTTCAGTGGATTGGCTGCGGCGGATGAGCGAGCGTCCGGCCGTCGCGGCCGCCCTCGCCATGGCGAAGCGGCCGCGGCGCGCGCTGGGGGCGGCCTTGCCGTCCGCCGCGATCCCTCCGTC
>DATCIQ010000144.1:0-2044 GCA_036507635.1 Gammaproteobacteria bacterium
GCTCAAATCCGCGGCGTCCGCGAGGGATACCGTGCCGTTTATCGTCAAGGCTTGAGTCTCGAGGAGGCGATTCGCTTGCTCGAGGAGCGCACCGCGGGGGATCCCGTGCTGGCGACGTTCGTCGAGTCGCTGCGCGCGAGCTCGCGGGGCCTGATCCGCTAGGAGCGTGTCACACCCCTTGGTGGCCGCACGTGCAATGACCTTACGCGAACCTGCGAGCTCACGCTTGAGCGTCGCGATCGTGGCCGGGGAGGCCTCGGGCGACGCGCTCGGTGCGGGCCTTATGGACGCGATTCGCGAGCGCGCGCCCGGCGCCGAGTTTTTCGGCATCGCCGGCGCACGCATGCGCGCGCTCGGCTGCGAGCCCTGGCATGACGCGGAAGAGCTTTCCGTCATGGATCTCGCCGACGTGCTCAAGCAGCTGCCGCGCTTGCTCAAGCTGCGGCGCAGCCTCATCGCGCGCATCGAGCAACGGCGCCCGCACGTTTTCGTCGGCATCGATTCGCCGGATTTCAATCTGCCCGTGGCCGCTGCTCTCAAGAGTGCCGGCATTCCGACCGTACAGTACGTGAGCCCGCAGGTATGGGCCTGGCGCCAGTCCCGGGTCGCCCGCATCCGGTCCGCGGTCGATCTCGTGCTGTGCGTCTTGCCGTTCGAGACAGATTTCTACGCGCGCCATGGCGTGCGCGCGGTATTCGTCGGGCATCCACTGGCCGACGCGATTCCGGAATTAGCGGATGCCCGAGCGGCGCGGCGCGAGCTCGAGCTCGATGCCGACCGGCCGCTGCTGGCGCTGTTGCCGGGCAGCCGGCGTGGCGAGGTCCGTAGGCTCGGCGCGCCGTTCCTCGCGACCGCCGCGTGGCTCAAGGAGCGCCGCGACCTCGACGTGGTCGTCGCGCTCGCCAACGAAGCCGTCGGCGCCGAGTTTCGAGCCGTGACCGCGAGGTTAGCGCTCGACCCGCCGCCCCGGCTCGTCACGGGGCGCGCACGACAAGTCATGGCGGCCGCCGACGCCGTGCTGACAGCCTCGGGCACGGCGAGCCTCGAGGCGATGCTGCTCAAGCGGCCAATGGTCGTTGCCTATCGCGTTACGCCGCTGTGGTATTGGATACTGCGACGCATGGGGATCGCGCGCTTGCCGCATTTTTCGCTGCCGAACTTGCTGGCCGGCCGAGAGGTCGTCGCCGAATTCGTCCAAGGAGAAGTAGAGCCGCAGATACTCGGACCGGCCGTGCTCGATTGTCTCGACGGGCGCATGCCGGATCCGGACTGGCACGCCCGGTTCGCGGCCATCCATGCAGAGCTCCGCCGCGGCGCGGATGGTGCGGCGGCGGCGGCCGTGCTCGACCTGGTGCGGCGGGTATGACGAGGAGAATCGCGAGCGAAGCTCGCTCCCACAGGGGCAGATCGCGAGCGATGCTCGCTACTACAGGGGGGCGCGGGCGATGACGGAGTTCGTGCATCTCAGCGTGCACAGCGAATACTCGCTCGTCGACAGCGTGGTCCGCGTCAAGCCGCTCGTCGAAAAGGCGCGAGAGCTCGGGATGTCGGCGCTCGCATTGACGGATCTCGGCAACGTCTCGGCGATGGTCAAGTTCTATCGCGCGACGATCGAGCAAGGCTTGAAGCCCATCCTCGGCGCCGACCTCTGGATCGCCGATTCGCGCAACGATTCCGATCCGACGCGGCTTACGCTCTTGTGCGCGAATCGGCTGGGGTTCCGCAACTTGAGCCGCCTGCTCACGGACAGTCATCTTAAGGGGTACGCGCATGGCCGCGCGGTGGTGCTCAAGGAATGGCTGCATCGGGACGCGCTGGAGGGCCTGCTTGCGCTGTCGGGCGCTCAGCACGGCGAGCTCGGCAGGGCGCTCGCCTCGCATCAGCCCGCACGTGCCGGCGACGTGCTCGACGCTTGGTCGACGAGGATGCCCGGGCGCTTCTATATCGAGGTTCAGCGCCTCGGCCGTGCCGGCGAAAACGAGTATTTGCAGCGCGTCGTGGAGCTTGCCGCCGCGCGCTCCGTGCCGCTCGTCGCGACCAACGA
>DATCIQ010000145.1:0-8400 GCA_036507635.1 Gammaproteobacteria bacterium
GTGCGCTCGATCCTGAGTCGGCTCAAGAACACGACCGTGCTCATGGACGAGGTCACGGGTCTCGACGCCGCACGCGGCTGCGTCGTCACGCAGAGCGGCGAGATCCCGTTCGACTATCTCGTCGTCGCGACGGGCTCCACGCATTCGTATTTCGGGCACGGCGACTGGGCGGCGATAGCGCCGGGCTTGAAGACCATCGACGATGCCACGCTGATCCGGCGCAAGATACTCACGGCGTTCGAGCGCGCCGAGATGACGTCCGACGCCGCGGTGCGCAAGCGCCTGTTGCAGTTCGTGATCGTCGGCGCCGGCCCAACCGGCGTCGAGCTCGCGGGCACGATCGCGGAGCTCGCTCACCATACGCTCGCGCGCGATTTCCGCAGCATCGATCCGCGCAGCGCCAAGATCGTGCTCGTCGAAGCGGGCGCTCACGTGTTGCCCGCGTTCCACGAGAGCCTGCGCAATTACGCGCGCCGCGCGCTCGAGAAGCTGGGTGTGGAGGTGCGCCTGGGCGCCGCGGTCACCGCGTGCGACGCGAACGGCGTCGCGATCGGTCATGAGCGCATCGAAGCCGCCACGGTAATTTGGGCCGCGGGCGTCGCGGCATCGCCGGTCGGGCGTTGGCTTGAGCTACCGGCCGACAAAAGCGGAAGGATCAGTGTCGGTCCGGATCTCTCCGTTCCGGGTCGACCGAATGTCTTCGTGATCGGCGACGCGGCGCGCGTCGAGGACGCGCGCGGCAAACCGGTACCGGGGATCGCCCCGGCAGCCAAGCAACAAGGACGCTACGTCGCCAGCGTCATTGCAGAGCGCATCCGCGGCGCTGAGCCTGCGCCGTTCCGCTATCGTCATGCCGGCAATCTCGCGACCATCGGCCGGCAAGCCGCCGTCATCGAGCTCCCGTTCTTGCGCCTCAAGGGTTGGCTCGCGTGGTGGATTTGGGGCGTCGCACATATCTACTTCCTTGTAGGCGTACCGAGTCCTTTGCTCGTCTCGATTCGTTGGCTCTGGGAGTATCTGACTTACGGCCGCGGCGCGCGATTGATCACGGGTGTCGAGCACGCGGATTAGCGCGACCGATTCGTGGAACCGTGACGCGCGGATTTGATCCGCGCACAAGAACTCGGCACAGTATGCGCCAGTGACTGCGTAGCTGACATCGGCGCCCAAGGCTCGTCCATGGACATTACCATCTTGGCCTATCTCGAACCCGACGAGGAAAAGCCCGATGTCGTCATGGAGCAGGTTGCCCAGGGGCTCGAGGCGAGTGGGCACAAAACATCGATTCTGACGATTCGCCACGACGTCTCCGAGCTCGTCGACGGGCTCAAGAAGCGCAAGCCCGATTTGGTCTTCAACCTCGTCGAATCCTTCGGCCACGATATCTTGGGCGGCCTCATGGGCGTGGCCGGGGTGCTCGACCTGCTCGAGCTGCCGTACACGGGCGGCGGTCCCGGCGAGATTTTTTTGCAGGAGGACAAGGCGCTATCCAAGAAGCTGTTGGCCTTCGAGCAGATTCCGTATCCCGACTTCGCGACCTTTGCGCCGAACGCCGACTTCGAGACCGGCGGCAACCTGCGCATGCCCTTGTTCGTCAAGCCGCTGCGCATGGACGCGTCGATCGGCATCGACGAGCGCTCCCTGGTCCGCAACACCGAGCAGCTCATGCAGCGCGTGCTCTACATCCACAAGACGTTCGGGGACGCGGCGCTCGCCGAGGAGTACATCGAGGGGCGAGAGTTCTATATGGGCGTCTTGGGGAACCAGGATCTCATCGCATTGCCGCCGATCGAGATGGACTTCTCGGGCTTGAAGGAGGGCAGCGTCCGCGTCATGGACAAGGAAGCGAAGTTCGACGAGACGAGCGAGCGTTTTCAGGGAACCAAGGCGGTGCTCGCGGATCTCGAGCCCGAGCTCAAGGCGCGGTTGCAAAAAATCTCCTTGGGCGCCTATCGGGCCTTGCGCGTCCACGACTATGGACGCATCGATTTGCGCCTCACCGAGACCGGCGAGGTCTACGTCATTGAAGTGAACGCCAATTGCTACCTGGAGAAGACCAGCGAGTTCGCGAGCGCCGCAGCCGCGTACGGAATCGAGTATCCCGAGCTCCTGGACAGGATCGCGAAACTCGCGATCGAGCGTTGGAAGCATCGCAGCCGCGCGCAGAAAAGGCGCAAGAAGGCGCGCGCGGCGGCGCTAGCCTGATTTCGCCGGCGCCGCCGCGGGCGCCGTATCCGCGGCACCGCGGTCCTCGCGTGCGTCGCTCTTCGGTTCCGAAGCGCCGCCCGACTGTCCGGGCGTTTCGGGAAAGTACACGCCGCGGTGGACGAAGTTCATCGCGAGCGATGTGACGAGAGTCGTGACTCCGACGATCGCTTCGCTCTCGGCCGTGCGGGGATAGACCTGCTTGAGCACGTCGGCCCGCTTCGACAAATGCCGCATGAGGCTTCTCGTTTTCTCGGGGAAATGCCCCGTCCAGCGGAACACGTCGGCCATGAGCTGCCGCTCCAGGCGGCGGATGAGCTCCGCCGCGGGGCGCGTTTCCTGCGCCGCGGCCTGGTCCTCGCCCTCGACGAGGTCGTCGAAAATCGCCCTCAGGTCGCCGTCCAAGCCGGCTGCGCCCGGCTCGCTTTCCGCCGGATAGTTCTTGTAGTACTCCTGTAGCGAGTAATACAGGCCGCTCACGTCGTCGTCGAGGTCGGCCGCCGTTACGAGCGGATCGCGGCTCCCCAACTCGCCCATCGTGCGTGCGCAGAATTCGAGCTTACCGAGCGCCGTCGGCAGCTGCGCATACTCGGCGCGCCAGTCTTGCCCCGGGGTCATCCAGACGGCAAACGTCTCGGCCCAATCCTCGTCGGGATGCTTCTGCGCGTACCAGCCGGGCAGGTGGCGCACGAACCGGCGGCTGAACGGCTGCGGCCGGTAGTCCTCGCGATACGGCTGAGTGATCGAGCCGAATAGCTTTACCCAGGCTTCGACGTCATAGAGCCTGTAGGCGTAGTTGATGACGTGCCCCATCTCGTGCCGCAGGTAACGCAAGATGTCCGAGTGCTTGAATCCCTCGATATGGCCGACCTCCTCGCCGTGAAGCTCCGTGAGCTCGGGTCGCGCGAGGTAGAACGGGATGCCGATGACGACGGTGCCGAAGGGCACGCCCCATTCGGTCGACAGATGAAAGCGCGGTGAAACCTTGACGATGCCGGCGCGCCTGAGCTCGGCGCGGAATTCCTCGATGACCGGGGCGAGCCGCGTGTCGTCGATCGTGAGCTTGAGATCGCGAATCGGCGAGCCAAACAAGTTGGATTCGCGAAAGCGGTACGGTGCAGCCATAGACCTAGGGCTCTCGCGAGCTCGCGGGTTACGGGACGGCTTTTATATTGGTGCCTGGCCATGGCGGCCCGCAAGCACCCCCCCGGTAGGAGCGGCCTCCGGCCGCGATCCTTGTCCCCGCCGGCTTTCCCGCTATCCTAACCGCGCCTGATCTTGGGATTACCGTCCATGCCCAAAGCTCCGTTACGCATAGGAGTGCTCGCTTCCGGCGCCGGGACGACGCTGCAGGCCGTCATCGACGCGTGCGAGTCGGGACGCTTATCGGCAGTCGTCGTCGTCGTGATCGGCAACAACAGTCGATCGGGGGCTCTCGAGCGCGCGCGGCGCCACGGTATTCCCGACGTGCACCTGAGCGGCGCGACGCACGAAGGGGACCGACTCGATCGAGCGATTCGCGATACGCTTCAAGCCCACGAGGTCGACATCGTGCTGCTTGCGGGCTACATGAAGCAGCTCGGCCCCAGGACGCTCGCCGCGTTCGAGGGGCGCGTCGTCAACACGCATCCGGCGCTGCTACCGAAACACGGCGGCAAGGGCATGTATGGCAGTCGCGTCCATGCCGCCGTGCTCAAGAGCGGCGCGAAAGTCACCGGTGTCTCGGTACATCTAGTCGACGGCGAGTACGACACGGGGCGCGTGCTGGCGCGGCGCGAAGTTTCCGTCGAGGCCGGCGACGACGTGGCGTCGTTGACGGACCGGGTGCAAGGCGTGGAGCGTGAGTTTCTGATCGAGGTCCTGCGGCAAATCGCGGCCGGCACGATTGCGCTAGAATCTTAATGGGGTAAAAGAACATGGTCACTTCAAAGCTTACGGCCTATCGATCCGCCTCGCTCGTTGTCGCGACCATGATCCTCTGTCCGCCCGCGTCCGCGCATCATCATCGCATCAACTTTCTGCCGACGCCGATTGCTTTCCACGGCGAAATCACTCGGCTCGAGTGGAAAAACCCGCACGTTTATCTCTATGTCGACGCGGAAGGCGACAACGGCGAGCTCGTGAGCTGGGAGATCGAGACCGGCTCGACGCCGAGCCTCGCACGCCGCGGTATCACGGCGGAGGATTTCCGGGAGGGCCAGAGCGTAACGGTTCGTGGCCATCCGGATCGAAATCCGGAGCGCAAGCTTTTGTTCGCCGAATCGGTGACGAATGCCGAGGGGACGACGTTCCTCTTGCAAGGCCGGAGCCTTGAGGCGTCCGAGAATTCGCGAGCGGTAGCGCCGAGCCTCGCGGGGGTGTGGGCAACCATCGGCGATCCCTACGACCGGACCCAAGCGGCGACGTATCTGCCGCTCACGGAGAAGGGTCTGGCCGCAGCCGCAGCCTTCGACGTTGACCACGACCCGTTCGCAGACTGTGTTCCGCCGCCCGTGCCCGACAGCTTGAGCACGCCGTATCTGCACGAGATCATCATCAACGACGACGTCATCGTTCTCCGCGAGGAGTACTTTGAGATTGATCGCGTCGTTTACATGGACGGTCGCGCGCATCCGGCCGAGGGTCCCCGCACGAACCAGGGACATTCGATCGGCCACTGGGAAGGCGATACTCTGGTGGTGGATACGGCGCTGTTCGCAGATCACGGCTACGGCAACGGCAGCGGCATACCGTCGGGGGCAGAGAAGCACATCGTCGAGAGATATTCATTGAGCGACGGGGGAACCGCGCTCACCATCGATTACGTGCTCGAAGATCCCGAATACCTTGCCGCGCCGGTCAGAGACACGCGTAAGTGGCGCTATGCCCCCGATCTCGAGTTGTTGCCGAACCAGTGCGATCTCGAGACCGCGCGACGCTACTTGAGCGCGCCATCGCCGTGAGACGCGGCCTCCTGGTCGTCGCGACTTGTCTCGGCGCGGCCTTCACCGCCCATGCGCACCACTCGCGTGCGCCGTTTCTGCTCGACGAGACGATCGCGCTCGAAGGTACTGTGACGGAGGTGGCGTGGCAGAGCCCGCACGTCTACGTCGAAGCCGAGATCGTCGACGACGCCGGCGTCACGCAAAGCTGGACGCTGGAAGGCCATTCGATCCCGGGGTTTCTGCGGCTCGGGTGGCGTCAGGATTCGGTGCAAGCCGGCGATCGCGTCTCTATCGTCGCGCATCCAAGCCGCAATCGCGCCCGGAATTTCGCGATGCTCTACAGCGTGACGCATGCCGACGGCACGACCTTGTACGCGTATCAGATTCCCGAAGGCAAGACTGTCGCAGGCGCTCCGAATCGCGCGCCGACCTCGCCGTCGACGGACTTTTCCGGGACGTGGCGGCACATGATCCCGGTGCTCGAAGCTGCGATAGGATCGTTTCGGCCGCCCTCCGACTGGCCGCTTAACGAGCGCGGGCAGGCGCAGGTCGCTGCCTGGGACATCAACGCGGATCCCGAGCTCGATTGCGAGCCGCTCGGCGTGCCGCGTCTGATTCTTGCGGCATACAGTCATGCGTGGCGGCGCTTCGACGACCGCATCGTCATCGAGAAGGAACGTTCACCCCAGGTGCGAGTGATCCACTTGAACGGGACGCCGCGCCCGCCGGATTTCATGCCGAATGCGCTCGGGTATTCCGTCGGACGCTTCGAGCCCGACGGCACGCTCGTCGTCGAGTCGGCGGGCTTCGCGCCCACGCGTTGGGGAAGCTCGCGCGGGCTCGATTCGAGCGCGCAAAAGCGCGTCGTCGAGCGTTACCGGCTCATCGACGGCGGGTATCGCATGAGCGTCTCGTACACGATCGAGGATCCCGTATTTTTGACGGAGCCCGTGACGGTCACGGGCGAATATCAGAAGAGCAGCGACTACGCGTTCGTTGCCGAGACCTGCGACAAGGCTACGGCGCGCCGGCACCTCGAGTTCCAGTGACCGCGGCCGTTACGGACCGTTGAATTTGTCGACTTCGCCGACCGGAAAATCGATCGGAAAATCCCGCTCGTACTCCGCGCCGCCTTCGGTCGGCTCACGGTAGTGATACATCTGTTCCCACATCGTGATGACGTTGGCGCGTATCCATTGGTCGAACCAACCGTAATCGCTGAAATCCTCCATCGTCACGATCTCGAGGATCTCTTCGATGCCCTTGCCGGCGACCATTTGCTCGAGCACGCGATCGCGCAGCGCCTGCAGGTAGTCGCGGAAATACAAGAACGCCCGCTGATCCGTGACGCCGCCGTGCCCCGGCACGACGATATCGACGTTCTCCATGCGCCCGAGGATGCCGAGCGCCTTGATGGAGTTCGCGATATCCGCATCGCGGAGCTCAGGCATCGCCAAGCTCTTGCCTTCGCGGACGAAATCGACTGCGATGAGCACGCCCTCCGACGGTATGTGCACTTGAATCAAGTTGTCCGTATGAGTCGGTCCAAGATACATGAGCACGACCGTGATGCCGCCGAGGTCGAGCTCCATTGACGTTTCGAACGTGATCTCCGGGATCGCCGTTCGGCGGCCCTCGCGGATGATGTGCGGCTTCGCATTGACGTGCGAGATCGCCCGCGCCGTGTCGCTGAACACCTCGAGGCCGCAGATGTGCATTTCATGGTCGTGACTCAGAATCGTGTACGTCACAGGCACGTCGAAGCGTTCGTCGAGCTGTTCTTTGAGCCACGCCGTGCCGTTCGACCCGCAAGTCTGGCCGTCGACGATGGCGATGCCGTTGCTGCCGACGATGAAGGCGCCGTTGGTCAAGCCCCCGTAACGGTACACGTGCTCCGTGAGCTGCTCGATCTGCATCGGCCGTCCCACGCCCTGCGCGAGCAGGCCGTCGGCGATGAGCGCGGCTACGCAGGACACTGCCGCAAGGCAGAGGTTTTTCGTCGTTGCCATCGGACACCCCCTCGAGCGATTGTGCCATACTCGAGCCGCCGGAGGACGTAGATGAAGAAGCTTGCCGTAAAGTGCGGCGCGATAGCCGCGGCACTGCTCGTCGCGGGGCAGCTTTGGGCTCACCATGGCGCAGGTATTTACGACCGCGCGCAAAGCGTTACGGTAACCGGAGCCGTCACGCAGTTTGAGTTCGTCAATCCTCACGTGCTGATCTACATCGCCACGATGGACGCAGACGGCCGCGAGGTCGAATGGTCCGGCGAGCTCACGAGCCCGAACCGGCTCGCGCGCAGCATGAACGGCGTCAAGTGGCACAAGGATCTTCTTGCGCCCGGCGACATCGTCACGTTGATCGGGAATCCCGCGAGGAACGGCGCGCCGGCGCTTTTGTTGAATCGCGTCCTCGACGGCGACGGCAACGTCTTGACGGGCACGGGCCGCTAAGCGCGGCGACTTCCGATGGCCGATCGCCGCTTTCGACTCGTATCGCCGTCGGTGCTGCTGCTCGCCGCACTGCTCGGTTTCGGGGTTCCTCGCGCACCCGCGCAGTCGCCGTCCGGCGATGCGCAGGCCGAAGAGTCGCAGCGCGCGGCGGGTCACGGCGCGGATCTACGCGGCGTGTGGAACAACAATCCGCCCGAGGCGGCGCTGCCTTTTCAAATCGACTCGTGGAGCGCCGAGCCCCCCAAGTTCACGGCTTGGGGGCAGGGGCGGTTCGATGCAGCCAAACCGAGCCGAGGCCCGCGCGGTGTACCCGTCGCCGAGACCGACGACCCCGTGTACGCGTGTTTTCCGCCCGGCACGCCGCGCATCTATTTGCATCCGTTTCCCATGGAGATCGTGCAGACGCCGGGCCGCGTACTCATGGTGTTCGAGTACGACCACTTGATCCGGCAGATCTACACGGACGGGCGTGAGCACCGCACCGATCTCGCGCCGATGTGGATGGGTGATTCGATCGGCCGTTGGGACGGCGAGACCTTGATCGTGGAGACTTCGAACTTCAATGACAAGACCTGGCTCGACCGTACCGGCGTGCCGCACAGCGAGGAGCTGCGCGTCACCGAACGCATTCGCCTCGTCGACGCCGACAACTTGCAGATCGACATCACGATGGAAGCCCCCATCGCGCTCGCCGAGCCGTGGCATGCGCAACGCTTCTTCCGTAGAACCGACTGGACGATCGAGGAGTTCTCGTGCATGGACAACGTGAACTTCCTCGATTACGAGAGCGAGATCCTCGAGTTCGACGAATGATCTAT
>DATCIQ010000146.1:0-7773 GCA_036507635.1 Gammaproteobacteria bacterium
AATGCCGGCGGCAACCCCGCGCGCTCCGTCGGCTTCGGCCGAGGCCGCGCCCGCAGTAGACCGTCCGGCCGCGATGCCGCGCGCCACCGCCGAGCCGGCGATGCAGCCTTCCGTCGCTCCGGCGGCCCCGCCGCGAGCGCCCACTGTCGCCGCCGCGGCGACGGCGCCGCAACCGCCGAGCGCGAAGCCCGCGACTTTGCCCGGGCTCGCAACTGTTACGACGAAACCGACGCCGAGTCAGCGCTTGCGCGCCGCGATAGCCGCCAAATCACAGTCGACGTCAGCAATCGCCCCGACGCCCAAGCCACAACCCGCACCGCCGACCGCAGGATCACCGGTCGCAGCTAAACCGTCGGTAGCGCCCGTCGCGCCCGCGCCGGTCGCGCCCAGATGCGATCCGCCGAAAGCCGGCCCGATGTCCGCGCCCGCCACGCGCTCCGCCGCTCCGCCCTCGCCAACGGAGCAACGGCTATCCCGCCCGGCGGCGTCCTCGTCACCGGCATCACGCGATGACTCCATTCCGATGTTGACCCTCGACCTCGAGCAGGACGAGGACCCGTTCGACCTCGATTTCGACATGAGCGCCGCGCAAATCGACGAGGCATTGCGCACCGAGATGTCCGAGGTGCCCGTGTTGATGGATTCGGTCGAGGTCTCGGGCGCAGATGCCGCCGTGGACTTGTCGATGCGCCTCGCGCTCGACGAGGAGACTCAGCGCAAGCTCGTCAATCTCGAAGCGCTCTCGCACGCCAAAGCGCTCGAGGACATCAGCAACTCGATGGCCGAAACCCTGTTCGGTGACGCCGAGCTCGATCAGTTGGCCGCGACGCTCGCGCTCGCGACCGGCTCCCTCACGGACGACGACGACGACGACGAAGCGTTGGGCCTCCCGGCAAAACATCGGGCGGGAACCTAGGCTGGATCGGGAGAGCAACGGCGCATCTATCCGCGCCGAACCTCACAGCACCAGCGGCATGCCCGTGAGCCAGGCATGCAGACCGAAGAAGAAGGCCGCGTAGATGGCGAGCCCGGCGATCACGACGATCGCATCATTCCAACGTGACGGCGGCGTCAAAGGCGTGGGACGCGGCATACGCCAGCGCAGCGAAATCCGGTCCAGGACCGCCCAGAAGAGAACCGCCCCGAACAACACCACGTCTGCCAACGCGCCATTCGCCAGCAGGTGCGCGAATGCCCACGTTTTGACAGCCACGAGCATGGGATGCTTGAGCGCCGTGTTGATGCGCCCCGGCAAGTAAGTCGCGAGCAACAACGGGAAAACGAACATCATGAGCAGCATCGCCGCGTACTTGAGCCAGGGCGGCGGTACGTAAAGAATGACGGGCGCGGCGCGGGCGGCCGCATATCCTTGCACGATGACGACGAGCCCGACGATGCTGAGCAGCGAGTACGTGGAGCGCCATACCGGGGCGCCGAGCGTCTCCACCATTCGATTGCGCCACTTGTCGGCGAAAATCGAGATCGAATGCATGCCGAGAAAAATGGCGAGCCCGAGGATCAGCTTCGTCACGCGCCTGCTCCGCTCAAGTCGAATGCCCGAAGCCTAACTCGCAGACCCTCGGGCGTCACCCTATAATCTCGGCAGCACGAGGTACCCGGCTTGGGAGAGCGCGCCATGCCTTTGTCACGACGTGAGCTCATCGAGCTCGCGACTGCATTGACATATCTAGCCTTGCCTTCGCTGCCGGCGCGCGCGGCGGAAAAGGCCAAGCTCGGTCTCATCTTTCCGCCGGCGGGTCGCGGCGTACCCGAGGAAGGGCTCACCATGTACGGCGGGGAAGTCGAATTTCTCGTCGAGGGGCTCGGCCTCGCGACGATGACGCCGGACGGCTATGAGGCCGTCATCGACAGAATTGCGCCGACCGCGGAGCTGCTCGCCGAGCGCGGTGCACAGGCTATCGTGCTCATGGGCACGTCGCTCTCCTTCTACAAGGGCGAAGCCTTCAATCGACGCCTCACGGATGCCATGAGCACGGCGACCGGGCTGCCCGCGGTCACGATGAGCACGGCAGTCATCGAAGGATTGCGCTCGGTGCGCGGCGGCCGCCTCGCGGTCGCCACGGCCTACAATGACGAGGTGAACGGCCGGCTCGAAGCCTATCTGGCCGAGCACGGATTCGAGGCGCTCGCAATCCGCGGTCTCGGCATCGAAAAGGTCGAGGACATCACGAGCGTCACGCAGGCAGAGCTCGTCGATTTCGGCACCGTCGTTTTTGCCGCGGCGCGCGGCGCGGATTCGATCCTCGTGTCCTGCGGCGGCTTGCGCACGCTCGAGATTCTCGCGCCGCTGGAATCGCGGTGCGGTGTGCCGGCGGTCTCGAGCACGCCGCACGCGCTCCGGGCCGGCGCGCGATTGCTCGGCTTGAGCGCGCGCGTCGACGGTTACGGCACGCTGCTGTCGATGGTTTGAGGAAACTGGGGGGACGATGCGATCTTGGATCAGGACAACCGCGCTGCTCGGGTCGCTGTTGACCGCGACCTGCCTGCAAGCGCAAGAGGGCTTTCCGCTCGATGGGACTTGGCGCGGCGCTTTCGGCCTCGAGGGGGGCGTTGGCACGACGGTCGTCATGGTCATGAAATGGGACGGCGAGAACATCACCGGCACGATCAATCCCGGTCCCAATTCGATTCCATTCGGGAGCGCCGCCCTCGAGCCCAGTGATTGGACCGTGCATATCGAAGCACGGAGCCGCGACGGCGAGCCTATCGTCATTGACGCCAAGCTCGACAACATCGGTTCCTACAACCGCACGCTCGCCGGAACGTGGCGCCAGGCCGGCGTCGATTACCGCTTCAATATCGCGCGCGAATGAGCGGCTCGGCACGCGAGCTCGTGCTCGGTCTCCTGATCGGCTGCGCCTGCATCGTCGCCGCGTGCAGCGACACGCCGCGGCCGGCGCCGCGTTATCCGGACGGCTTACTGCGCTTCGACAGCCCCCCCGGCGAGAAGGGTTATTGGGGCCGGGCGAGCGTGAGCTCGCTCTTCGAACGCGGTGTCGTGGTCGCCATGAGCGACCAGGGGCTGCTCGACAACATCGAGGATGCCGCGCGCGTGGCGCCGTTTCAGCCCTGGGCGCTCGCGCTTTACAAATATCGGCAAAGCAACGGCCTTAAGGACGACCCCGTACGATTCTGCTTGTCGCCGGCCGGTCCGCGCCACCTCCATGCGCCGGGCGGGTTCCGCATCATTCAGGAGCGCAACTACGACCGTGTCTACATTCTGTTCGGCGGCGGGAACCGTAACTGGCGGCTCATTCACATGGACGGACGCGAGCCGCCGAATCCCGAAGAAGTCTCGGGCACCTATTATGGTCACTCGACGGGCGCTTGGGAGGACGATACGCTGGTCGTCGAGTCGAGCGGGTTCAACGCGAGGTTCTGGTTCTCGAACGGCGGCTTGCCCCACACGGAAGCCCTGCGCCTGACGGAACGATTTTCGCGACCGGATTTCGCGACGCTGCGTTACGAAGTCACGGTCGACGACCCGCTGACTTACACGCGCCCATGGACGGCCGAATGGACCGTCGACTGGGTCGAAGGCGGCGAGATCAAGGAACAGTTCTGCGAGCAAACAGGCTGATTTCGGGAGGCACGGTATGTTCTGCAAGGGAATCGCATGGGCTGTCGGTTTCGGAAGCTTGGCGGTCATCGCATCGCCCGCGCTTGCGCACCACTCGTTTCGTTCCCAATACGATGCCGATCAACCCGTGACGTTGACGGGCTACGTGACGAAAATCGACTGGATGAACCCGCACGTGTACTTTTACATCGACGTCGTCGATGCCGAGACCGGAGAAGCCGAGAATTGGGGCTTCGAGATGGGGCCGCCGCACATGCTCGAGCGGCGTGGATGGAAGCGCAACTCGATGCAGATCGGCGATGAGCTCGAGGTCCACGGTACGCGCGCCCGCGACGGGAGCTTCACGGCCAACGCGCGGCGCGTGATGCTCAAAGCCACGGGGGAGGTCTTGGGCGCCGCATCGAGCGAAAGTCAAACGATCACGACCGGCGAACCGGCCCGGTAGAGCGTCCGAGAATAGTGAGCGAGCACGCGAGACGTTGGCGGAGCGCCGTGACGCCAGCCGCCGTGCTCGTCGCGGCGCTCGCAGCGTCGTCGGGGAGCTCGCAGGACACGAATAGCACGGATGTGCGCCCCGCTCCGCGTTGGCCCGACGGCACGTTGAGCTTTACGGGCCCACCCGGCGAGATCGGCAACTGGGACGGCCGGCCCGGTTCGACGCTCGGCGCCAACGTGTTCGAAGACGCGCTCGACGTCAGCGAGTTCAACTTGCCGACGAATCTTCGCATCGACGAGATTCCGTTCAAGCCTTGGGCGCGCGCGCTCTACGACTACCGCCAGGCAACCTTCACGAAGGACGATCCGCACACGCGCTGCAAGCCCTCAGGCGGGGCGCGCATGTTCCACACGCCCTACGGCTTCGAGATTCTTGCGCTGCCCGACACGGCAGAGATCATCTTCTTGAGCGTCGGCGCACCGCATTCGTGGCGCGTCGTGCACATGGACGGTCGAGCGCATCCCAAGAACCCCGAGCCCACATGGTTCGGACACTCGGTCGGGCACTGGGAGGGCGACACGCTCGTCATCGATACGGTCGGCTTCAACGAGGGGTTTTGGATATCGCGCGAGGGTCTGCCGCACACCTCGCAACTGCACACGATCGAGCGCCTGTCGCGTCCAGACTTCGACACGTTGAGATACGAGATCACGATCGACGATCCGGGCGCCTACACCGAGACCTGGTCGGGCGGATGGCTCATTCCGTGGATTCCCGGCAACGAGCCGTTCGACTATCTCTGCCAGGAAAACAACCTCGACGTCGGACGCATGGTCGGCCCACGGGAGTAAGATGTCGATAACACGCGGGGAGATGGCGATATGACCAGCGCGCGTCAAGAGCTCAAAGAGAACTGGCCGATGCTCGCCGTGGCATTCGTGCTCGTCTTCTTAGCCTTCGGCATCCCGACCTATTCGCTGCAGTTCATCTACGGCGCGGCCATGGAGGAATTCGGCTGGTCGAACGCGCAGGTCAATCTGTTGTCGACGGCCAAATTCCTGATCGGCGCCGTGGCCGCGCTCGGCATGGGCATCCTCGTCGACAAGGTCGGCGGACGTTGGGCAGTGCTCGTCGGCACGGCGACCGGCGGCGTCGCCATGGCCCTGTTCCTGTTCGCGACCAACCTGCCCGTGTACTACCTGGCCGGCGCCCTGCTCGGCTTCTCGGCGTCGTCGATCGTCGCCGCCATGAAAGTCATCATCGCGCGCTTATATACGGTGCGTCAGGGTCTCGCGATGGGCATCGTGCTCACGGCGACGAGCACGGGCGGCGTCGTGATGCCGTGGATCTGGGTGCCTGCGCTCGAGGTCATGAACTGGCGGCACATTTTTGCGCTGTTGAGCCTCGGGCCGTTCTTGATCGCCGTGCCGCTGTGGCTCCTGTTCGTGCGCGGCAGCCGGCGCATGGGACCGGTCATCGATGCGCCGACGGTCGTCAAGAACAACTTGGGCGTGTGGGCGCATTTCAGGATGATCAGCCGCGAGCGCAATTTCTGGCTCATCGCGGCCGGCATCTTCCTCGTCTCGGGCGTCGATCAAGCGCTCATGCAGAATACCGTGCAGTTTTTGCGCGTCGACAAAGGCATGGACATGGGCACGACGATCGCGTGGGCCGCGAGCCTCATCGCGATCGTCGGCGTGCTCGCTAAAATCGGGTCGGGTTGGTTCTACGACCAATACTCGATCCGCGGCATCATGTACTTCTACGTGCTGCTCTCGATCTCGATCTTCCTCGGCCTGCCGGTGGCCGGCGCGGCTTCGTTGCTGCTATTCGTGCTCGTGCGCGGCGTAGCGCACGGCGGCATGATCGTCGACGTGCCGATTCTCACGCGTCACTACTTCGGCATGGAGCGCATAGGCCTCACGATGGGCATCATGTCGGTGTGCGTGAATCTCGGCTTCGCCGCGGGGCCGCCGGTGTTCGGCTGGCTCGCGGACGTGAATGGCGGCAGCTTCACGGTCGGCATGATCGTCTATGGCTGCGTCGCGGCCGTCGCGACGCTCACGCTGTTGCCGGTCAAACCGCGCTACTGGGTCTCGCCGGCCGAGCGCGAGCGGTCGCCCGCGACGGCGACGGCACGCGCCGCCGCAGCGAGCTAGCCGCGAGGATTACCGCCCGACCATGTGATACTGGTCACGATTGTTGTCGTGGCAAAAGTACTCGATGAACTCTTCGTCGGCCGTCCATTCTTTGCTCCACGACGTCGTCCACGGCTTTTCGTACGCGAGCGGGTCGTCGATCGTAATCTCGTACTTGAGCGTATGGCGATCCGGGCGTGAGATACGCTCGATGAGGTGCAGCGCTTCCGTGTGCGGGAAGCCGTCGCGGTGGATCCAAAAGCGCTCGTTGAACCCGACTGTGTCGATGACGAGCGTATCGCCGTCCCAATGACCGACGGAGTGGCCGAAATAAGTGGGATTCAAGTAGTCGCCCTCGGGATGCGGCCGGCCGTCCATGTAGATCTCGCGCCACGGCCGCGTCGAGCCGCCCGACAGAATGAAAATTCTCTTGATCGACGGCATCTGCAGAATCTGCAACCCAAAAGGAACGGCGAACTGCCTCGGACCGCCGGGCGGCACGCAGCGCACGTGCGGGTCGTCGCGCGCGAGCGTCTCTTGACGATAGTCGTATAGGGCCCTCGCCCAAGGCTTGAACGGAATCTCATCGGGCGGCGGATACGCGGCACCGCCGACCATGGGTCCCGATCCCCGATCCCAAAAACCGAGACCGTCCTCGAGCGGGCCGAGATTCGGCGTGCCGTCCGGCAGCCGTGGCGCCGGCGGTGCCGGCTCGCGACTTGCCGTGTCTTGCGCGGCCGCGCCTCCGGCAAAGAGCAGTACAACCAAGAAGGCTGCGCCGAGCTCGAGCGCCGAGTGATGCCGAAATCCCTTTTGCGACATCGGCTTGTTCAGCGGCCGTTGTCTTGACTCAAGCGCTCTTCGTTCGGCGCGCGGCCGAAAAGCTTCTGCCCCGTGCTCGTCAAGACGACCGATTGCGCATTCAGCGACGGGCTGCCGTCGCGGGCCAGGATACCGCCGACCACGACGACGTCGCCGATCTTCATGGAGTTCCGCGTCCAACCCTGACGCATGAGTCCCACGGGCGACGTGAGCTCGCACGCCCAACTGGCAATCCCGCCGGTTTTCTCGTCGGTGACGTCGATGAAGAAGTAGGCGTGCGGGTTCAGCCACTCGATTTTGGTCACGACACCCGTGAAGGTCACCTGGTTGTTGCTGTCGTATTGCGCGCTGAAGGCGTGATGCGCGGCCGCGTATTTCGCGAACGAGCAGAGGCCGACGCACGCGGCGGTAGCGACTAATCGGCTGTATTTCACGATAACCCCTCCCAGCTGGGAGACCGATATTAACCCCGGGCTATAATGGCGCAAAACAAGACCGGGGGAAGAACCTTGATCATCGACTGTCACGCGCACGTGTCGGCGCCGAAAGCCTATTGGGCGTACAAGGCGGGCCTCGTTTCCCACCGCGGATCGCACGGCCGCGGGGGGCTCCACATGAGCGACGAGGACATCCTACACGCCTGGAACGCCAAAGAAATGGCGCCGACCGGCCACCTCGATCACATCCGCGCCTGCGGCATCGACCGGCAGTGCATTTCGCCGCGCCCGTTTCAGATGATGCATTCCGAGAAGCCCGCCAAGATCGTCCACTATTGG
>DATCIQ010000147.1:0-5802 GCA_036507635.1 Gammaproteobacteria bacterium
AAGGTACGCCCGCCAAGGCCGTCGGCGGCGTGGCTTCCGGTCCCGTCTCGTTCATGCGCATTTGGGATGCGATGTGCGCCACGTTGCTGTCAAGCGGCGCGCGGCGCGGTGCGATGATGGCGACGCTGCGTTGCGACCACCCCGATATCGAGACGTTCATCGCGGCCAAAGAAACGCGGGGGGAGCTCTCCAACTTCAACCTGTCCGTGCTCGTCACCGACGACTTCATGCGGGCCGTGCAGAAGGACGCGGAGTGGCCGCTCGTGTTTCCCGGACAATCCGGCGGCGAGACGCTCATGCGCCGTTGGTCGGGCGGACTCGTGCCCGTGCCGTGCCGGATTCACCGCCGCGTCTCGGCGCGCGCTCTTTGGGATCGGCTCATGCGCGCGACGTACGACTACGCCGAGCCCGGCGTGCTCTTCATCGACCGCATCAATCGCTTGAACAACCTCTGGTATCGCGAGCACATCAGCACTACGAATCCATGCGTCACGGCGGATACTTGGGTGCATACGGCTTCCGGCCCCCGCCAGGTTCACGAGCTCATCGGCCGGCAATTCGTCGTACGCGTCGATGGCAGAGACTGCGCATCGTCGGACGGAGGGTTTTTCCATACGGGACGTAAGCGTCTGTACAAACTTGAGACACGTGAGGGTTATACCTTGCGCCTGACCGGTGACCATCCAGTGCTCCGAGCGAGCCGGCTCACGCGCTGGTCCAGAAGCACTGAATGGACCGAAGCGCAGAAACTCCGCGCCGGGGATCGCATTGTCATTCATGACCATCGCAGACAACCCCAGTGGCCCGGAGCACACTCGGAGTCCGAAGGCTACCTCGTGGGACATCTGGTCGGCGATGGCACTTTCGACGAGCAGGGAGCTCGGCTGCATACTTGGCCGCTGGCGACGGCCGCGAATTCCGCATCGGCGGGAGTTGCTGCCGTCATGAGCTTCATCGAGCGCGCTGCTCTCGCCCTTCCTCATCGATCGGACTTCTCCGGCTGGCGCACGACCTATGACGGTCGATCTCGTTCACCCGTGGGAGCGGCCTTGAGAACAGGTAACAAGACTATTACACCCGACATAGAGCGCTGTTCGAGCGCCTTCTATCGAGGATTTCTGCGCGGCCTGTTCGATGCAGACGGTTCGGTTCAAGGCTCGCAAGCCAAAGGCGTCAGCGTGCGACTAGCGCAAAGCGATAGCGATTTGCTTGAAGCTGTGCAACGGATGCTGCTCCGCCTTGGTATCGCGAGCAGCATCTACCGTGAGCGTCGTGAGGCTCAACAGCGTTCACTGCCCGATGGACGAGGGGGCAGACGGTTCTACGATTGTCGAGCGGATCACGAGCTAGTGATCGCCGGCGAGAATCTCCTCGCCTACGCTGAGCAGATCGGTTTCGAGGATGTAGTCAAGCGCGCACGCTTACAGACTGCCCTTAGTGGGTACAAACGGAAACTCAATCGCGAGAGATTTACAGCCACCGTGGAATCCGTCCAACCGGATGGCGATGAAAACGTCTATGACGTCGAGATTCCTGGAGCAAACGCCTTTGACGCAAATGGCATTTACGTTCACAACTGTGGCGAAATTCCGTTGCCTCCGTATGGCGCGTGCGACTTGGGCTCGATCAATTTGACGGCGTTCGTGCGCGACGGTTTCATGGAGCACGCGACGCTCGATCTCGACGCCGTCGCCGAGACCGTGCGCGTCGCCGTGCGCATGATGGACAACGTCATCGACGTATCGCGCTTTCCGTTGCCGCCACAAGCGGAAATGGCGCATGGCACGCGACGCATCGGCTTGGGGCTTACGGGCCTGGCCGATACGCTCATCATGCTGGGTCTACATTACGGCGAACCATCGGCGCGCGAGCTCGCCGCACGCGTCATGCAAACGATCTGCCATAGCGCATACCGTGCCTCGATCTATCTGGCGCGCGAGAAAGGTCCATTCCCGTACTTCGAGCGCGACACCTATCTCGCCGGGGAGTATATAAGGAGTCTACCGGCCGACATTCATGATGGGATCGACCGCAACGGCATCCGCAACAGCCACGTCACGGCGATCGCGCCGACCGGAACGATCAGCCTGCTCGCGAACAACGTCTCGAGCGGCATCGAGCCCGTATACGACTTCCGCTACCGGCGCCGCGTGCTCGAGCTCGACGGCAGCACGCGCGAGCACGAGCTTCGCGACTACGCCGTCGAGCAGTGGCGGACACTGCACGGCGACGCGGCGTTACCGCGCACCTTCGTGAGCGCCCGCGCGCTGCCGCCGACCGCGCATCTCGACATGCAGGCGGCGCTGCAACCTTTCGTCGACAATTCGATCTCGAAGACCATCAACGTGCCCGCCGACTTTCCGTTCGAGCGCTTCAAGGACATCTATCGCTACGCCTTCGATCAGGGACTCAAGGGCTGCACGACTTATCGACCCAACACCGTCACCGGCGCGGTCCTCGAGGCCTCGCCCGAGGAGTCGAAGCTGTGCTGCGCGCCCGAGCGCGAAGCGGACTGACGATCCCCGGCGACGCGTCGACCGCCGCCGGCATCACGGGTTCGGAAAGTTTCTTTGCCAACACGCTTGGAGTGAAGCGACTTTCTCTGTCGCGGTTGCGATGGCAAAGAGCTTCGGCGCGCTCGCAGCGAACCAGGCGCGGCGCGGCCGCCAGCGGCTCATGGTGCAGACATAGATGTCGAGCGCCGAAAAACGCTCGCCCAAGAACCATGGGGATCCGGCCTGGCTTTCGAGCACTGCATACATTCTCTTGGCGTAGTCGCGGACGGCGGTTTCGAAACCTTCCCGCGCTTCCGCCCTCGCCACGAAGCGCGAGGGATCGTCGGCATATGTATACGTGGGGTAGACATTGGCGACAAGGAAAATCAACCAACGCAGAAATGCTTGCCGTTCCGCGCCTTTAGGCCCGGGAACGAGCGTGTCGTTGCCCGTGAGATCGGCAAGTCGCAGCGTGATCGCGGCGCTCTCCGTCATGACCGTGCCGTCCTCCATGACGAGCGTCGGAATCTGCGCGAGAGGATTGACGGCGGCGAGCTCCTGACGCAAAGGCGCCGCCTTGAACAGATCGCCGACGCGCTCGAAGTCGTAGTCGAGGCCGTACCAAACGAGCTGCGCCTCCACGAGCACCGAGCCCCATCCCGGCTCGCCGTATAGCTTCATCCGTGCCATGACTCATACTCCTCAATGCAGCGGCAGACTGATCCGCGCGACGCAGCCGCGTGTCCCGGCGCGATTCTCGAGCGAAATCCCGCCGCCGTGGTTCTCGACGATCTCGCGCGACAGCACGAGCCCGATCCCCGAGCCGCCGGGCTTCGTCGTGAAGAAGGGGACCCAAAGGTTGTCGGTACGCGCGAGCCCCGGCCCGTCGTCCTCGACCTCGACCGCGAGCGCGCCGTTCTTCGCCCGCCAGCGCACTCGCACGCCGCCGGCATCGCCCGCGGCTTCGACGGCGTTCTTGATCAAATTGATGAGCGCCTGCTCGATCTGGTCGGGATCGAGGTCGAGGCGTACCTCGGGACCGCCTTGAACGGCCACGCGCTCGCCGTGCAACGACGCGGCGCGGCGCACGAGCGTGGCGAAGTCGACGGGGCGACGTGCGGGCGCCGGCAGGCGCGCGAGTCGCGCATACGCGCCGATGAAGCGGCCGAGCGATTCGGCGCGGTCGTGGATGACGTCGAGGCCCGCCTGCGTGTCGTCCTGCCAGTCGCCCGGCAACGGCTCACGGCCGAGGAGCTTGCGCAACGTTCCGGCCATGGATCGGATCGGTGCGAGCGAGCTGTTGAGCTCGTGCCCGATCACGCGCACGAGGCGACGCCATGCCTGCCGTTCCTCCTCGCGCAACGCGTGGCTCAAGTCGGAGATCACGAGCAGCTCGTGCGGCCTACCGCCCTCACGGAAGCTGCGGCGGCGGATCTCGAAGCGACCGGCCCTGCCCGGGAACACATGCGAGACGATGACCCCCGAAGTCTCGTCGAGCATCACGGCGAGCCCGAGCTCCGCCGCCGTCCGTCCGCGCAGGTCGTCGGCGCCGCCGAGCATGGCCGCGCCCGCGCGGTTCACGAGGCGCAGCCGGCGTTCCGCATCGAACGCGAACACGGCAATGTCGACCTCGGCGATGACCTTCTCGAGCAACACACCGGCCTCGAGCGCTTCGAGGCGCTGGTCGTAGAGCGTGCGACTCAGCGTGTTGACCTCGACCATGACCTCGCCGACGGCGTCTTCGGGATCGACGTTGCGGCCGCGTAGCGAGTAGTCGCCCTCGCGGAGCGCCTCGAGCAGATTCGCAAGGGATTGCAGCGGCTGCAACACGCGTTGCCGCACGGCGATCGCGCCGCCGATGATGAATATCGTGATGAAAGCGAAGAGCGTCCAACGTAGCGCAGCGCTCGCGTCCCAGGTCCAAATAAACCCAGCGGCCGCGAGCCAGGCCGGGGCCGCCGCGACGTATACCACGCGCGACACGCGGTTTTGCAACCGCTGGCGGCGGCGTCTCACAGGCCGAGCTTCTCGATGCGCCGGTAAAGAGCCGACCGGCTCACGCCGAGCTCCGCGGCCGCCTCGACGACGTTGCCATCGTGGCGCGCGAGCGCCGCGCGGATGGCCTCTTGCTCGATCGCCTCGAGCGTCGCGGGCTTTCGGTCCACCGGCCCGGGTGCGACGTCGAGCCTGAGATCCGCGGGGCCGATCGTGCTGCCGCTCGCCATGAGCACGGCGCGCTCGACGACGTGGCTCAATTCGCGCACGTTGCCGGGCCACGCGTAACGGCGGAGCGCATAGAGCGCCGCGTCCGTGAACACCTCGACCGGTCGCCGGTGGCGTTGCGCATGCTGCTTGAGAAACCGCTGCGCGAGTCGCACGACATCGTCGCCTCGTTCGCGCAACGGCGGCAAGTGAATGTGGATCGTGTTGAGGCGGTACAGGAGATCGCTGCGGAAACGCCCGGCGTCGATCTCCGCCTGGATGTCCGCGTTCGTCGCCGCAAGCACGCGCACGTCGACCTGCTGCGTGCGCGACGAGCCGAGGCGCTCGAACTGCCCGCCTTCGAGGACGCGCAATAGGCGCCCTTGCTGCGCCACCGGGATGTTGGCGATCTCGTCGAGAAACAGCGTTCCCCCATCGGCGAGCTCGAAACGGCCGACGCGGTCGGTCTTCGCGTCCGTGAACGCGCCCTTCACGTGGCCGAACATCTCGCTTTCGAAAACCGCCTCGGACAAGCTGCCGATATTGACGATCACGAGGCTCCCGCTCCGCCGCGGCGAACGCTCGTGGATGATCCGCGCGACGAGCCCCTTGCCGCTGCCGCTCTCCCCAGTGATGAGCACGTTCGCGTCCGACGGCGCGACACGCTCCATCGTCTCGAGCACGGGACGCATGACCGGCGATTCCGCGACGAGCTCACCGTCGGCCGCCGTGAGCTGCCGGTTCTCGGCTTCGAGCACACGGGTGCGATGCAACGACTGGCCGAGTGCGACCTGAGTGCGCAGCACCGCAAGCAGACGCTCGTTGTCCCAGGGCTTCTCGATGAAGTCCTGCGCGCCGCGCCGCATCGCCTCGACCGCAAGCTCGATCGTGCCCCATGCGGTCATGACGACGATCGGCGTGTAAGCGTCGAAGGCACGGATGCGCGCGATCGTATCGAGGCCTTCGTCGCCCGACGTCGTGTCGCGTGTGTAGTTCAGGTCCATGAGCACGGCGTCGGCTGTGCGCACGCGCAGCGCGCCGATCAAGGCGTCGGGTTCGTGGAAGGTCTCCGCCGCATAGGCCTCGTTCTTCAGCAATAGCCGCA
>DATCIQ010000148.1:0-4529 GCA_036507635.1 Gammaproteobacteria bacterium
AGCTACGTGCTCGCGGATTTGGCCGGGTTGCGGCCGCCCGATGTCGAAGCCGACGTCGGGTTCTGCGTCAACTGCCTCATTGCGCCGAACCACGATATGCGCTTCCGAATCGCGCGCAATATTGCGCGCTGCGTGCGCGGCGCAGTCGCATTCGTCGTACCTTCGTGGGAATCGGTGCTGCGCACCTATCAGACCTTGGTTCGCCTCGACGTCGCCGACGGCAACGAGCTACGCGCCACAGGGCGGCGTGTCGCAGCACTCGCGGCGCGCGAGGTGCAGTCGCTCGTCGACGGCGTCGTCGACGTCGGCGGCGAGCCGACCAAGCACTATTTGAGCGACGAGATCGCGCAGTTCCTCGCGGACGCCGGGTTCCTCATCGACACGATCGAGCGCGTCGAGTACCCCTGGGAGATCGATCTCGATTTCGGCACGCCGCGCTCGAAGGCGCTGCTCGGCCCCCGCACGCCCTGGGATTGGCTGCTGGTCTGTAGGAGCGAGCTTCGCTCGCGATCTTAGAATCGCGAGCAAAGCTCGCTCCTACAGGACGCCGCTCCTACAATTCGCAGACGAAATTCGACGTGTCGTTCGGGTCGCCGCTGCCGTCGTAGTGCGCGGTCTGCGGGTACGGGCAGAGCGGCCGCGTGCGTGTGACGGCACCGTCCTCTCGGCGGCTCGCTTCGATGCGATCCGGCGCGACGCCGCGCTCGACCCAAGCTTCGATCGCCGCTTGCGTGTTGAATTGATCGGTTCCGGTGCCGCCGCGACAGTGCGTCATTCCCGGCACCATGAACAGCCGAAAGAAATCCGACGTCTCGGGATTCGTCGTGCTCGGTTTGGTGGTCAGCGCCGCCTCGACGCGCTCGTAGTAGTCGATCGTGCCTTGCGGGAAGATGACCTGGTCGTTCCAGCCGTGATAAAGAATGAGCTTGCCGCCGCCGTCGCGGAACGCGCTCAAGTCGGGGTTCGTCGCGTCGAGCACTTCGCCCGTGAGCCGACGCGCGAGGTCGATGTCGTCGGCGAAATCGAACGTGCGCCAATCCCAATTCGGATTCTTGAATACGCTGCGTGCGAAGTACTCCTTCGGGATTTGCGCGGGCCCCGGCGACGTCACGAGCGACCACGTCGTCTCGCCGCCCGGTGCGAGGCCGGGAAACAGGGACTCGCCCGTGGTTGGATTGACGGGACCGGAATAGATCTTGCGCAGCGCCGAGACCTGACCTTCGTTCAGGCACTCCCCGGCTTGCGACCCGGAGCATTGGAGAACGGCAGGATCGAAGTGGCACACGCGCGGATCTTCGATGACGCGGTCCTCCACGCCGTCGATCGTATCGCATTGAGCGAGCACGGCGTCGTTGACGCGCGCGAGGTCTTCCGCCGACAGAATCGATTCGTCGCTGACGGGCTTTGCCGCGAGCGCGACCCAGAGTTGCGTGAAGTGCGTCTCGACGAAGTGATTCACCGGCGCACCCGTCACGATGCCGTCGTAGTCGTTCGGGAACCGCTGCGCTTGCATGAGGCCCTGACGCCCGCCCGTCGAGCAGCCGTTGAAGTAGCTGTAGTCGGGGGAGCGGTCGTAGTAGCGCTCGATCACGGCTTGCGCTTTGGAGGTCATCTCGTTGATGGCACGATAGCCGTAGTCGCGCAACCGGCCTGCGTTGCCGAGCCATTCGAGATCCGTCGCGACGTGGCCCGTGTCCGTCGAAGCGGTCGCATAGCCGGCTTGCAGCGCGCCCGCCATCGCGCCATGACTGATGACACCCGCGAACCCGCCGCCGCCGACGGCCTCGAAGCGGCCGTTCCAGGCGGAGGGCTCCGGTAGCCACACCTCGAAGCGGATCGCGGGCGCGACGACGCCGAGTACACGGCAATGCGCGGGGAGCCTTGCGGTCGTTGCGGGACCGCCGGGGCCGGCAGGCAGGTCGAATGGGCCGGGTGCAACCGCCTCGGCCTCGATGCTCGTCAAATCCGGTAACGCGAGCGTCGCGAGCGCGGCGCACGCGTCCGCGGTGTTTTGCGCGACGGCCGACATGCCACTCAGCGACAGCGTGACGGCCAACGCCGCACTTGTATAGGCGGTTCTCATGCGCTCCCCCGAGGTTACAATCTGAGCCTTGCTCGAGTGTAGGGTGGCTCCACCGATGAACACAAGCATCGTCAAGTGTGGCATTGCGTCTGCGCTGCTGGTGTTGCCGCTCGTCGCCTGCGCGCATCACTCGAACGCCGAATACGATCGCAATACCGTGCTCGAGCTCGAAGGCGAGATCGTCGAAGTCGTGTGGCGGAATCCGCATGTCGGGCTCACGATCAAAACGGCGGGCGAGGGCGGCGCGGAAGCGCTATGGAAAATGGAAGCCGCGGACCTGATCGGCACAGTGCGTCGCGGCGTGCCCGCCGGAACGTTCGTCGTCGGCCAACGGGTCAAGGTCGCGGGGTTTCCGTCGACGCGGCGTGAAGGCCGGCTGCTCATGAGCAACGTGCTGTTGCCCGACGGCGTCGAAGTGCTCATGTTCCGAACGGAGACACGCTGGTCGGAGCGCACCATCGGCGGCGCGGAATGGGTCGTGCCGGACACCGCGGAGAGCGGCGCACCCAGCGAGGGGCTCTTCAAGGTCTGGACGCCCGGGCGCACGACGCGGTCCTCGTTCGTCGAAAACCCGCCGCTGACGCCGGCGGCGCGCGCCGCGCACGCGCAATGGGATTCGTTCGACGACCCGGCGCTCGACTGCGTCGCGATCGGTATGCCGCGAGCCATGACGCGTCCGGGCCCGCATCCGATCGAATTCGTGGCGCAGCCCGACGGCGCCATTCTGCTACGCATGGAGTACTTCGATCTCGAGCGCGTGATCCACATGAGCGCCGAAATGCCCCCTGCCGAGACGGAGCCGTCGCCGCTCGGCTACTCGATCGGCGAGTGGCAAGGCGATACGCTCGTCGTGACGACGACACACGTGAGCTGGCCTTACTTCGACATCAACGGGCTCGAAGGCGTGCCGCAGAGCGAGAACGTCGCGATGACCGAGAAGTTCGCCGTCGGCGAGAGCGGCAACGAGCTCACTTACAGCATTACCGTTACCGATCCCGCGGCATTCACGGAGCCCGTCGTCGCCGCCGATTACTCCGTGTGGGAATGGCGCCCCGGCGTCGCCGTCCTGCCGTACGAGTGCACGCTGTGATGCCGTTGTTTTTCCTCCACGTTCTGACGACGCCGTTATCTTCCATTCACGCTCTCACCATGCCTTTGTAGGAGCGAGCTCCGCTCGCGATTCTTGTGATCGCCGGTGGTCAGCTCGCGCCGGGCGCCACGCTGCCGTCCGTGCGCGAGCTCGCGCTCGAGCACGCCGTGAATCCGATGACGATCTCGAAGGCCTATGCGCTGCTCCAAGCCGACGGTTGGCTCGAGCGCCATCGCGGCAAGCCGATGACAGTCGCGGCAAGGCGGCGAAGCCAAGCGGCGCTCACGCAGCGGCTCGCTCAGCTCGAGAAACCCGTCGACGAGCTCGTGCTCGCGGCGCGCCAACTCGAGATCACCAAGAAGGAGCTCGTGACTTTGCTCAACAAGAAATGGGAGGACGGCGATGTCTGAACCGGTAGCGAGCGCGCGGAACTTGAGCAAACGCTTCGGAACGAAAGACGCGTTGATCGATATCACGGCCGAGATCGAGCAGGGCGACGTGATCGGCGTGCTCGGCAAGAACGGCGCAGGCAAGACGACGCTGCTCGAGGTGCTGCTCGGCTTCAGCCCGCCGAGCGCGGGCACGGCGATGATCTTCGGCGAAGACAGCCTGCGGCTTTCCGAAGCCGCGAAAGCGCGCATCGGCTTCGTGCCGCAGCAGGATGAATTGCTCGGCATGCTGTCCGGCAAGCAACAGGTCGCGATCGGCGCCGTGTTTCACAAGCGCTGGGACCATGCGCTGATCGACCGGCTGCTCGTCGACTGGGAAGTGCCGACGGATCGGCGCATTCACACGCTGTCGGTCGGAGAGCGGCAAAAGCTCTCGGTGCCTCAAGGTGTCGAGGTCGCCATCATCATCTATCCCGTGGGCGCGCTGACCGCCATCGTTCTTGCGATGCTCGTATTCACGGGCCAGCCGAACTGGATCTGGATAGGACTGCCGCTGCTGTCCGGATTCATGCAGTGGATGAGCGCGGGCGGACCCGCACATCTGCGCGAGGCCGGCGTATCGTTGCCTTGGATCGTTGCCGTCGCCTCGGTGGGCGCCCGGGTCGTGTTCGCGACTTGGTACCTGCGCGCCCGTTACGTCCGCCCCGTGCTGCGGGTTGCGACGGCTGATTCGGCGCGCTCCGCGTGGCCGTGGGGAGCTGCCGCGTTGCCCTCCGAGCTTACGCGCGCGGTGGCGGTGCGCATGCTGCTCGCAGGCCACGTGCAAAGGCCGCTCGCGCAACAACTGCTGATTGCCGCCGGCATCGGCGCACTGCTGTGTCTCGTCGCGCCGCTGCTCCAGTATCTGCCCGGGCAACAGACCACCACGCCGCCGTTCACGAGGTTCCTTTGGCCGTTCTATGCGATG
>DATCIQ010000149.1:0-3068 GCA_036507635.1 Gammaproteobacteria bacterium
CATCCTGCGTTACGACGTCGCGGCCGACGGTACGATCAGCAACGGAAAAATCTTCATTGCCGGCGAGGGCAGCGACGGCATGAAGGTCGACCGTCTCGGCAATCTTTACACGACGAGCGGCGCGGGTCCCGGCGAAGTGCGCATCACGTCGCCGGAAGGGAAACGCCTCGGTGTGCTCGAGCTGCCGGTTCCCGCCGGCGAGCCGCAAGCGCAAGTCTGCGCGACGAACGTCGCCTTCGGCGACAATGACAGCCGCATGCTCTATATCACGGCTTGCGAGCACGTTTATCGAATTAGTTTGAACGTGCCCGGCGTTCACCCGGCAGGCGATTGAATCAAAACGAAAGCGACGGAGGACAATCATGAAATTAGGCAGACGAGACGTGCTCGGCGGGCTCGCGGCGATTACGGCCGCCGGCCTCGCAAGCGGTGCCGGCAACAGCGCCCAGGCGCAAACCCGCGGACGCGGCCGCGTCAAGAAAATCGCGACCGAAGAAGCGTGCTCGATACCGGAAGTCGCGGAACGGCTCGGCGAGGTCGCGCGAAGCGCTTGGGATAATCTCGACCTCAAACTCGTGAACAGCATTTACAACGCACCCGCGGACTCCCCAAACGCGCTGCTCGCGCAGTTGCTCGACCTCGAATCCGAGCGGCTTCGCGTCATGGACGAGAACGACGTCGACATGCACCTGCTCTCGTTGACGGCGCCCGGCGTGCAGATGTTCGATGCGGATACGGCCACTGCGCTGGCAGAACTTGCCAACGACCGGCTGGCCGATGTCGTCAAGCGCCACCCGACGCGTTTCGCCGCGCTCGCGAGCTGCGCGCCGCAGGACCCGGCGCGCGCGGCGAAAGAGATGGAGCGTGCGATCAACACACTCGGTATGAACGGTTTCGTCATCAACTCGCACACGAACAACGAGTACCTCGACGAGCAGAAGTACTGGCCGATTCTCGAGGCCGCCGAGGCGCTCAACGCGGCCATTTATATACACCCGCGAGCACCGTCGGACGGCATGGCGGCACCCTTCGACGCCTACCGGCTCGAGGCCGCCGTGTGGGGATACGGTCTCGAAGTCGGCACACACGCCGTCAGGCTCATGTTGAGCGGCGTGCTCGACCGTTTCGAAAACTTGAAGATCGTGATCGGTCACATGGGCGAAGCCGTGCCGTTCTGGCTGTGGCGCCTCGATTACATGGGCGCGCCCGGACGTCAAGGACGTACACAGAAGCTCAAGGCGAGCGAATACTTTCAGCGCAACTTCGCGATCACGACGAGCGGCGTGGAGGACCCGCTGGCGTTGCGCTACTGCATCGACAAGATCGGGGCCGACCACATCATGTGGGCGATCGACTATCCCTATCAGCCGACGGCGCCGGCCGTCGCGTGGATCGACGAGGCGCCGCTGTCCGATGACGAGCGCGAGCAAATCTGTCACGGCACGGCCGAGCGGATTTTCCATATCGCGGCCTCGTAGGAGCGAGCTTCGCTCGCGATTCTTCTTATATCGCGAGCGAAGCTCGCTCCTACACCCTCGCCGGAAGGCCCACTTGTGACCCCGGTCACGGACTCCCCACGCCGCACCACGCAGAGTAGCTGCAATCCAAGGAGGGCTAACAATGAACAAGTCGATGTTGACCGGCGTCGTCGCGGGCATTGCGGTTGCAACTGCAGGCGGTGTCGCCGGCTACGCGTTTCTGGGCCAAGGAGAAACCCTCGAGCAAGGCAGCGCCATCGTCATGGAGGAACCCGCGAGCGACGCAGCAGCAGCGCCTGAGCCGGTGCACACGGTCGCAGTGCCCGCTGCGGCCCAACAGCCTGTGGCAAGACCGGCCCCTCGCCCTCAACCGGCCGTCGCCCCGGCGCCGGCACCGGCGCCTGTCGAAGAGGAATGCTGGGACGAGGAAGTCACCGTGCAAGCAGAGCCGCGCGACGATAACGCGATCGCCGGCACCGCGATCGGTGCCGTGTTGGGCGGCGCGCTCGCGAAAGAGATCGGTGACGACAACGATCTCGCCACAGCGGCCGGTGCCGCGGCAGGCGCATTCGCCGGCCGAAGGATGCAGCGGCGCTATCAAGAGAACAACACGACCACGACGATCGAGCGCCGCTGCGCGCCTGTCGGCACGCGCTAAGTCGCGAACAATCGCCACATAGGAACGAGCTTCCAATGTGGGAGCGAGCTTCGCTCGCGACGAAAAGATCGCGAGCGGAGCTCGCTCCTACAAAACACGAATTGACAGGGGTCGCTCTATTTGGGGCGGCCTTTGAATCCCGCGGCCAGCATCTCGAGCGTGTAGATCGTCATGGCCGTATTGCGAATGCCTTCGGGCGTCATCCACGCCTTGCCATCAGGACCGACGGCACCCATCTGCGGCACGTAGAGCGTTCGCTTGTCGGGGCCGGAGAACGCGATCGTGATCGGACGCCGCGGCGTGGGGATCATTCCTAAGTGCTCGCCGCGCGGCGACAGCACGTGCACGCCCGAGTTCGCCGTCACGTACAAGCGTCCCTCGGCGTCGATGGCCATGCCGTCGCCGCCGTCGTCGCCGTCGAGCGTGCCGAAAACGCGCCGGTTCGACGCCGTGCCATCCTCATGCACGTCGAACGCGAGCACTTCGGTCACGTTGGTCACATAGAGAGTGCGCCCGTCGGGGCTCATCATAATGCCGTTCGAGCGGATATCTTGGTCGACAACCGCGCTCACGACGCCCTCGGCGTCGACGTGATAGGCGCCACCGACCGTGAAGTACGCGCCGCCGCCGCCGTCGGCGATGAGATCGTTGAGGCGGCCAAGTGGCGCATCGTTTGCGAAGCTCGTCGCGAGCACCCGGCGTTCCGGCGCGAGCTGCACGACCCTCGTGAGCTCCAAGCAGCCGGCGAGCTCCGAGTTCAACGGCTCCGTGCACGTGCGCTCGACCGCGAACAAACGGCCCAGTGCATCGAGCGACACCGAGCCCACACCGTAGGCGCGCATGAAGACGCGCTCCATGCCGCTCGCATCGAGCTTGCGTACGGTGTCCGTCTGCTCCTGCGCGAACAGGACGCCGCCGTCGGGCGTGCCGAC
>DATCIQ010000150.1:0-2094 GCA_036507635.1 Gammaproteobacteria bacterium
CATGAGAACCGCCTATACAAGTGCGGCGTTGGCCGTCACGCTGTCGCTGAGTGGCATGTCGGCCGTCGCGCAAAACGCCGCGGACGCGTGCGCCGCGCTCGCGACGCTCGCGTTACCGGATTTGACGAGCATCGAGGCCGAGGCGGTTGCGCCCGGTCCATTCGAGCTGCCTGCCGGCCCCGCCGGTCCAGCAACGACCGCAATGCTCCCCGCACATTGCCGTGTGCTCGGCGTCGTGGCGCCCACGATCCGCTTCGAGGTATGGCTACCGGACCGCTCCGCGTGGAACGGCCGCTTCGAGGCCGTCGGCGGCGGCGGATTCGCCGGCGTCATCAGTTATGGCGCGATGGCGGGCGCGCTTCAGGGGGGCTATGCGACCGCTTCGACGGACACGGGCCACATCGCCCCCGATCTCGAATGGCTCGGTAACGCCGGTCGGTTGCGCGACTACGGCTATCGCGCCATCAACGAAATGACTTCGAAAGCGCAAGCCGTGATCGAACGCTACTACGACCGCTCCCCGGACTACAGCTACTTCAACGGCTGCTCGACGGGCGGGCGTCAAGGCCTCATGCAAGCGCAACGGTTTCCGAACGACTACGACGGCATCGTGACGGGTGCGCCGGTGAATCACTTCGTCGAGACGCATTTCACGCAACTCTGGGTCGCGCTCGCGGCAAAGCCCGTCAGCGACGAATCGATTCTGTCGGCGGAAGACCTCGCGCGCGTCAACGACGCCGTGCTAGCCCAGTGCGATACGATCGACGGCGTAGAGGACGGCGTCATCGAAGATCCGCGCGTGTGCAAGTTCGATCCCGCGGTGCTGCAATGCTCCGGGTCGCAAGCCGGGGGGTGCCTCGACGAAGCGCAGGTCGGGGCGCTACGCAAGATCTATTCGGGTCCCGTGAGCCCAACGGGCGAATCTCTGTCCCCGGCCCTCGCACCGGGCGGTGAGACGACGTGGTCGCTCGTGACGTCGCCGGGGCTCGCGCAAATCCCGAACGAGTACTTCGCACGTAGCGTCTTCAAGGATTCGAATTGGGATTGGCGCACGTTCGATTTCGCCGAAGACATCGACCTCGCGCGTCGGCTCACGGGCGAAGTGCTCGACGCGACGAACCCCGACTTGAGCGCGTTCCGCGACGGCGGCGGCAAGCTCATTCTTTATCACGGCTGGAACGATCAGGTCATCTTTCCACAAGGCACGATCGACTACTACGAGCGCGTCGAGGCGGCGCTCACGGCCAAACCGAGCACGACGAATCCCGAGACGTCGGATTTCTTCCGGCTGTTCATGGTGCCCGGCATGACGCACTGTCGCGGCGGCACTGGAACCGATCAATTCAACGCGCAAGCGGCGATCGAAGCTTGGGTCGAGCGCGGCATCGCGCCGGATCGCATCGAAGCGAACCGCCGCGAGGACGGTGCCGTCACACGCACGCGGCCGCTCTGCCCGTATCCGGAAACCGCGCACTACGACGGCAGCGGCGATATGAACGACACAGCGAATTTCGTCTGCAAATTGTAGGAGCGAGCTTTGCTCGCGACCTTTGACGCGACAAAAAAAATCGCGAGCAAAGCTCGCTCCTACAGGAGTCCGCTCCTACAGACCAGCAGCCAATCCCAGGGCGTGCGGGGGCCGAGCAGCGCCCTCGAGCGCGGCGTGCCGAAATCGAGATCGATCTCCCAGGGGTACTCGACGCGCTCGATCGTCTCGACGAGGAACCCGGCATCCGCGAGGAACTGTGCGATCTCGTCGCTCAAATAGTGCTTGGTCGGCTCGCCGCCGACATCGACGACGCCGTCGACGAGCGACCGCACTTCGCGCGCCGCGAGTGCTTTGACACGCCGCCCCGTGGCGCGCCGCTCGTTGCCGTCGGCGACGTCGAGGCGAACCAAAGTCTGATAGGTGCGCAGCACCGATTCCCACGAAGGTACGACGAATGCGACTGTGCCGCGCACGCAGCGCGCAATATTGCGCGCGATTCGGAAGCGCATATCGTGGTTCGGCGCAATGAGGCAGTTGACGCAGAACCCGACGTCGGCTTCGACATCGGGCGGCCGCAACCCGGCCAAATCCGCGAGCACGTAGCT
>DATCIQ010000151.1:0-2147 GCA_036507635.1 Gammaproteobacteria bacterium
TGGTATGAGCGAGCTTCGCTCGCGATCTTTTGATTCGCGAGCGAAGCTCGCTCCTACAGGAGGCTCCAGTCCTTAAAGACGATGCGCGAGATTCGTCTTCTAGCGATCGATCTCGACGGCACGCTCGTCGATTCCGCGCCCGACTTGTCGCACTGCGTCGACCGCGCCCTCGAGTCCGTGGGGCTCGTCCCGCCCGGCGAGGACCTCACCCGAGGCTGGATCGGAGACGGCATCGAGACGCTGCTCAAAAGGGCATTCGCGCATGCCGGAGCGGCCGACGATACGCCGGCGTTCCGTGCCGCTTTTGACACCTTCTCCGCTTGCTATCGCGACAACCTGTTCGTGCAGAGCCGCCTTTATCCGGAGGTCGAGACGACGCTCGCCGACCTCGAGCGCCGCGGCATCGAGCTCGCGTGCATCACGAATAAGCGCTTCGCGTTCGCCGACGCGTTGCTCGTCGCGGCCGGCATTCGCGATCGCTTCCGCGTGCTCTTGGGCGGCGACACCCTCGCCGAGAAAAAACCGAGCCCGATGCAATTGTTGGCCGCCGCACGCGAGTGCGGCATTGCGCCCGCGCATGCGGCGATGGTCGGCGATTCGCATCATGATTACCACGCCGCGGCCGATGCGGGCTTTGCGTTCATCTGGGCAAGCTACGGCTATTGCCGGCACATTGGCGCCCGACGCGATGCCGCGTACCAAACGATCGCGGCGTTCGCGGAGCTTCGCACTGCCGTCGCGGGCGCTTAAGGCGTGCGCAGCGCTGGATCGTGAACCGGGGCCTGAGCCCTGCTAGTATCCGCGCAAACGATACCTACGACTTCAGCGGGAGTAACGATGATCAAAGTGACCGTCCTAACGGCCGCCTGCCTCGTGGCGTGCGCGTGCGCGGATGCGCAGCAAAGCTTGAGCCGAAAGGCCTTCGATTTCGCGACGTGGGATCAGTACGGCGGCGGCGCCGATTCGTCTCAATACTCTTCGCTCGATCAGATCAATAAGAGCAACGTCACGCAGCTCGAAGTGGCATGGACCTACGCTACGGCTGAGAACTACTCGTTCAACCCCATCGTCGTCGAGGGCGTCATGTACGTGCTTGCGCACAACCGCTCGGTCGTCGCCCTCGACGCGGCGACCGGCATCGAGATGTGGCGTCATGCCAATGACGGCCAGGTCGGCGCCCGCGGCATGAATTACTGGGAGAGCGAGGACCGCTCCGATCGCCGCCTGCTGTATATCAACGGCGGGTTTCTGACCGCGATCGACGCGCGCACCGGCGAAACCGTGCCCTCTTTCGGCGACGGCGGCCGCGTCGATCTGCGCATCGGACTCGAGGGGGACGTGAGCGGCATTCGGGCGCTGCAAACCAGCAACCCCGGCCGCATTTTCGAGGACCTCATCATCATCTCGCTGCCGGCCGGGAGCGGGGGTTATGCCTCGTCGCCGGCCGACATTCACGCCTACGACGTGCGCACGGGCGAGCTCTCCTGGGTATTCCACACCGTGCCCCGCCCCGGTGAGCTCGGCGCCGACACGTGGCCCGAGGAAGGGCTCGGCAATTACGGCGGCGTGCACAACTGGAGCGAATCCACGGTCGATGCCGAGCGCGGCATCGTCTACATTCCGACGGGCACGGCGCGCTACGATTTCTACGGCGGCAACCGCCACGGCGCGAACCTGTTCGGCAACAGCATCGTCGCGCTCGATGCGCGCACCGGCGAGCGGCTGTGGCACTTCCAAACGATCCATCACGATCTTTGGGACTACGACATCCCGCAAGCGCCGAAGCTACTCACAGTCCGGCACGACGGCCGCGAGATCGATGCGGTCGCGCAGGCGACGAAGCAGGGATACCTCTTCGTTTTCGATCGCGTCACGGGCGAGCCGCTGTGGCCGATCGAGGAGCGCCCGGTGCCGCAGTCCGACGTGCCGGGTGAGCAAAGCTGGCCCACGCAGCCCTTCCCCACGGCGCCGCCGGCGTTCGCACGGCAGTCCTTTACGGCGGCCGACATCAATCCGTACTTGCCCGAGGCCGATCAGCAGAAGTTGCGCGACATTCTCAGCACGCATCGCAGCGAAGGTCTCTACACGCCGCCGAGCCTCACGGGCACGATCATGATGCCGGGTCACAACGGCGGCGCAAATTGGGG
>DATCIQ010000152.1:0-4063 GCA_036507635.1 Gammaproteobacteria bacterium
GTGACGCTCCACCTGCTGGCGTTCGAGATATATGGCACTTTTGTGGCCATCCCGGGGAACGGCTGGTGGGCTCGAGCTCGCGCGACGCCGGTTCGGCAGCATCATATAGAATGCCGGTTTTACCTTCGACCGCTATAGGACTCATGGCGATAGTCCGCGCAGACGAGCTCGTCAAGGAATACCCGAAGCCCGGCAGCAAGACGGAGCGTTTTCGGGCCGTGAACGGCGTCTCGCTGTCGATCGAAGCGGGTGAGATCTTCGGCATCCTCGGGCCGAACGGCGCAGGAAAGACGACGACGCTGGAAATGATAGAAGGGCTCACCGACATCGATTCGGGTGAGGCCTTCGTCGACGGCATCAACGTGGAAAAAGAGCCGAACAAGGCCAAAGAGATCATCGGCGTTCAGCTGCAGGCCAACGAATACTTCGATCATCTCACGCTCGCTGAGCTGATCGGGCTGTTCACGCGCCTGTTTCACCGCGCTAAGGACCCGCGCGAGCTCTTGGCCCGGGTCAATCTCGAGGACAAGGCCGCGGCGAAGCCCGCCGCGTTATCGGGCGGGCAAAGGCAGCGCTTCTCGATCGCGAGCGCGCTGGTCAACGAGCCGAAGGTGCTGTTCCTCGACGAGCCGACGACCGGTCTCGATCCACAAGCGAAGCGCAATGTCTGGAAGCTGGTCGAGGAACTGAATTCCCGCGGCATGACGATCGTGCTGACGACCCACAACATGGAGGAAGCCGAGTACCTGTGCGGCCGAATCGCCATCATGGATCACGGCAAGATCGTCGCCGAAGGCTCGCCCCAGCAACTGATCATGCAGCATGCGCCCGAGCCTCCGGAAGCCAGGCTGCACGGCAATCTCGAGGACGTGTTTCTCAAGCTTACCGGGCATGGATTGCGGGAGTAGGGCGCGTGGATACGACGCTTATCATGGCCAAGACGCTGCTCAAGATCTTCTCCAGGGATCGGCAGGCGATTTTCTTCACGCTGTTCTTCCCGATCACGTTCATGGTCATCTTCGGGATTGCGAGCGCCGGAGGAGAGGATCCGATCGAGATCGGAATCGTCGATAACGCGAGTAACGCGTTCAGCGCGAAATTCGTCGATACGCTCGAAGGCAATCGGCTCTTCTCCGTGAACGTCGCTACCGAGGAGGAGCTGCGCGACAAGGTGAGCGAGGGCGATCTCGCGCTCGCGCTGATTCTGCCTCAGGATTTCGACGGCGACGAAGGCGCCGCCGACATCACGATGCTCGTCGACGCCGCGCAGGCGAGGCAAACCGCCATGATGACGCCGCTGGTCGAGCAGGCGCTGCTCAAAATCGAGCGAGAGCTGCGCGGGATCGAGCCCCTCTTCCCGCTGACGGTGGTCGACGTCCAGGCGCGTTCGCAACGCTATATCGATTTTCTCGTTCCGGGGCTGCTCGCCTTGACGATCATGCAGATCAGCGTCGCGGGCAGCGGCTACAACATCGTCGAGTTCCGCCGCAAGGGAATTCTGAAGCGATTGTTCGTGACGCCGATAAGATCGAGTCAGTTCATCGGCGGGCTGGTGCTGTCCCGTCTCGTGATCACCGTCATTCAGGTAAGCTTTCTGCTCGCCGTCGCCGTCGTTCTGCTCGACGTTCCGGTAGAGGGCAATGTTCTCGAGTTGCTCGGCCTGATCATTCTCGGCTCCTCGATCTTCTTGAGTCTCGGCTTCTTCATGGGCAGTCTCGCGAAGACGCAGCAAGCCATCATGCTGCTCGGCAATCTCATCACGTTGCCACAGATTTTCCTCTCGGGCGTCTTCTTCTCGATCGACGCCATGCCCGATCTGTTGCAGCCGATCGCGAGGGTGCTCCCCTTGAGCTTCGTCGTCAGCAGCGTGCGCGAAGTCATCGTCAACGGTCTGTCGGTGGTCGAGCAGATCCCGACGATGGCCGGGCTCGTGCTCTGGCTCGCCGCGAGTCTCACGCTGGCCATCCGGTTCTTTCGCTGGAAGGAAGTCGCAAGCTGAGCCGGCCGTGCGTTGGTCGCACGGCGTAGGGGAGCACTCCGTACAGATCCACGGCCGCGAGCACGGGCGCGAGCGCGCCAAACGTGCCGACGAGCATGAGCTGGGTCTCGCGGTTGCGAGCTCCGCGTCGAAGATGCCGCTCACAGTGTTCGGCGCTGCCACAAGCGGCGTGCCAGCCCGGATGCGAGTTGCGGGCCCAGCAGGAGGAGCGAGAGGCGTCCAGGTGCTCGACGTCAAGCACGGCCGCGGGACGGCTTCCCGTGCGGCGACGAACGCCCGGTAGCGGCTGCTGGACGATCTGATGGCCTCAACGGAAGGGCAGTAGCACAGGGGCGTCTTCTATAGTAAATTTGCTATAGCATGCCGCGCCGGCCGCAAGAGCTCAAGGAGATCCGCTGGCGCGGCGATTCGCAGGACGCTGCCCACGATTTCCCCAAAGGTGCGCGTTTGAAGCTCGGTAAGGAGCTCACTCGCATTCAGATGGGGATGCACCCGCGCGATGGGAAATGGCTGACCGAGGTCGGGCAAGGAGCTCAGGAGATCCGCATTGCTCACAGCAAGGAAGCTTACCGCGTGATCTATGTGGCGGTATTCAGTGAGGCTGTGTACGTGTTGCATGCCTTTCACAAGAAGTCCAAGGCCGGAAAAGCCACACCGCGGGCGGAACTGGATCTCGCAGCGCGACGATATCGACAGCTCGTCAGAGAGAGGATGCGATCATGAGCCGCAACCCGTTTTTGGACTTGGGTTTCCCGCGTGAGGAGGCCATAGCCTTGCATATTCGGAGCCAGCTGGCCGCCACGCTGGAACGGTACATCGAACGGAAGGGCTGGAGCCAGACGCAAGCCGCACGTGAGCTCCACGTACCGCAACCGACCATCAGCAAGATCATCAACGGAAACGTCGAAAAGCTCTCGATAGAGTTTCTGGTCAAGCTGACCGTGCGCGCTGGAATTCCCGTTCACGTCTCCAGCGGGCGCGCATCTCATGCCACGCGCATGACTCATCACTCTGCCGCGGCGTGAGCGCATAGCAGCGGCGAGGGTTCGGCACCGAGCTCGGCTACTGCCGCAACGATTTCGATCTGCCAGCGGATAGTGCGTAGAAGACGTGTTATGTGAGCCGGCGAGCCCGGCGGCGCGGGTTGGCGAGTCGGCGGATGGATGGCTTGTGGGGGCTCGGTCGAGCGCCTCATGGAGGGCTGGTCCGCCCCGGCACCGCGTTGTTCGGGCGACGGAATCTTCGCATCTGAGCCGGAAATGGTGCCGGGCGGGGAGGGCGTGCGACCTCAAGCTCAGACGAGCCCGTCGCGGCGGGGTGGCCGGGCGCTGTGGTAGAGACGGTCAGAGCAACAGATCGCGCTGGGCGGGGCGCGGCTCGGATGGGCGGGATCGATGAACTCGGCGTCGCGGCCGAGGTGCTCGAGAATCCGTTCGATGACGGGGAGCGCCTCGATGCTGGCGATCACGCGCAGCCGGCCGCCGCAGCGCCGGCAGGTCGCGATCTCGATGGCGAACACCCGCTTGAGGCGTTGCGCCCACGTGAGGGCCCGTTGCCGGTCCGTGACCGACGGCTCGGATCGATCGGTCGTGCCGGCAGCACGTGTTTTGGGAACGATCCGAGGTCGATCGGGGCTTGCTGGCGCGAATATGCCGTGATAGCGCGTCAGGTGGGCCGGCGGCTTCGGCACCAAGGCGGCGAGTCGCGCAATGAAGTCCTCGGGCTCGAAAATCACGTGGGTCGTGCCGTCGCGATACGGTGTCTTCAGCGCATAGCGCACCTGGCCGCTCTCTGTGAGCGCGAGCCGCTCGGTGGCGATCGGCGGCCGCGCAATGTATCTCGCCACGTGTTCGATCTTGTCACGTTCGGAACCCTTGGCCGCGACGCCGGCGTGCAGCGAGAAGCCTGAAGCTTCGGCCACGTCCCGGCGCGGCGCTTCCGGATCCACCGGTATCGTTTGCAGCGTGAACACCTTCTGGCCCTCTCTCGGGCCCGTTGCGACGCGGTACGTGATCGAGTGCCCGAGCAGGCCGTGGATCGGCGCCTCCTCGCTCGGATCGAACG
>DATCIQ010000153.1:0-2059 GCA_036507635.1 Gammaproteobacteria bacterium
AACGTGACTCGTGAATACGTCCGACATCGTCGCTGCGGCGGTGACGTTGTTCTTCGTCATGGACCCGCTTGGCAACATCCCGCTATTCAATGCGCTGCTGTCGCGTTTCGACCCGCGGCGACGCGCGATCATCGTCGCACGAGAGCTCGTGTTCGCGCTCGTCATCCTGCTCGTGTTTCTGTTCACGGGAAACGCGATGCTCACGTTCTTGAACTTGAGCCAGCAGTCGCTGAGCATCGCGGGCGGTGTGCTGCTCTTCATCATCGCGATCCGCATGATCTTCCCGTTGCCCCACACGGTCGAGGAGGAGACGGGCGATGAGCCGTTCATCGTGCCGCTCGCGATGCCGCTCGTGGCCGGTCCCTCGACGATCGCGATATTGTTGCTCTTGAGCTCGAACGAGCCGGAACGCATTTGGGACTGGTGCGCGGCGCTCTTGATCGCTTGGGCCGGGACGACCATCCTGCTGACCGCTTCGCCGTTCATGATGAAGATCCTCGGCGATCGCGGTCTGCGCGCCCTCGAACGGCTCATGGGCATGTTGCTCGTGCTGATCGCGACGCAGATGCTCTTGAACGGCGTCGCGCAGTTTCTCGCGGGTGTAGAGACGTGAACGAGCGAACGACACGAATAGTGCTCACGGTCGCGACGGTCGTCGTCTTGCTCGCCGTGCTCGCGTTCATTGCAGTGTCCCGGGATGTGCCGCCGATCGAAGACGCGCCGCCGCCGGTCTACCCGCAAACATCGGCGGAGCCACGGGCGGCGTTGCGCTACGACACGGAATATCCGGCGATCGGCTATGCGACGACGGCGCGGACGGACGCGGTCGCGGAGCTCGAGGCACGCTTGGCGAGCGGCGCAGCCGTGCTCGAGCACGACGCGTCGCGCGGCTATCTCGCGAGCGTGCTCGGCGCGCTCGACATCGGCGTCGAGTCGCAAGTGCTCGTGTTCTCGAAGACGAGCGTGCAAGCGCAAATCATCACGGCAACGACGCCGCGTGCGATCTACTTCAACGACGACACGTACGTCGGATGGGTGCCGGGCAGCCGCACGCTCGAAGTCGCGTCGCTCGATCCGCGCTTGGGGCCGGTCTTCTATACGCTCGCGCAAGACTCAGCCGCACCGGTGGGATTCGAGCGGCACTTGGGAGAATGCCTGCGTTGTCATGATTCGTATTCGCTGACCGGCGGCGGCGTGCCGCGGTTCATCACGGGCTCGGGCTACACCGACGTCGACGGCAACCTCGTCGCGCACGAGGGCTGGATACTGACGAGCGACCGGACGCCGCTTAAGAGCCGCTGGGGCGGCTGGTACGTGTCGGGCTATCACGGCGAGCAGGTGCACTTGGGCAATATCGCGGTCGAAGACGTCGCGGAGCTGCGCGAGCTCGAGACGTTGCGCACGGGCAATCTCGAGAATCTCGATTCGTTGCTCGACACGAGCGCTTACTTGAGCAACAAGAGCGACATCGTCGCGCTGCTCGTGCTCGAGCACCAAGTGCGCGTGCAGAATGCCATCACACGCGTGCGGTACGATACTGTGGGAGTGCCCTCCACTGTGGGAGCGGCCTCCGGCCGCGATTCTTCCCCTGTAGGAGCGAGCTCCGCTCGCGATCTTCCCGCGCGCATCGCCGAGCTCGCCGAACCCCTCGTCGAAGCCCTATTCCTCGCCGGCGAAATCGACCTCACCGACCGGATCTCCGGCACCTCGGGCTTCGCGGCAGCATTCGAGGCACGCGGCCCGCGCGACTCGAACGGCCGCTCGTTGCGCGAGCTCGATCTCACGACGCGCCTTTTCAAGTATCCGCTGAGCTACGCGATCTATTCGCATGCCTTCGATGCGCTGCCGGCCGAAGCGAAAGACTACGTGTACGCGCGCATTCGCGAGATCTTGGCAGGTGACGACGAGAGTGAGGCATCCGCGCGTTTGAGCGCCGCCGATCGCGCGGCCATCCTCGAGATTCTGCGCGACACGAAACCCGATTTCGCCGCGACTGTCTTGTAGGAGCGAGCTTCGCTCGCGATCTTGATTCGCGAGCGAAGCTCGCTCCTACAAGCCT
>DATCIQ010000154.1:0-4350 GCA_036507635.1 Gammaproteobacteria bacterium
TTCACGGGATCGCTCAACGAGCGGCTCAAGCATCTCGGTGAGCAGCTCGCGCGTTACAGCTATCAAATCGTGCGCTACTTAGTGTTCGCTTCCGAGGACCGGCCGTTCCCCTTCGATCTCGACTGGCCGTCGACTCGAACCGCGGAACGCAGCGAGTAGAACGGTTTACCGCGCGCTAGTGCTCGAGGGCCGTGTCCGCGCTGGCGGCGCCTGACGCGCTTCCCGAATCGAGACCGCCACCCAGCGCGAACAGCCAGACGCTATCGCCTCGTTCCGTGCCGGGGAAGAACGTACCCGCCGCGAGCGCCACGACGTACTGCTCGCCGTCGTGCGCGAACGTGCTGACGGTCGAGTTCAAGCCCGCGTCGGTTTGGTATTCCCAGAGCGGCCTGCCGTCGCTCTTGTCGAGCGCCATGAGCCGGCCGTCGTTGTGCCCGACGAAGACTAGCCCGCCGCGCGTCACGATCGAGCCGCTGTAGCACATCTCCGGCCACTGTTGCCGCCATGCCAGGCGGTTCGTGCGAAGATCGACAGCCGCGAAGATACCGCGCACGCGCACGCCGGCGCGCCCGAATGTGCCTTGTGCGTAGCGAGTGCCAGGCGTCGGCGGCATGAACTCGAGTTCCGCGTCGCTCGAGAACGCCGTGACACCGTCGTGCGCGCACACATAAAGCAGATTCGTCTCCGGGTCGTACGAGCTCGGCGGCCAATTCGCGCCGCCCGTCGCTTGCGGCTTGACGAGCACAGGCTCGTCCCAGAAAGGCGTAAAGATTCGCCCCTGGTTCACGAGCTTCCAACCGAGCGGCGCGATGTCGATTTCCTGGGGCACGATGGAGTCGCCTACGGGAAAGGGTTGCGTCGCCGCCGTCGCTTGTCGCGGCTCTTGCGGCACGGGCCGTTCCTCGATGCCGACGAGCGGCTCGCCGGTTCCGCGATCGAGAATGTACGTGAAACCGGTTTTCGAGACCTCGGCAATCCCCGCGCTCCGCTCACCGCCGTAGATCGCGTCGAACAACACGACCGGGTTCGGCGAGTCGTAGTCCCAGATGTCGTGGTGCACTTGCTGGAAGTGCCAGCGGTATTCGCCCGTGCGCGCGTCGATGGCCACGATCGACACGCTGAACAGATTGTCGCCGGGGCGCACGGCGCCGTTCAAGTCGGGCCCGGGGTTCCCGGTCGAGAAGTAGACGAGCCCGAGCTCGGGGTCGACGGCCGGAGTCTGCCAGACGGCCGCGCCTCCGTACCGCCAGGCGTCGTTGTCTTGCGGCCACGTGTCGTGACCGAATTCGCCGGGCCCGGGAACGGTGTAGAAGGTCCAAACGTGCGCGCCGTCGTCGGCGGAATACGCTTTGACGCGTCCGCGCGATGCGCGGTCGCCGCCCGCGAAACCTGTGATCACGAGGCCGTCGTAATAGAGCGGCGCGCTCGTGATGCTGAAGCCGTCCTCGTTGCGCTCGGCTTGCACCGACCAGACGACGCTACCGTTCGTTTGGTCGAGCGCGACGAGCTTGCCGTCGAGCTGGCCGACGTAGATTTTGCCGTCGCCTATCGCGACGCCTCGACTCGTCCAGCCGCAACAGATGACGTCGATGCCGTCATCGAGATGCGCTTCGTAGGTCCACAGGATCGCGCCGGTCTCGACATCGATCGCGAACACGTCGTTGGCGCCGGTGGGAATGTAGATGACGCCTGCGTAGACGAGCGGCTGCGCTTGCCCCGAATATTTGCTCGCGTTTCCCGAGCCGTTCAAGCCGATACGCCACTTCGCGCCGAGCTCTGCGATGTTGTCGCGATTGATGAGCGTGAGCGGCGAGTAGCGCTGGTTGTAGATGTTGCCGCCGTTCGTGATCCAGCCGTCAGTGGGTGGCTCGACGAGCTTTTCGGCGGAGAATGCGGGCGAAGGAGAAATCGCGCGGTCCTGTGCGAATGCGCAGAGCACGCAGGCACCCGACAGCGCGCCGACTTGCGCGCGTATACGGTGTCTTCCGAGCATGCTAGGAGGGTCCCCCCGGTGCCATTCGGCCCGAGTATATAGGACGGTCCTAAGGCCGACACCGGCTCCTTGATCCCGTGCCGGGATAGCGGTATGAAAGGCATTCCACGAGAGCGACGCCATCGCCGGAGGGCATCATGATCGAGCTCGACCGCAGAGATTTCATTGCCAGCTTGGGCGGCATGGCCGCCGTCAGCCTCATGAGCCACGAAGCGCGCGCCGACAAGCTCGAGGAAGCGCTCAACGAACGGATCGAGCTCGCGCAAGCGTCCTCAGGGTCGGCGCCCGAGCGTTTTCCCACGGTCAGCGAGCTCGAGGCGCAGATCGAGACGCGGAGCTACCGCCGCGGCGTCGGCGCATCGTTTTTGAATACGCAAGCGGACGGGAAAGTCGAGCGGCTTGCGGCGATGCCGGCCGCGCCGACGCTCGTCGATTTCTTCGAGCGCCGCTTCACGCGCACGCGCAATCACTGCTTCCAGAGCGCCAATAAGGCCATGGAGCGCGGGGCCGAGGAGGAGATCGTCCTCGCGTGTCTGCTGCACGACACCATTCAGGAGATCATGCGCAGCGATCACGGTTACTGGGGCGCGCAGTTGTACGAGCCTTACGTGCCGGAGCGCACGAGCTTCGCGATCAAGTATCACCAGGCGCTGCGCTTCTACGCGGATAGCGAGGCGGGTTACGAGTATCCGGACCTCTACCGCCGCATTTTCGGCGTGGATTACGAGCCGGCGCCGCACATTCAGGCCGCCCACAAATATCTGCGCAACCACCGTTGGTATGACGCGCCGCGCGAAGTGACGGTCAGCGATCTCTACGCGTTCGATCCGAATGCCGTGGTCTCGATCGAGCCGTTCCTCGACATCGTGGGGCGCCACTTCAAACAACCGGAGGCAGGTCTCGGCAACGACGACAGCCCCGTTGCTCACATGTGGCGTACGATCGCAAACCCCGACGCACCATTGTAGGAGCGGCCTCCGGCCGCGATGCACCGGCCGGGGATGCCCCGGCGGCAGTCCGTTGTCGATTGCACGCTTCGCCGGACGACTAACTGGTAGTCATGCAGTCGCGTACCAGGATAGGAGATACAACAATGGACCTCATTCCAAGAATCACCCCTTGCCTATGGTTCGACGATCAAGCCGCGCCGGCCGCGAAGTTCTATACCGGGATCTTCCCGAATTCCAAGATTCAACGCGTCGTCCGGTATGGAGAGGCAGGTCATGAAATCCACGGGAGAGCGGCGGGCTCGGTCATGGCCGTATCGTTCGAGCTCGACGGGCAGGCGTTTTCCGCGTTGAACGGCGGCCCGCAGTTCAAATTCACCGAAGCCATCTCGCTGCAAGTCCGATGCGAGGCACAGGACGAAGTGGACTATTACTGGGAGAATCTGTCGAAAGACGGAGACCCCAAGGCACAACAGTGCGGCTGGCTCAAGGACAAATACGGCTTGTCCTGGCAAGTCATTCCCACGGTCTTGTTCGACATGATCAGTGAACCCGATTCGGAGAAGTCTCAAAGGGCCACGAGCGCAATGCTGCAAATGAAGAAGTTCGATATCGCGAAGCTCAAACGCGCGTATGACGGGCGGGACGCAGCTTGAAACCATGAAAATCGCCGAAGCGCGTCGTTATGCGCTTACGCTGCCGGAAGTCACCGAGGAGCCGCACTTCCATCTCTCGTCGTTTCGCGTCAGGGGCAAAATCTTCGCGACCGTGCCTCCCGACGAGGAGCACCTGCACATTTTCGTCGACAAGCAGGAGCGTGAGCTCGCGATCGCGGTCAACCCGCGCGCGTGCGAGAAGCTCAAGTGGGGGAAGCAAGTCGCGGGGCTCCGCGTCATCCTTGCCAATGCGAAGGTGGCGGACGTCAAGGACCTGCTGCATTCGGCCTGGCGACGCAAGGCGCCCAAAAGTCTCGCGAAGACTCTTGAACGCAGCCGGCCGAAGTGACTCAATTCGTGAACGGAACGACCTTGCGGCTTTGGATCAGCCATCGCCCATCACGCTTGACGAGCACGTCCTCGTAGCGGCCCATGGCGCCGACGGTGATCACGTTGTCGGGGCCGACGCGGACGGTTTGCCAATAAGACTCGTGCCGCGCCTCGTCGGCGCCGACGATCTCGATCAGCGTGTTGCTCATCGTGTGATAGAGCCGGGCCTGCGTACGGCCTTCGGCCTCGGCCGTGGCGCGGCTCGCCTGTAAGCCCGTCACGACTTTCACGATCTCGCTGCGCCCATGGTATTTCGTGCCGGCGACGTCGAAGTCCGCATCTTCGACGAAGACGCCGGCGTAACCATCGGCGTCGAGCGTATCGAGCGCCATCACATAACGTGCGACGAGCGCCTCGATCTCGG
>DATCIQ010000155.1:0-2324 GCA_036507635.1 Gammaproteobacteria bacterium
GCGAACATGAGTGGCGATCCACGCAACGACTATCTCGGCGAGGGGCTCTCCGAGGAGCTGTCCAATCGTCTTACGAAGATCCCGGAGCTGCGCGTCGCGGCGAGGACGTCCGCGTTCGCGTTCAAGGGCAAGAACATGGACGTGAGCGAGATCGCCGACCGGCTCGGCGTGCGCTATGTGGTTGACGGCAGCGTGAAACGGCAGGCAGATCGCATCATCGTCACTGCTGCGCTGGTAGAGGGCGCGAGCGGCTCCAACCGCTGGTCCAATTCATACGAACCGCCGTCCGCCGATTTCTTTGCCATCGAAAGCGATATCGCCGCCCAGGTGATTACCGCCCTCGAGCTGGTGTTTGGCGAACGAAGCGAACTGTCCCGGCCACGACTCAGTGGCGGCACTGGGATCGCTTACGACTTCTATCTGCAGGGTCTTGCCTATCTGCGGCAGCCGAGGAGCGCGAAGACGCTCGAAGCGGCCGAGCAACTATTTACCCGCTCGCTCGAGGAGCAGCCGGATTTCGCCCGCGCGCAGGCCGGCATGTGTGAGACGCGCGTGGAACGCTACACTCTTGAGAAGGTTCCCGCACACGTCGCGGCTGCTGAGGAGGCGTGCGCCAATGCCGAGGCGCTCGACAGCACAGCTCAAGAGGTGCACATGGCGGTCGGCAGGTTACGCCTTGCAACGGGCAATGCGGCCGAGGCGGAGGCATCGTACCGGCGCGCGCTGGCGCTGGCGCCGCAGTCCCCTGATGTGTTGATCGGGCTTGCCGAATCGCTCGCCGCCGGTGGGGAAATGGGTGAGGCGGAAAGTACGTATCAGCGTGCGATCGCCACGCAATCGAGCTACGCCGCCGCGCACGTCGCATACGGAAGCTTCCTCTTTTCCCAGGGGCGCGCCGACGAAGCCGTCCCCGCGTACGAGCGGGCCACCCAACTCACTCCCGACGACCCCAATGCATTGAGCAACCTGGGCGGCGCATACCTTCTTATGGGCAACTTCGAAAAGGCCGCGGACGCTTTTGCGCGCTCGTTGGCGCTGGAGCCGCGCCGGGCGAGCTACGCGAACACCGGAACCGTGCATTACTACCTCGGCCGATATGACGAGGCGGCGGAGATGTATCGCAAGGCGATCGAGTTCGCGCCCGCGGATAACCGCTTGTGGGGGAACCTCGCCGACGCGCTCCTTTTCGACTCAAGACCCGAGGAGGCGAAGCAGGCTTACCGGCGGGCACTCGAGCTGGCGGATGGCGAATTGGCCGTAAATCCGAAGCATGCGGTCAATCAGGCGCAGGCGGCGTATTATGCGACACGACTCGGCGAGAAGAACCGAGCCCGGCGATCCATAGCGATAGCGCTGTCCGAAGGGGATGGTGACGTTTACGTGCACTACTACGTCGCGCTTGCCGAGCTTGGCCTCGGTGAGAAGTCGACGGCGCTGGCGCACGCAAGACGCGCGCGAGAATTGGGATTCGCCGAGAATCTGATGCGGGCGGCGCCGGAGTTGGGGGAAATACGCAAGATGCTCTGAAAACGGGGGAGTACGCCATGGCTAAACTAGATCTCCGTATCATTCTGAAGGACAACAAGACGCTCACGAGGATCGGGAAAGCAAAGGACAACGAGAAGGTCGTTTTCCACAACGAATCGGCCGGCCTGCTCAGGGTCACCATCGACAGGACCGATGTGCTCTGCGACATCAACGATGATCCATTTAGCGCCCGCACCTTCACCGTGGCTGCAGGGAATGAGAAGAGTTTCAAGGTCTGTTCGGATGTAAAGTCGGGCACGGAACTCAAGTACACGGCCCAGATCGACGACTTTACCGCCGAGGATCCGATCATCATCATCGAGAAATAGATTCTGCCTTCCGGGATCACCCGGGGAATCTGGGACGGGAGCCGCTGGGGTTGTCGGATATTCGACGAATCCTCTGAAGAAGAATGAAACCTTAGGAACCAGGGGAGCGCGACCGTGGCTAGACTTCACATCTACGTGAACGATAACGGTGGCAAGACGGTATCGAAGTTCGGGAAGCCAAGAGATAACGACAAGATCGTTTTCCACAACCAGCATCCTGGTAACTCGCTGGAGGTTTCCATCGAAGGCGAACCCGACGCGGGAATCGCGCTCTGCAAGGGCGCTCAGAAGATTGAGACCTTCACGGTGACTCCGGCGGAGCAGAAAAAGGCTTTCTCGATCTGCTCGGACTATCGGGGTGAGACGTTCAAGTACACGGCCACGATTGCCGGGTCTGAACCCGAGGATCCGATCATCATCATCGAGCGCTCGAACTTTTTTGACGTTTACGGAACCGCCGTTCTGTTT
>DATCIQ010000156.1:0-2648 GCA_036507635.1 Gammaproteobacteria bacterium
AAACCGACTGCCTTGTCCGTCAGCCGGTTGTTCTGCCAAGGAGACTATCAGGCCGCGTACATCATGCACATCCAAGCGAGCGAGCGCTCGAATGCGTTGTATGCGTGGATCGTAGGCGAAACCGCAGACTACTTGGCTCGCCGTGGGGCAAAGGCCATTCGTTGTCGCACAACCTGTCCGCAGCTCAAAGATGCGCTGCGCAGAACGGCGTTTTTCGAATATGCGTCGCTTCAGCCCCGCTGGTGGTCTCGGAGTCTCGACGTTCCGGAAGGCGACGCGCTCCTATCATTGTTGCGCGGCGATGACGCGCTGCTTCCGTATCCCCCGTAGTCTGGAGCCGCATTACGTCAGCCGTCCAACCTGCCGGAAATCACATCGGCGAGCGTTCTCACGCTCTCGAAGGTCGCGGTGCGCAGGTCCGCATCCGCAAACTGGAACTTGAATTCAGTCTCCACGAGCCCGATGAGCTCGACGATCCCGATCGAGTCGAGATTCAGCCCGCCCTCCATGAGCGGCTCATCGTCGCTGATCTCTGCCGCGGCTCGATCGCGAGTGAGCTTGGTCGCTAGAACTTCTTTCAGAGCTTGAATGACTGTGTCGACGTCCGTTCTCATATATGAGCTCCCGTTCCGTGGGCCGCCTCGTCTCAGCGGATATTATGCCGTCATGAGCGCCGATTCGTGAACGCGATTCTCGAATCCGCGAAGACCTTGACGTAATCTTAGCTATCGCGAGCCACGGAGGCGCGAGATGGGTCTGCGGGTAATCGGTGCAGGGTTCGGCAGGACTGGAACGAGCTCCCTGAAGGAAGCATTGGAGCAACTCGGCTTCGGTCCTTGCCACCATATGTTCGAGCTCTGGGAGCATCCGGAGCAGCTCCCTGCGTGGCAGGCCGCGGCGCGCCGTGAGATGCCCGATTGGACTCGAGTATTCGCCGGGTACGAGTCGCAGATCGATTGGCCCGGCGCTCGCTTTTGGCTCGAGCTGGCCGAGCATTTTCCGGATGCGAAGGTGATCTTGTCGGTTCGCGACGAGGACTCTTGGTTCGAGAGCGTGCAATCGACGATCGTGCCTCTGGCGCGGGCGCGGGCGCTCGCGCGATCCGAGCACATGCGCGCGGTGGCAGAGATGGCCTACGAGATCATCGCGCAACAGACTTTCGGCGGCCGTTTGACCGACCGCGAGCACATCATTGCCGTGTTTCGCCGCCATAACGCGGAGGTGCAAGGCGCTATACCCGCGGAGAGGTTGCTGACCTATCAAGTCGCGGAGGGATGGGAGCCGCTCTGTCGCTTCTTGGGCGTTCCCGTGCCGGATACCCCGTTTCCTCACTCGAATCGACGCGAGACGTTCCGAGCGGCTAGCGCCGAAGCAGGCCGTGCCGGCGGCAAGGCGCGCTCTCCTGCCCGGAGACGAAACCCATGACATCGACGCCGCATCACGGCCTGGCATTCCGGTCCCTGGTTCGCAGCGCGGCCGAGAATCATGCCCATCGATCGAGCGTTTTGGCGGATAAGTATCACGAGTGCACGTATCCCGAGATCGTGGGCTGTCTCGAGGAGATACAGTCGTTCCTGTCGAGCCGCGGCGTCGGCGCCGGCGCCGCCGTCACGGTCGAGCTCAACAACTCGGTGCGCGGGGCCTTGCTGGTACTCGCATTGCTCGACGGGTCTTACAGCTTCATGGCGATCCCCGTGCCCGGGCAAGGCGCGCGGGCCGGCGGGGCAAGCACGGCGCAGGTCAATTACGCGAAGTTCACGCGTTGGATCGTGTCGGTGAAGCCCGGCAAGCCGGCGACCGCGCTGGCGCAATGCCCCCCCTCGAGTTACATCGAGGTCGCGCCGAACCCCGATTTCGAGGTCGCCGCATCGCGTCCCGACGAAAGCGATCCCCGATTGTATTTCCGCACGTCGGGGAGCCTCGGCGCGCCGAAGCTCGCCGTGCACCGTTACGGCCGGTTCCGCAACAACACGCTGAACGCGTTGCGGGCCAGACGGTTCGACCCTTCGAACCGCCTCGCGCTACCCACGCCGATATTCCATGTCTACGGATTGGGTGCGGGGCTCCTCGCGGCGCTTGCGGGCGGCTCCTCGGTCGACCTTCAGGAGCGCAGCAATGTGTTGATCTACTTGGAGCGCGAAGCCGAATTCAGCCCTGACGTCGCCTACGTCACGCCGTCGTTCTGCGAGACCCTGATCCGCGGACGGCGGTCGCCGCGTGCCTATCGGTACATCGTGACCTCCGGCGATCGGATCAGCGAGTCGGCCTTCAAGAGGTCCGAAGACCTACACGGGACCATGATCAGTCAATACGGCACGACGGAGATGGGCGCCGTGTCTGCCTGTAGCGTCGAGATGCCTTACGACGTCCGCGCACGCACGGTAGGCAAGCTCGTCGACGGCGTCGAGATCAGAATCGTGAAATCCGCGGACGGGCAAAGTGACGACCGAGGCGAGCTTCAGATCCGGCACGCTTACGGCTTCGAGGGGTACGTGGACCTCAACGGCAAGAGATTGGTCCCCGCCAACGCATTCGCCGGAGAGTGGTACCGCACCGGGGATCTTGCGATGCAGGACGCCGACGGCAACCTGACGGTGCTCGGCCGCAGCGATCTGAGCGTCAACCGCAGCGGCGTATTGCTGCCGCTC
>DATCIQ010000157.1:0-2910 GCA_036507635.1 Gammaproteobacteria bacterium
GCTCGCGCGCAGCGACTCGACGAACGTCGCCAGCACGGGATCCCCCGCGGTGCGCTCCTCGAGCAAGCGAATCGCCTCCTCGAGACTCAAGCCTTGACGATAAACGGCACGGTATCCCTCGCGGACGCCGCGGATTTGAGCGGCGGAAAAACCGCGACGCTTGAGCCCCTCGACGTTGACACCGCGCGGCTCGGCGGGGCGACCGGAGACGATGACATAGGCCGGAATGTCCTTGGTGACGTAGCTGAACATGCTGCTGAGCGAGCTCGCGCCCAAGCGGCAAAACTGATGAACCGCGGTAAACCCGCCGAGAATCGCATGATCGCCGACGTGTACGTGGCCCGCGATCGATGCGTTGTTCGCGAAGATCGTGTGATCGCCGACTACGCAGTCGTGCGCGATGTGCGTATAGGCCATGAGCCAATTGTCGTCGCCGACGCGCGTGATCCCCTGATCCTGAATCGTGCCCCTATTGATAGTGCAATATTCGCGAATCGTATTGCCGTTGCCGATCACGAGCCGCGTCTCTTCACCTCGGTATTTCTTGTCCTGAGGGTCGTCGCCGATCGATGCGAACTGAAAGATGTGATTGTTCTCGCCGATCGTCGTCGGCCCCTTGATCACGGCATGCCCCTCGATGCGCGTGCCGGCGCCGATTTCGACGGCCGGGCCGACGACGGCATACGGGCCCACGTACGCGGAGTCATGCACGTGGGCGTCCGGCGAGACGACCGCTTTCTCGTCGATCAAGGTCTCTTTCCGGATACCATGAAAATTTCCGCCTCGGCCACCACTTTCGCATCGACCTCGGCCGAGCACTGGAAGCACCACAAGCCGCGTTTGTGCTTGGTGAGCTCGGCGTGCAAGACGAGCTGGTCTCCGGGCTTGACGGGCAGCTTGAAGCGCGCGTTCTCGATGCGCACGAGGTACAGAATCGTCACCTTCTGCTCCTCGCGGTTTGCGCTTTCCCAAGCAAGCACGCCGCCGGCTTGCGCCAGCGCCTCGAGGACCAACACGCCGGGCATCACCGCGTGGCCCGGGAAGTGGCCCGCGAAGTGTGCTTCATTGATGGTCACGTTCTTGAGCGCCGTGATCGAACGGCCCGGCGTTACGCTGAGCACGCGGTCGACGAGCAAGAATGGGAAACGGTGCGGTAACCGCGCGATGACCTCCTCGGTATCGAGGCTCCTCTGCTCAGTCATCGTCGCGGTCGTTCCTGTCCCGGTCGATCGTGTGCATTGCCTTCTCCACGGCGCGCAAACGCTGCGCCATTGTATCCAGATTCCGCAAGCGCGAGACGTTGCGGCGCCAGCGTGCTGCTTCGTCGGCCGGCAGCGCGCCGCCGTAAATACCGGGCTCGCGGATCGACTTCGTCACGACGCTGCGAAAGAGCAGCATGACGTCGTCGCAAATCGTGAGCTGATTGGCGATCACGGCGCCGCCGCCGATCTTGCAGCGGCGTCCGATCTTCGTGCTGCCCGCGGCGCCCGACATCGCCGCCATGACCGTGTGCGCACCGACGCGCACGTTGTGCGCTATCTGCACGAGGTTATCGAGCTTGACGCCGTCCTCGATGATCGTCGCCTCGATCGTGCCGCGATCGATCGTGGTATTGGCGCCGATTTCCACGTCGTCGCCGATCTGCACCGTGCCGAGCTGCGGGATCTTCACCCATTCGCCCTGGTCTTCGGCGAAGCCGAAGCCGTCCGATCCGATCACGGCGCCGGCATGAATGATGCAACGCGCGCCGATCGTGACCCGGTCGAGCACGGTCACGTGCGGCGCGAGCCGCGAATGCGCGCCCACGCTCACCTCCGTGCCGAGCACGCTGCCCGGCCCGATGACGACGCCGGCGCCGAGCCGGCAGCCGGCGCCGATCACCGCACCGGCGCCGACGTGCGCCGACTCCGGCACGACAGCACCCGGAGCGACGCTCGCGGCAGGATGCACGCCCGGAGCAATGACAGGTGCGGGGTGCAAGTGCGCGGCGATGCGCGCGAACGTCGCGTAGGGGTTCGTGCAGACGAGGCAAGCGACGGGCGACTCGGACGCGAAGCGCTCCTCGATCACGACGGCGGCGGCGTGCGTCGCCGCGAGCTGCTCGCGATAGAGGGGATTGGCGAGAAAGGTAACGGCATCGGCGCCCGCGCCGGCGAGCGTAGCGACGCGACTCACGAGCGTGTCGCCGGGCCCTTCGAGTCGGCAGCCGAACGTGGCCGCAAGCTCCTCAAGTGTCGCGGATCTCATGCGCGGCATCGGGAGGCGGCCGGCGCCGCGTCACTGGCCGTCGGTGTTCGAGCGCGCCGCCTGGAAGGACGCGAGCACGGCAGCCGTGATATCGACGGCCTCGCTCGCGTAAACGGCCTCGTAAAGCACGAGGTCGAAACCGGCACCGCGCGCATAGGTTTGTACCTGTTGCACGATCGTACGCTGCAGGTTCGTGAGCTCTTCGTTTTGCCGGATGTTGAAATCCTCGCGCAGCTCGTTGTCGGCGCGCTGCAAATCGCGTTGGCCGTCCCGAATCTCGCGTTCGAGGTTAGCGCGCTCTTCGGCGCCCATCACCGATGCGTCGCGTTGATAGGTCTCTTGTTTCGTCTGCAGCGCCGTTTGCATGCTGGTGAGCTCGCGTTGCCGCGGCGCGAACTCGTCGCGCAGCTGCGCCATCACGGATTGGGATTGCGGCGCTTGCTCGATGAGCTGCGACATATTGACCACGCCGATCTTGATGCTCGTGTTCTGGGCTTGGGCAGCGCCCACGGTGAGCAGCGCGCAGAGCAGAGCGAGCCCGCCGCGAGCGTGCATCCCCGATTGCATCCGTCTCATCGAAATGAACCTCAACGTGCTAAAAAGCATTGCCGATCGAGAACTGAAACCGCTCGACCTCGTCGGCGTAGAACCGGTCGGTTGCGT
>DATCIQ010000158.1:0-4848 GCA_036507635.1 Gammaproteobacteria bacterium
TCGCCGCGACGCGTGCTTGACGCTCCAACGAAGCAAACCGCGGCACCGCGAACGCAGCCAAAATGCCGAGGATGGTGATGACCACCACCAATTCGATGAGGGTAAAACCACCCTGTTTGACATTAGCTCTCATTGCAAAAAACCTCTTCGTAGTCGAGCCCTTATACCTATCCAGCGAGAAGACCTCGCGAACTGGAAAAGATTGTATTGACAGAATCGCCGGGGCGCTGTGATTGACTGCTCAGACTGCCATACACGCGTGTGATGGACGTCTCAAGTCGTCCGCCGCGTGCTCAATCGGGCCAGTCGTAGGCGTGGACGGACGCGAGGCGCAGGCCGTCGAATTCGTCGACCGACGCCGAGTATGCGGCGTTGCCGTCGACGTCCTCGTACACGAACTCGACCACGAGCTCGACGCGATCTTCGGGTCCATCGAGCGGCATGAAGCGCGTGTACTTGCCGACGCGATACATGAGACGTCCGGTGCGCTCGTCGTAGTACCAGCTCGCGCGCGGCACGTGCGCATGTTCGGGCCCGTCGAACGAGCCCAGGTAGTTGCCGGGGGCGTCGAGCAGCAGCGCCATGGGGTTGACACCGGCGAGCTCCGGTAACGTCGCGCTCTCGCCGCTCGTGAGCCGCTCCGCGGCCTCGAGCAGCAACGCGCTTTTCAATTGGCTTTGCACTTGAAAAAACGCGGCGCGCTCCGCGCGGCCGATCAACGGTAGCAAGCGGTCGAGCGCGAATCCGGCCATGACCCCAACGATGATCACGACCACGACGAGCTCGAGGAGCGAGAAGCCGCGCGCGTTCACCCGAAGCCACCGCCGCTCGCCGCCATGTCCCAAAGCGGCAGAAACACGCCGAGCGCGAGCACGAGGACCATGACTCCGACCGCCACGATCAGCAACGGCTCGAGCGCCGCGCTCAAGTGGTCGAGATCGTAATCGACCTCGCGCTCGTAGAAATCCGCGACCTCGCCGAACATGTCGGCCAGGCTGCCCGTTTCCTCGCCGATCGCGATCATCTGCATCGCGAGCGGCGTAAAGAGGCCCGACGCCTGAGCGGTACGGCTCAACGTCTCGCCGCGCTCGACGCCGTCGCGCAACGCGAGCACGCCCTCGCCCATATATTCGTTGCCCGTCGCGCGCGCAATCATGTTGAGCGCCTGCACCATGGGCACGCCCGATTCCAAGGTCAACGCGAACGAGCGGCACACCCGCGCCATCGTGGCTTTCATCACGATCGCGCCGACGATCGGCACGCCAAGCTTGAGCTTGTCCCACCGATAACGACCGTGCTCGTCGCGTACGTACAAGTTGAAGCCGACGACCGCGCTCACGACGACGGCGACGCCGACGTACCAGTAGGTCGACGCAAACGCGGATACGCCGAGCAAAACTCGCGTCGGCCACGGCAGGTTGTCGCCGAGCGCCGCAAATACGGGCGCGAACTTAGGTAACACCCAAAGCGTGATAATGGCGATGGCGATCGCGATCGCGACGACGACCGTCGTCGGATAACGAAGCGCCGCGGTGACCTTGTCGCGAATGCGCTTCTCCATGCCGAGATACTCGTACATGCGCAAGAAGGCCGTCTCGAGCGTGCCCGAGCTCTCGCCGACGCGCACGATGCTGACGTAGAACTTCGAGAACACTTCCGGATGGCGGGCAAACGACGAAGCGAGGTCGCGCCCCGATTGCAGGTTTTCGATGACGCGCTCGAGGGCCGCACGCAAAAACGCGTTCGGCGTCGACGAGGCGATGCTGTGCATGCCGCGCAAGAGCGGCAGGCCCGCTTTCGTGATGGCGTACATCTGCCGGGAGAACAGAATCAAGTCGTTGAGCGTCGGCCGGCCGCCGCCCAGACGCTGCCAGACGTCTTTGAGCACGTTGTGGGAGCCTGCCGTCGCCCTGATCTCGGTCGGCGTAATGCCGCGCGCAAACAACTGATTGGCGAGCGCTTCGGGCGTTTCGGCTTCGAGCGCGCCGCGCACGGCCTCACCGCGCGCCGTTCGCCCGCTGTAGCGGAACATCGCCATCACGCGGACCCTTGCAGGCGATCCTCACTGCTCAACACGTCGTTGAGCAGGCCCGTGCTTTGCTCCCTCTCCTCGAGACCCGAAGTCACGCGGATGACTTCCGCGACCGACGTCACGTGCTGTCCGGCGTACGCGAGCGCACGCTGCACCAACGGCACGAACCCGGCCTGCGTTTGCGCGAGGCGCGCAAACAGCGTGAGATCGGTGCGGCGAATCGCGTCGGCGAGCGGCGCGTCGATCTCGAGCAGCTCGTAGATGCCGATCCGCCCCCGATAACCGGTCATGTTGCAGTAGGTGCAGCCGATGCCTTCGTAGAACTCGGTGCCTTTGGGCTGCTTCGGGCCGAGCTGGCGCGCGATCCACGCGCTTTGCTGCGGCGTCGGCTCGACGGGTTGCGCGCATCCTTCGCAGATGCGCCGCATGAGACGCTGAGCGAGCACGCCGTGCAGCGCGGCCGCGATCATGAAGCCCTCCGCGCCCATGTCGAGCATGCGGCTGACCGTCGTCATGGCGTTCGTCGTGTGCAGCGTCGAGAAGACGAGATGGCCCGTCAATGCGGCGCGCAGGCCCATCTCGACCGTCTCCCGATCGCGCATCTCGCCGACGAACACGACGTCGGGGTCGTGACGCAACGCAGTGCGCAGCACGGTCGCGAAATCCAAGCCGATCTTGGGATTGACCTGCACCTGATTGATGCGCTCGAGCCGATACTCGACGGGATCTTCCGCCGTGATGATCTTGCGCGACGGGGAATTGATGTGATTGAGGGCGGCATAGAGCGTCGTGGTCTTGCCGCTGCCGGTCGGGCCGGTCACGAGCACCATGCCCGCGGTGCGGTCGATCATCTCGACGAAGCGCGCCGTGACGTCGTCGGGCATGCCGAGCTCCTCGAAACGCATCTTGCCGGCTGCCTGATCGAGCAGGCGCAGGACGATGGCCTCGCCGCTGTAGACCGGCATCGTCGCCACGCGCACGTCGAGCGTTTTGTCCTCGACGCGGATGCTGAAGCGGCCGTCCTGGGGCTTGCGTTTCTCCGCGATGTCGAGCCCGCACATGAGCTTCAAGCGCGTGACGAGCGCCTGCCCTACGCGATGGCCGTCGATGATCTGCTCCTGGAGCATGCCGTCGACGCGCAGGCGGATGCGTAGCCGATTGTCCTCGGGCTCGATGTGTATATCGGATGCGGCGACACGCACGGCATCGTGAAACATCGATTGAATGAGCTTGATGACCGGCGCATCGGGCGAGCCTTCGTCGGCGGACAGCGTGTCGAGGTCGACTCCGCCTTCGTTGAGCTCCTCGTTGAGCTCCTCGGCGAGCGACACGATCTCCTCGGTGCGCCGGTACACGACGTCGATGGTCCGAAGCAGCGCGGCCTCCTTGGCCAACGCCAAACGGATCGGCTTGCCGAGCATCCGCGAGAGCTCGTCGAATGCAAAAAGATCGGTAGGATCGGCCATGCCGACGAGCAGGCCGTGCGCGTCCTCCTTGAGGACGAGCGCGCGATAGCGCCGCGCATGCGTTTCGGGCAGAAGGCCCACGATCTTGGGGTCGAGGCTCGTGTGGGCGAGATCGATGAACGGGATGTCGAGGTACTCGGCGAGGCAGCGGTGCAAATCGGCCTCCGCGACGGCGCCGATGTCGATGAGCACGCGGCCGAGCTTGCGGCCCGTGCGGCGTTGCTCTTCGAGCGCTTCGGCGAGCTGTTGCTCCGAGATCAGCTTCTTTTCGCGAAGCAGCTCGCCGAGCCGGACTCTCTTGCGCGACATCCTTGGACTCCGGGCTATCTCTGCGACTCGCCGCGGAGGGCGTTGAGTCGATCCGCCGCCGGCTGAATGATGCCCGGCCAATCGTCGTCGTCGTCGACGACGATCGGACGCAGCAGGATGATGAGCTCGGTCTTGGTCTCGATCTCGCGGCTGCTGCCGAACAAGCGTCTCAATCCGGGCACGCGCCCGAGCACGGGGATGCCGAACTCGTGGCGGCGCGAAGAATTGCGCATGAGCCCGCCGATCGCGATGATCTGGCCGCTCGAAGCCTTGACGACGCTGTCGGATTCCCGGATTTCGCTGAACGCGAGCGGCAACTCGTCGGTCTCGCCCGAAATGGTCAGCGCCTTGGTCTGGTCCGTGACCTCGCTGACCGTGGGATGGATGTGCAAGATGACCTGGCCGTCGGCGCTGATTTGCGGCGTCACGTCGAGCGCAATGCCTGAAAAGAACGGCGTCAGTGTCACGTCGCGGCTCGTCGTAGCCGCCGTGCCCGTGATCGTGTTGCTGCTCACGTCGGTGACGAAGAACTCGTCGGTGCCCGCCTTGATGACGGCCTTTTGATTGTTGAGGGTCGCGACGCGCGGGCTCGACAGTACGCGCGTATCGCCTTGTGTCTCGAGCAGCTCGACGAACGCGTTGAAGTCGCCGATATCGAGCGCCAGCGCAAAGGCGCCGCCGATGGTCTCGGAGCCGAAGCTCGTCACGGGATTCCCGGGGCCGACCGTGATCGGATCGCCACCGAGCGGCGTGCTGCCGTCGATCGCGTTGCCGCCCGAGAGCTGGCCGCCCGTGAACGTGTCGCCGTCAGTGTCGACGCCGACGGCCGCCCAGTTGATCCCCGCTTGGAAGCCGTCGCTCAGGGTCACCTCGATGATCTTGGCCTCGAGCACGACTTGGCGCTGCGCGGCCGAGTGGATCCTGTCGAGATAGTCGGATACGGCGCGGAGCTCATCCGGCATACCGCGCGCGAACACGACGCCGGATTGCGCGTTGACCACGACTTGGCGGTTCTCTCCACCGCCGAGAATCAGGCTCAAG
>DATCIQ010000159.1:0-5048 GCA_036507635.1 Gammaproteobacteria bacterium
GAGAAAGCCTACATCGTCGAGATCGCGCCGCAGATCGGTATTCGCGAGACACGGCGCATTCGCGGCGAATACGTGCTGACGGACGATGACATCTTGGGCTGCCGCGATTTCGACGACGCGATCGGCGTCAACGGTTGGCCCGTCGAAGCGCACGTGAGCGGCGACGTCGAGTTCGTGTTCGCACGGGCGGAGTCCCGAGGCTTCAATCAAATCCCTTATCGCATCATCGTCCCGCAGCGGGTCGAGAACCTGCTTGTCGCCGGCCGATGCGCGTCCATGTCCCACGAGGGGCAATCGTCGGCGCGTGTCTCCGGTTCGTGCTTCGTCATGGGGCAGGCCGCGGGCACCGCAGCAGACCTCGCGCTTGGCGCCAAGGTCGCGCCGCGCCGAATCGATCCGCGCAAGCTGCAAGCGCGGCTCGAGGCGGATGGCGCGTTCTTGGGAAGCAACGCTGCAGCGCCCGGCGCGGCGCAACGCCGCTAGCCGCCGTGTCGCGCAAGCTACGCAGCAATCTCGAGCCCGGAACGGCGCTTTGGGCGGGCCGCCGCGCGCAATGGCGCGCGCTCGGCATCTCCGATCACGACATGGAGAAGCCCAAGATCGCGATCGTCAACTCTTCGTCCGAGCTTTCGAGCTGCTTCAGTCATCTCGACGGCGTCGCTCTCGAGCTCAAGCGAGCGATCCGCGCCGCGGGGGGCCTGCCGTTCGAGGTGCGAACGGCGGCCCCGAGCGATTTCATCACGAGCGCCGGCAGGCGCGGCGCCTACATACTACCGAGCCGCGACTTGATCGCGGCCGATATCGAGGTCCAAGTCGAAGGTGCGCTGCTCGACGGCATGGTGTGTCTCGCCTCTTGCGACAAGACGACGCCCGGTCAGCTCATGGCCGCGGGCCGGCTCGACATTCCGACGCTCGTCGTCGTCTGCGGTTATCAGCGAAGCGGCGAGTATCGCGGGGCGCACGTCGATATCGAAGACGTGTTCTTGAAATCCGGCTATGTCGCGTCGGGCCGGATCACGCTCGCCGAGCTCGCGGGCATGGCGGACGTCGCCGTGCAGGGCCCCGGTGTGTGTGCGGGCATGGGCACGGCGAACTCGATGCACACCGTGTGCGAGGCGCTCGGCATGGCGCTGCCGGGCAGCGCGCCGGTGGCGGCTTTGAGCCCGAAGATGATGGGTCACGTCCGCGAATCGGGCGCTCGCATCGTCGAGATGGTTTGGCAAGATTTGAAGCCGCGCGACATCATCACGGCGAGCGCCGTCCGAAACGCCGTGCTCGTCGTCCTCGCCGTGAGCGGCTCGATCAATTGCGTGAAGCACCTGCAGGCGATCGCGAGCGAAGCCCAAGTCGACGTCGACGTTTATGGACTCTTTGCCGAGTACGCCGACAAGATCCCGTTGCTCGCCGCGATCCGGCCCAACGGGCCCGGTCTGATCGAGGAATTCGAGGCGGCCGGCGGCGCCCGCGCCGTTCTTAAGCGCTTGGAGCGCTTTCTTGATCTCGATGTCCACACCGTCTCCAGCCGAACGCTCGGCGAGGAGCTGTCGCAGGTCGTGGTCGAGGACGAGCGCGTGATCCACACGCTCGACCATCCGCTCTCGACACGTCCCTCGCTCGTGATCGTGCGCGGCAGCCTGCTGCCCGGCGGCGGCATCGTGCGTCAAGGGGGAACGGCCGAGCGCATGCTGCGTTTCCGGGGCCCGGCCAACATCTTTCACTCGCGCGACGAGGCGCTCGCGGCGATCAAGGAGAACCGCGTCAGGCCCGGCGACGTCGTCGTGCTCAGAGGCTTGGGCGTCATCGGCGGGCCCGGCATGGCGATGACGTCGGCGGTCGTCTTCGCGTTGGACGGCGCGGGTCTCATCGACCGTGTCGCCATGATCACGGAGGGGCAGCTCTCGGGTCTCGTCAACGAAGGTCTCGTGGTCGGCGAGGCGTCGCCCGAGGCGGCGGCCGGCGGGCCGCTCGGGCTCGTCGAGAACGGCGACGTGATCACGATCGACGTCGAGCGCAAAACCGTCGATCTCGAAGTCCCCGAGGCCGAGCTCGCGGAGCGGCGCAAGACCACGCGACACTTCGGTGCGGAGAACCAGCGCGGCTGGCTCGGTGTTTATCAGCAGACGGTCGCGCCCGTGCACGAGGGCGCTGTTCTCGGTCGAGGGCCTCGACGGCACACCTAGGCCGCCCAGCGCTACCTCCTCCCGGCCCGCTCGGTCCGACGGTATCGGAAAAGACAAAGGCCGGTCGGGGGCAATTCCGACCGGCCTTCGATCGCATCGCGACTCTAGTTGAAGAACATCTTCATGCTGATACCGACCTCACGAGGACGGTCGACCGTGCCGAAGTCGAACTGCCAAATGTTGTGCAGGAAGCCTGAGTTGATGTGGTACTCGTTCGTCAGGTTCGTGCCGTACACCGACAGTTGGTACTGACCATCGGGCGGCGTGTACGCCAAGCGCGTGTTGTACAGCCAATAATCGCCCGCCTCATAGTCGCGCGGCACACCATAGGCGTTTTGTCGTAGCGACGGCGTATTCGAGCGCCAGTACGGACCCGTGTAGTTCGCGTCGAACCGCGTCACCAGCGCACCGCCATTCATGAGGTCGATGTCATACTGAATGCCGAGGTTGTACGTCTCATCGGGCGCGCGCGAGAACTCCGTGTCGAGCGTGACAGCGGGGCTCTGCGAATCGGTATACGCCGTGTCGAGGAAGCCGAGATTCGCCTGCAACAGTAAGTTGTCGGTCGCGGCGAAGCTCAACTCGATCTCGAAACCGTCAGCTTCGGCCGATGCGGCATTCTGCGTGACGAGCTCCGTGATCTCCTGCTGCGTAGCGCGGTCCAGGATCGTCGCAGGCAGTTGAACGCCGACCCAGTCCGTCGTGAAGTACGTCGCGTTGAAGCGCATGCGGCCGTCGAGGACATCCGTGCGTAGGCCGATTTCCGTGTTTTCGATCGTCTCCGGCTCGAACGAGCGTTCGACGGTGCCGAGACTATCGGCGTACACGTCGAGGCCGCCAGAATTGAAGCCTTCCGTGTAGCCAATGTAACCCAACACGTTGTCGGTGAATTTCCAGCTGCCGGCGACGCGGATCGTGTCGGCGTCGAAAGCGACGTTTTGCCCGCCGGGATTGCGAATGCCGTCGTAGACGCCGCCTGTGTACCATTCCTTGTTCGTCTCGAGCGGCTTCGGCGCCGTGATGCCCGCCGCGATGCCTGCATCGACGTCGAACGTGAGGAGGTCTTCTTCCTGATCGTGGTACCGATAGCCGAGCGTCAGGTCGAACTTCTCGCCGAAGCCCAAGACGACTTCGCCGAACAGGGCGTAACCGTTGATCTCGTTGCCGTTCAAGCGGTCGCCGGCCGGCGGCCTTGCGCCCGCAGCCAACGCGTTGACCCAACCGTTACCACCCGCCCAGTCACACGGGAAAAGCCATCCGGCGACGGTGTTGGCCGGCCCCGCGGGAATACCGAGCCAATTCGGAATCCCTTCGAAATCGACACCGCGATCGGCCGGTGTCGCCTGACATGCCGGGTCCGTCAGGACCTGATTCTGATACGAGAACGGCTGGGCCTGGCCGTAGCTCGAAACCTCCTGCCACTCGCGCATCGACCACGCCGGATTGCGCGCGCGGCCCTCCTGATCCCAGTAATAGGCGCCCGCGACCCACGTAAAGCGATCGTTGGCTCCCGCAAGCTGGAACTCGTGGCTCACGAGCTCCGTTTCGTTGTTGAAGTAGTCGATGTAGAAATTGAACTCGCCGGAATCCCAATCGTTGTAAGTGCGGGCATCGACGTACGTATGACCGGCCAAGTATTGGAAGCTCACGTTATCGGTGATATCGACATTCACATCGACCGCCTGCTGCTCGAGCCATTGCCGCGACGGCACGGTGATTTCGGACGTCGTCTCCCACTCGCCCAATTGACCGCCGGGCCAGCCCGCGCATGCGTAGTCGCAATTCCAGCGGCCGCCGCTCGCGATGTCGTAAGCAAGAGCGAGACCCATCTGAATGCCAGTGTTCCATGCAAGCTGGTTCTCGATCCAGGTTTGCACGCGCGCAGTGTTCGACACGATCGTGTCTTGCTGCGCGTTGAAACGCACGCTCACGCGGTCCGACGGCGTCCACAGGAAGTCGCCGCGAACAATCTCATCCTCGAACTTGCCGGTCTTGAACCCGGTGGTTTTGCTCGTGATGTAGCCGTCACGGTCGAAGCTGCCGATCGTCCAGCGGGTACGGAAATTATCCGTGATCGGCAGATCCAGCGACGCCTTGACGTCGCGTCGATTGAGGTTGCCGATCGCCATGTCCACCTGAACCCCATACTCGTCCGCAGGACGCGCCGTGTAGACACGAATGGCGCCACCTGTCGAATCTCGGCCGTAAAGGGTGCCCTGCGGGCCGCGCAGGATTTCTACGCGCTCGACCTCGACAAACTCGCGCAGCAGCAAACCGGAGTTGCTGACCTGCCATATGCCGTCGATATACGTGCCGACGTTCGGAATGCCGCGCATCACGAACTGCGCAGTATCCGTGCCGATGTTGTTGCCGGCGATGACCACGTTCGGCACGACCGCGTTCAAATCCTCCATGTTGTCGATGCCCTGGAGGTCGAGCCCTTCCCCGGAAATTGCAACGACCGCGAGCGGGACTTCCTGCAAGTTCATTTCCTGCCGCGTCGCCGTGACGACGATTTCCTCGAGGGCCGCGAATTGCTGCTCCTCGCTTTCGTCCTCCTGTGCCCAAGCGGTCTGCAAGGTGCCGCCCCCAAAGCCCCCGAGCACCGCGAGAATCGCAGCGCGTAACGGTGTGATCTTCATAATTCCCCCTGAGTTGAGTGGCGATTCAGTCGCGGTGTCGTTTTTCCGCAAACTAGCCCTGGATTCTGGGATACGCGCGCGCGCACAAACAGTTAAGGGACAATGCTGGTATCCAGAGCACCCGTTTCAGCGTGGAGAGCCGATCGGGTATTCGTACTACTAGCGGCATGCTTGCTCTCGCTATCGCGTACGGCGCTCCGTAAACTCTGCGCACCGGCTGACTTGC
>DATCIQ010000160.1:0-18494 GCA_036507635.1 Gammaproteobacteria bacterium
GGGAGCCAGCCGTCGATGAGCCTGTCGCCGGTCGCCGGGATCGGCGCCGGTGTCGGCAAAGAGTCCCAAATCAAACGCTGATTCGCGAGAATCTCGCTTGCGTCCTCGAGCCAGATCTCGCGCTCGACGAGCTCGCGAACGCCGTCGACGTACCGCCCGAGCGCCAATAGCGAACGGCCGCGCACCTCGGCAGCGTCGCGCAGCACCGGCACGGAAACGGGCTCGCTGATCTGCGCGAGCGTCTGCAGAGCGGCTTCCGGCTGCGCCGTTTCGAGCTCGATACGTGCGAGCAACACCAAAATGGTTTTCTGTTGCTCAGGGTTCGCGCCGGAGCGCGCCTCGGCGAGCCAACGGCCCGCAGTCGTCGTGTCCATTCGCGCGATCGACAGGCGCGCGCCTTCGATCAAATGGCCGCTGCGCGCGGGCCCCGTGCTCGAGTCCGCGAGTTGCCGGTATAGTTGCGCGGCCGCGCCGAAGTTGCCCGCGGCGGCTTCCTCGCGAGCGCGTGTTTCGAGATTTTGCGCGTCTACGGAGCGCATGACCGGTTGTGTCGTGCAGGCCGCTACGCTCAAAGCGCCGATCGCGAATAATATGTAGCTCGTCAATCTCATTTGATGCTCGATGAACCGCAAGCCAGCATGACCGGCGCACTGTCTAAGTCGAGCGGAACGCTCTATGTGGTGGGCACGCCGATCGGCAATCTCGAGGACTTGAGCCCGCGCGCACGCGAATTGCTGTGCGCAGTCGAGATCGTTGCCGCCGAGGATACCCGGCGAACTCGCGGATTGCTATCGAGTATCGGCGCGCAACCAACAGTTATTGCGTATCACGAGCACAATGAGGATTTGCGGGCTCCGCAGCTGCTGCAACGGTTGCGCGCGGGCGCCGACGTCGCGCTCGTGAGCGATGCAGGCATGCCGCTCGTCAGCGATCCGGGTTGGACGCTCGTGAGCGCCGCGTTGGCCGACGGAATCGTGGTGCGCAGCGTTCCGGGACCGAGCGCCGCGTTTGCCGCGCTCGGTATCAGCGGGCTGCCGACGGACCGCTTTGTGTTCGAAGGATTCTTGCCGCGCCGCGCTCGGCAACGCGCGGAGCACCTGCGCCGCTTGCGCGGCGAGTCGCGCACGATGGTGTTCTTCGAGTCCGTGCACCGGCTCGAAGACGCAATGAGCGCGCTCGTCGCGGAGCTCGGCGCCGAGCGGCGCGCCACGCTCGCGCGCGAGCTCACGAAGCTGCACGAATCCATCTATGCAGGGACCCTCGAGAGTCTGCGCCGGCAGCTCGGAGGATCCATTCCGCTGCTCGGCGAATTCGTGATCGTCGTTGCGGGCGATTCGGCGCGGGGCGCCCCCGAGGACGAGGAGGTTCGCCGCATATTCGCGCTGCTTTCGCCCGAGCTCGGTGCGGAGCGGGCCGTGGCATCGACGGCGGCGATCACCGGCGCATCGCGCAATACCGTTTATCGACTTACACGCCTGCGTGACTGAAGTGGGCACTCGGGCGTATGCAGCAGGAGCGCCGCTGCGGTACCCTAGACGCCGGAGTCGGCCGAGCAGCCGCCGGGGAAACCCGGAGGAAAGTCCGGGCTCCATAGGGCAGGGTGCCAGGTAACGCCTGGGAGGCGCGAGCCTACGGAAAGTGCAACAGAAAACATACCGCCGCGGCTTAGGTAGCGGTAAGGGTGAAATGGTGCGGTAAGAGCGCACCGCGCAGGTGGCAACACGCTGCGGCAAGGCAAACCCCACCTGGAGCAAGACCGAATAGGGGAACGTTGAGTGGGCCCCACGAGTTCCCGGGTAGGTCGCTAGAGGCATGCGGCGACGCGTGCCCCAGAGGAATGGTTGCTCTCGACAGAACCCGGCTTACAGGCCGACTCCTTCTATGTCTTTAGCGACGTTCGCGCGCGGCCGCCTAACTTACTGTCAGAACAAAAGAATTCACCGAGCCAGCGGTTGACAGCCGGCGGCCGCAGTCCCTATAGTGTGGGTGGGAGTGGCCCAAAGTGGGATGAAGTGGATTTTGCGGCCCGGCTATGTTTCGTGGTTTCTCCAAAGTCACCTTGGATGCCAAGGGGCGCCTGGCAATCCCAGCGCGTCATCGCGAGCGCATTGTAACGCGTTCGGAGGGGCAGCTGGTTGTCACGCTCAATACTGCTCACTGCCTGCTGATTTACACACTTCCCGATTGGGAGGAAATCGAGCGCAAGCTGACTCGTCTGCCCTCCTTTAACAAAGATGCGACGCGGCTGCGGGGACTCATGCTGGCGCATGCGACGGACCTTCAACTGGATGGGCACGGGCGTGTCCTGCTGCCGAAGGAATTGCGTGCGTATGCGGGTCTCGAGCGGCAGGCTTTTTTGATCGGCCAGGGCAACACGCTTCAGCTCTGGGACGAGAAACGTTGGGACAAGCAACGGGCCGAATGGCTTGCGGACGACGGCGGCGACGGTACGGACTTACCTGAAGAATTGCGATCGCTGTCGTTGTAGCACGCCGAGCGTGCACGGCGATGGTTGAGCATCAGCCCGTACTCGTGGCCGAGGTGCTGGCGGGGTTGGCCGTGACGAGTGATGGTTGGTACGTCGATGCGACGTACGGACGCGGGGGGCACAGTACTGAAATTCTCGCGCGGTTGGTAACCGAAGGGCGGCTGCTGGCGCTGGACAAGGATCCGGAAGCCGTCGCAGATGGCCGCCGTCGCTTTGCAACCGACGCACGGTTCAACATCGTACATGCCGGTTTCGAGGATTTGCGCGCCGTCGCGATGCCATGGCTCGGCCAACGGCAGGCTCGAGGCGTTCTCTTCGATCTCGGGGTTTCTTCGCCGCAGCTCGACGTGGCGGCACGGGGCTTCAGCTTTGTGCAGGACGGACCGCTCGACATGCGCATGAATTCGACGTCAGGGAAGACCGCAGCGGATTGGCTCGCCGAGGCTCGACAAGGCGACCTCGCCCGAGTCTTGCAGACCTATGGCGAAGAGCCGCGGGCCGCTGCGATCGCCGCGGCGATCGTGCGCGAGCGCGCACGCCAACCGCTCGAGACGACGAAACAACTGGCGGATCTCGTGGTGCGCGTCGCGCCGCGCGGCAGGTCACGCATCCATCCCGCGACGCGTGTGTTTCAGGCCCTGCGCATCGTCGTCAATCGCGAGCTCGAAGCCCTCGAGGCGGGCCTCGACGCATGCCCCGATATCTTGTCCGTCGGCGGGCGCATGGCCGTGGTCAGCTTCCACTCGCTCGAGGATCGCATCGTCAAGCGGTTCATGGCACGCGAAGCACGCGGTGACCCGCGCTACGCGGGGCTGCCCGAAATACCCATCGAGGCGCGCGCGCGCCTCAAGCTCGTCGGGCGGCTCATTCGCCCGGGAGCCGCCGAGGTGGCCCGCAACTCGCGGGCACGCAGCGCGCGGCTCCGCGTCGCAGAACGAATCGACACGGGAAGCTTGAGATGAGCCCTCGAATCGTCGATGGCTTCGCATCCCTGGTTCTCGCCGCGTCCGTGGTCGCCTCCGGCATCTGGGTCGTCAAGGCCAAGCACGAGGCGCGGAGCCTATTCGCCGAGCTTCAGGAGCTCGAACGGGAGCACGACCGTCTGCAGATCGACTGGGGCCGCCTGCAACTCGAGCAGAGCACGTGGGCGACGCATCCGCGCATCGAATCGCTCGCGCGTGAGCGTCTCGCACTCGACGAGCCGAGCGACGCCCAAGTCAGAATCGTCATGGAGCCGCTGCCATGAACGGCCGACGCCCCGTAGGAGCGAGCTCCGCTCACGATCTTCGTCAACATCGTCGTGGAGCGCGTTCATGACCGGCCGAGCGCGCCAACAGGAGACGCGAAGCTGGCGGAGCATTCTGCTTCTCGGCTGCTTCGCGGTCGCGGCGGCGACGCTCGAGGCGCGCGTGCTTTACCTGCAGCTCATCGACAACGAGTTTCTGGCCGCCGAGGGCGATAATCGTCATCTGCGCACGGTCGAGATTTCCGCACACCGCGGAGCGATCACCGACCGGAACGGCGAGCCGCTTGCCGTCAGCACTCCCGTCGACAGCATTTGGGCCGACCCGCGCGAGCTCAAGTCCGCGCTCGACCGCCTGCCCGAGCTCGCGCGCGCGCTCGAGCTCGATGCGGAATGGCTCGCGAGGCGCATCACGAGCAATGTCGATCGCGAGTTCGTATTCATAAAGCGTCATCTGCTGCCCGCACAGGCAGCCCAAGTGCTCGAGCTCGATATTCCCGGCGTCGGCACGACGCGCGAGTACCGCCGCTACTATCCGTCCGGCGAAGTCATGGGGCACATTCTCGGCTTCACGGACATCGATGACCACGGCCAGGAGGGACTCGAGCTCGCATTCGACTACTGGCTGCGCGGCGAAACCGGCAGCAAGCGCGTTTTGCAGGACCGGCTGGGCCGTGTTATCGGCGACGTGGAGCAAATCAAGGCATCGCGACCGGGCAGGGAGCTGCGTACGAGCCTCGACTTGCGCTTGCAGTACCTCGCGTATCGTGAGCTCAAGGGCGCCGTGACGGAGAGCCGCGCCCGCTCGGGATCGGTCGTCATTCTCGATCCTACGAACGGCGAAGTGCTCGCGATGGTCAATCAGCCGTCGTTCAATCCGAACAACCGGACGCAGCGGGACCCGGACCTTTATCGCAACCGCGCGGCTACCGACATTTTCGAGCCCGGCTCGAGCTTCAAGCCGTTCGTGCTCGCGGCGGCGCTCGAGGGCGGCTACGTGACGCCGGATACGGTCATCGACACGTCGCCGGGATATTTGACCGTCGGTAATAGGATCTTGACGGAAGACCCGACGCGTCTCGGGCGAATCACCGTCACGACCGTTCTCGCAAAATCCAGCAGTGTCGGCGCAGGACGCATCGCGCTCGAGATGGAGGCCAACCAGATCGCACGCGTGCTGCACGGTTTCGGCATCGGCCGCTCCACGGAAAGCGGACTTCCCGGCGAGTCCGCGGGCTCGCTCAATGAGCCACATCACTGGCGGGCCGTAGGCCAAGCGACGCTCGCGTACGGTTATGGCGTATCGGTGACGACGCTGCAGCTCGCGCGCGCTTACGCCGCGATCGCTGCCGGCGGCGTGTTGCACCCCGTCTCGATGCTTGCTCTCGACGAAACGGCGCCCGGCGAGGACGCCATCTCAGCAACCACTGCGGCGCAGTTGCTCGACATGATGCAAGCCGTCATCTCGCCCCAAGGCACGGGTCAGCTTGCCGCCGTCAAGAACTTCTCCGTCGCCGGCAAGACGGGCACGTCGCGAATCGCATCCGTCGGCGGATACGTGACGGACCGGTACACGGCCGTGTTCGCCGGCATCGCGCCCGCGAGCGATCCGCGTCTCGTCGCCGTCGTCGTCATCGACGATCCGCAAGGCGAGAAGTACTACGGCGGCGATGTCGCCGCGCCCGTATTTGCGCGCATCGTTTCGGGTGCTCTGCGCGTGCTCGCGGTGCCGCCCGACGCGCTGCCTGATCCGCCATTGACGGTCGTCGCGCAAGCGCGGGTGGGGCCATGATGGCCACTGCCGTCGTGGCCGCAATGACGCTCGGCAAGCTGCTCGGTCCGGCCGCAGGTTTGCACGCGGACTTGAAGATTCGCGACCTCGTGCTCGACCACCGGCAAGTCACGGTTGGCGCAGCGTTTGTCGCCGTCCCCGGCAGCCGCGTGCACGGCGTGCGCTTCGCAAGCGAAGCGCTCGCGCGCGGCGCAGCGGTCATTCTCTATGAGCCGACCGGGGCGGAAGGCCAGGTGCCGCCGGGACCGAGCATCGCGATTCCCAGTCTCAAGACGCGGCTCGGCGATCTCGCGCGCACGTTCTACGGCCGCGGCCGCGCACCGGCGGAGCTTGCGGGTGTCACCGGCACGAACGGCAAGACGACGGTGGCTCATGTGATCGCCCAGGCGATGCAGGAGCTCGGCACTCCGTGCGGTTACATCGGCACGCTCGGGTTTGGGGTGCCGCCTGCGATCGTGCCCCACATGTTGACGACTCCCGACTGCTTGACGCTGCATCGCGAGATCGCCGCGATGGCGACTCCTCGTGTGGCGCTCGAGGTCTCGTCGCATGCGCTCGAGCAGGATCGCGTCGCGGGTCTCGAGCTTCGCACTGCGATATTCACGAACTTGACGCGCGATCATCTCGATCAGCACGGGGACTTTGCGAGCTACGGGCGCGCGAAGGTGCGCTTGTTCACGCGCCCGGAGTTGCGCCATGCCGTCGTCAATCGCGACGATCCGTTCGCGGCTTCGCTGACGCGCGCCATACCGTCGACCGTGCGACTCTTCGGGACGAGCCTCACAGGTGCGGCGGAGGCCGATCTCGCCGCACGCTTCGTCTCGTGCGGGCTCGACGGCATGGTGCTCGAGATACACGGCGCGCACGGCCGGGCAGTGCTCGATTCCCGCTTCATCGGCAGGTTCAACGCCGAGAATCTGCTCATCGCGCTCGGCGCATTGCTCGCCTGGGAGGTGCCGTTCCGCGACGCTTGTGCGGCGCTCGCGGCGTGCCGGCCGCCCAAGGGCCGCATGGAAATACACGGCGGTGACGGCGCGCCGTACGTGGTCATCGATTACGCGCACACGCCGGACGCGCTCGAGCGCGCGTTGGCGGCCTTGCGTGCAGCATGCGACGGGGAAATCTGGTGCGTGTTCGGGTGCGGCGGCGAGCGCGATCGCGGTAAACGTGCGCTCATGGGTCAAGCGGCGGCGCGCAATGCCGAGCACATCGTGCTCACGGATGACAACCCGCGCGGCGAGGATCCCGCCGGCATCGTCGCGGATATTCGCGCCGGGCTCGCGGCGCACCCGAGCGTGGTCGTCGAGCATGCGCGCGATGCAGCGATCGCGCGCGCGATCCGCGACGCGGGCGTCGAGGACGTCGTGCTCGTCGCCGGCAAAGGGCACGAGACCGTGCAGATCATCGGCAGCGAGCAGCGACCCTTCGACGACCGTGAGGCCGTCGCTCGGGCGCTGGGGAGGCTCGGTTGATGTCGCGGAGCTTAGCCTCGGTGGCACACGAGGTGCGCGGACGTCTCTCAGGTCCCGACGCGACCTTCGACGCCGTGACGACCGACACGCGGAGCCTTCCTCGCGGCGCATTGTTCGTTGCGATCGCAGGCGATCGCTTCGATGGCAACGACTTCGTCGCGGACGCATACTCGAAAGGCGCGGCCGGCGCGCTCGTGTCGCGGCCCGCACAATCGCCGTTGCCGCAAGTGCAAGTGGCCGACACGCGGCGTGCCTTCGGCGTGATGGCGCGTGCATGGCGCCGGAACTTCGCGATCCCGGTCATCGCCGTGACCGGCAGCGCCGGCAAGACGACGGTCAAGGAGCTCATCGCCGAGATTCTCGGCGTCCGGCGCCGCGTCTGCGTGACGCAGGGCAATTTCAACAACGACATCGGCGTGCCACTTACGCTGATGCGCTTGACGGGCGACGACGAGGCGCTCGTCGTCGAGCTCGGGGCGAATCATGCCGGTGAGATCGCTAACTTAAGCGATCTCGTCGAGCCGACCGTCGGCGTCATCACGAACGCGAGCGCCGCCCATCTCGAAGGTTTCGGCTCGCTCGCCCAAGTCGCCGCCGCCAAGGGCGAGCTGCTCGACCATCTGCCGCGCGCCGGTACCTCGGTGCTGAATGCGGACGATCCATTTCGCGCCGATTGGCAGGCCCGCGCCCGCACCGAGTTCGTCGTGACGTTCGGCCTCGGCGCCGGCGCGGACTGCCGCGTGCTCGGGCTCCCGCAGTTCTCGGCGACGGGCTCGCGGTTCACGATGCATTTGCCGGATGGCACGACCGTCGAGATCGAGTTGCCGCTGCTCGGTCCGACGAACGTCGTCAATGCGCTGGCCGCTGCCGCCGCCGCGCAGTCCGTCGGCGCGTCCGCCGAGGACATTCGTACGGGGCTCGAGCGTGCCAAGCCCGTGCGCGGACGCTTGAATGCGCTCGCGGCGTTGGCCGGCGCAACGGTCATCGACGACAGCTACAACGCCAATCCCGCGTCCGTGCGCGCCGCGCTCGAGCATCTCGGCAAAATGCCGGGGCGGCGCGTCGCCGTGCTCGGCGACATGGCGGAGCTCGGCCCCGAAGCGGAGGCGCTCCACCGGCAGATCGGCGTCTACGCGCGGCCGCTCTGCGACGACTTCCTCGCCATCGGCGCGCTCGCGCCGCGCGCCGCCGAAGCGTACGGCGCGAAAGGCCGGAGCTTCGACGATCTCGGGGAGCTCAAGAAAGCGGTCCTGGCGCTCCTCGCGCCCGGCGTCACCGTGCTCGTCAAAGGCTCTCGAGTCATGCGGCTCGAGCGCCTCGTCGCCGCCCTCGTCGCGCCGCAAGATCGAGGAGCAGCGTCATGTTGAAGCTGCTCGCCGAAAATCTCACGGAAATCTATTCCCCGTTCAACGTGTTCAGCTACTTGACGATGCGCGCGATCCTGTCGGCGCTCACCGCCCTCGTGTTGTCGTTCACGATCGGGCCGTACCTGATTCAGCGGCTCACGGCGCGCCGCGTCGGCCAGCCGATTCGCGACGTCGGTCCGCAAAGCCATCTGCCGAAGGCCGGAACGCCGACGATGGGCGGCGCTCTGATTCTCCTTGCGATCGCGCTCAGCACACTGCTCTGGGCGGATCTGCGCAATCGCTTCGTGTGGATCGTGCTCGCAGTGACGCTGGTCTTCGGGATCATCGGCTTCGTCGATGATTACAAGAAGCTCATCGTGCGCGATTCGAAAGGCTTGAGCGCGAAGGTCAAGTTCTTTTGGCAATCGGTGGCCGGACTCGCGGCCGCGGCCGTGCTGTACGTGACGGCCGAGAATCCGCAGGTGGAGCACGCGTTGCTGATCCCCTATTTCAAGGACTTGGCGATTCCGCTCGGCGTGATCGCTTACGTGCTTTTCACATATCTCATCATCGTCGGCTTTTCCAACGCCGTTAACATCACCGATGGGCTCGACGGCCTCGCCATCATGCCCGCCGTGCTCGTCGGCGGCGCGCTCGGGCTCATCGCCTGGGCGGCCGGCAACGTCGTGTTTTCCACTTATCTCGATATCCCGTATGTCGCGGGAGCGGGCGAGATGCTGGTTTTCTGTGCGGCCCTGGCTGGCGCCGGCTTGGGCTTCTTGTGGTTCAACACCTATCCGGCTCAAGTCTTCATGGGAGACATCGGAGCGCTCGCGCTCGGTGCGGCTCTCGGCCTTGTGGCGGTGGTGGCGCGGCAAGAACTGGTACTGCTCATTATGGGCGGGGTATTCGTCGTCGAAACCGTCTCAGTCGTTATCCAGGTTGCCTCCTACAAGATGACAGGCCGGCGCATTTTTCGCATGGCACCGCTGCACCATCATTTCGAGCTCAAAGGTTGGGCCGAGCCGAAAGTAATCGTGCGCTTCTGGATCATCACGGTCATTCTCGTGCTGATCGGCCTCGCAAGCTTGAAGATCCGCTGATGGCACTCGTTGCGCGGAAGCACGATTGGGCGGAGCATCGCAAGAGGTCTCGAGTTGTGGGAACCGTCGGCGCAAATCGTACGCTCATCGTCGGTCTCGGAGCGACGGGCCTCGCCGTCGCCCGCCATCTGGCCGCGCGGCACGAGTCGGCGCTCGTCGTTGACAGCCGCACGGTTCCGCCTAAGCTTCGAGAGTTGCGGGAGTCGCATCCGGAAATGCCCGTCGTGCTCGAGAGTCTCGATGCGCGCTGGCTCGAAGGCGTCGATCGCGTCGTGCTTTCGCCGGGCCTCGGCGCGGACATCCCATTGATCGCCGCGGCGCGTGCGCGCGGCATTCCCGTAGTGAGCGAGATCGAGCTCTTTGCGCGCGCGGCGCGGGCGCCCGTCATCGCGGTGACGGGCTCGAACGGCAAGAGCACGGTCGTCACCTTGACCGCGGAAATTCTCGCGGCGCAAGGGTTCCGCGCGCCGCGCGGCGGGAACTTGGGCCCGCCTGCGCTCGATCTTTTGACCGAGCCCAAGGCCGACGCGTACGTGCTCGAGATCTCGAGCTTTCAAATGGAGACAACGGCGAGCTTGCGGCCGTTGATCGGCGCCGTATTGAACGTCTCGGCCGATCATCTCGATCGGCACGGCAGCCTCGAGCGTTATGCCGAGCTCAAAGAGGCGCTGATTGCGCATGCGGGGACCGCAGTGCTCAATTGGGACGATCCGCATGTGCGCGCCATGGCTGCGCGCCACGCGAACGTCGTACCGTTCTCGGTTCGCGCGCCGCTCGAGCGCGGCTATTCGGTCGTCACGCGGCGCGGCACGCGGTGGCTCGCGAAAGATCGGCAGCCGCTCATACCCGTCGCCGAGCTCGCTCTGCACGGCACGCTCGGCGAGGCGAACTCGCTCGCGGCGCTTGCCCTTTGCGCAGCCCTCGAGGGTGAGCTTGCGCCCGCACTCGGTGTACTGCGGAGCTTCGCGGGCCTGCCGCATCGTTGCCGCAAGGTCAGCGAGCGCCGCGGCGTCACTTACATCAACGATTCCAAAGGCACCAACGTCGGGGCGACGGTCGCCGCGCTGCAAGGAATCGCGGGGCCCGTCGTTCTCATCGTGGGCGGGATCGGCAAGGGCGCGAGCTTTGCGCCGCTGACCGAGCTGCCCGCGGGGCGGCTCCGCGCGGCCGTGCTGATCGGGCAAGCGGCGGCCGAGCTCGAAGCGACGCTCGCAGGGACCTGCCCGACGCACCGTGCCGCAACGATGGTCGAAGCCGTAGAGCGCGCCGCAAGCATTGCGCGGCCGGGCGACACGGTGCTCCTGTCGCCCGCCTGCGCGAGCCAGGACATGTTTGCCGACTATCGCGAGCGCGGCGACGTCTTCGCGCGCGCGGTTCTGGAGCTGCCCGCATGATCCCCGTGCGCTTGCCCGTTCCGAGTCGCATCGATCCCATGCTCGTCGGCGCCAGTCTCGCGCTGGCGGCGCTCGGTGCGATCATGATCGGCTCCGCATCGATCGCACTCGCCGACCGCGATACCGGCGAGCCGCTCTACTTCTTGATCCGCCATCTCGGCGCGCTCGGTGCGGGCACCGTGCTCGCGCTCGGCGCCGCGCTGATTCCGACGTCGGTTTGGTATCGCTTGAACGGGCTCATGCTCCTCGGAAGCATCGCGATACTCGCGCTCGTGCTCGTGCCTGGCATCGGCGAGACCGTCAACGGCAGCGCACGCTGGCTCGAGATCGGGCCGTTCCGTGTGCAGGCATCCGAGCCCGCGCGCCTTGGGCTCGCTATGTACCTCGCAAGCTATGCGGTGCGGCATCACGACGAGCTCACGGCGAGCTTCAAAGGTTTCCTGAAGCCGATGCTCATCGTCGTCGGCGCTTGCGTGCTGTTGCTCGCCGAACCTGATTTCGGCGCCGCCGTCGTGCTCACGGCCACGAGTCTCGGCGTCTTGTTCGTCGCCGGCGCACGTTTGCGTGACCTGCTGGTTGCGTTCGCCGTCGCATCGGTCACGCTCGGCGCGCTCGCTTTCTCCTCGGGCTACCGCGCGGAGCGGCTCACTGCGTTTCTCGACCCGTGGGGCGATCCGCTCGCGAGCGGTTTTCAGCTCACGAACTCTCTCATCGCCATCGGCCGCGGCGATTGGCTCGGCGTGGGGCTCGGCGAGAGCGTGCAAAAGCTCTTTTACCTGCCCGAGGCGCACACCGACTTCGTCTTCGCAGTCGTCGCCGAAGAGCTCGGCTTCGTGGGCTCGACGCTCGTCATCGCGCTGTTCGCATTGCTCGTGCACCGTGCGATCACGCTGGGACGACACGCACTCGCGGCCGGATTGCGTTTTCAAGGCCTGCTTTGCACCGGGATCGGCGTCATGCTCGGGCTCGAGGCTTGCATCAACATCGGCGTGAATACCGGCTTGCTGCCGACCAAGGGCCTCACGCTGCCGTTGGTGAGCTACGGACGATCGAGCACGGTCGTCACGCTCGTGGCGCTCGGCCTGCTCATGCGTGTCTATTGGGAGCTGCGCGCGGAACGAGAACGGCCGCGCCGGCGGAGCTCAACATGAGCGATGGGCCGATCATGATCATGGCCGGCGGCACGGGAGGCCACGTGTTCCCGGGCCTTGCCGTCGCCGAGGCGCTGCGCGAGCAAGAGCGCGCCGTCGTTTGGCTCGGTACGCGTCGCGGCCTCGAGGCCCGTGTCGTGCCGCAACACGGTATCGATATCGAATGGATCTCGATTTCAGGCTTCCGCCGTCGCGGCCCGTTGGCTTGGCTCGCGGCGCCTTTCAAAGCGGCCGCTGCCACGTTGCAGGTGCTGGGCACCTTGCGTCGCCGCCGCCCCGCCGCCGTGCTCGGTATGGGCGGATACGTATCGGGGCCCGGAGGCGTTGCCGCGTGGCTCGCGCGCCGGCCGCTGTTGATCCATGAGCAAAATTCCGTCGTCGGCACGACGAATCGCTGGCTCGCGCACCTCGCGCGCTGCGTCTTCGAAGCGTTTCCGGGCAGCTTCCCGCGCGCCGCGCACGCGCGCTGTATCGGCAATCCCGTGCGCGACGCGATCACGCGCGTCGCCTCGCCGCGCGAGCGCGCTCGGGCCGTTCCCGCTACGCGCAGCCGCCTGCTCGTCCTCGGCGGCAGCCAAGGGTCGCGCGCGCTGAACGAGACGGTGCCCGCCGCCGTCGCGCTCCTGCCCGAGGCGTTGCGTCCGCTCATTCGCCACCAAGCTGGCCAAACGATCGATGCCGCGCGGTCCGCGTACACCGCGGCTCGAGTCGACGCGGAAATCCTGCCGTTCATCGATGACATGGCCGCTGCCTATGGCGCGGCCGATCTCGTCATCGCGCGCGCCGGGGCGCTGACGCTCGCGGAGCTCGCCGCCGTCGGCGTGGCTGCGATTCTCGTGCCTTACCCGTACGCCGTCGACGATCATCAGACCAAAAACGCCGCACACTTCGTCGCGGTCGGCGCGGCGGTGCTCATCGCCGAGCAGGATTTGAGCGCTGCACGGCTCGCACAGGAGCTCGGGACGCTGCTCGGGCAGCGCGCGCGACTGCTCGAGATGAGCGAGCGCGCACGCAACCTCGCGCGACCCGCGGCCGCGCGCGAGCTTGCCGCGGCGTGCATCGAGCTTGCGGAGCGCTACGCATGACGAGCCGCATGGGGCGCATTCGCAGCATCCACTTCGTCGGTATCGGCGGAGCCGGCATGGCCGGAATCGCCGAGGTCCTCATCAACTTGGGCTATCAAGTGCAGGGCTCGGACTTGAAGCTCGGCGCGACGACCGCGCGCCTCGCTCGGCTCGGCGCCGTCATCCACGAAGGCCATGACGCGCAGCATCTCGGCGACACCGACGTCGTCGTCGTCTCGAGCGCGGTCGCCAAGGACAATCCGGAAATCGTCGCCGCGCAGGCGCGGCGCATTCCCGTCGTCAAGCGCGCGCAGATGCTCGCGGAGCTCATGCGGTTTCGCTACGGCATCGCGGTCGCGGGCACGCACGGCAAGACCACGACCACGAGTCTCATCGCGAGCGTGCTCGCCGAAGCCGGGCTCGATCCGACTTTCGTCATCGGCGGACGACTCGCGAGTGCCGGAGCGAACGCGAGGCTCGGTGCGGGTGAATACCTCGTTGCTGAGGCGGACGAAAGCGACGCCTCCTTCTTGCACCTACAGCCGATGATTGCCGTGGTCACGAACATCGATGCAGACCATCTCGGCGCTTACGGCGGCGATCTCGGCCGCCTGAAGCAGGGATTCCTCGGATTCCTTCACAACCTCCCGTTCTACGGCCTTGCGGTCCTGTGCAGGGACGATGCCAACACGCGCGAGCTCATCCCCGAGCTCGGGCGTCGAGTCGTGAGCTACGGCTTCGACGAGGCCGCCGACGTGCGCGTGGTCGCGACGGAGCGTCACGGACTACAGACGCAATTCAGCGTGCGGTTGCGCGAGGATCCGCAACCGCTGCATTTTCGGCTCAATTTGCCCGGTGCACATAACGTCCTGAACGCGCTCGCGGCGCTTGCGGTCGCGGGCGAGCTCAAGATCGAGCCCGCCGCGGTACGGGCGGCGTTCGCGAAATTCTCAGGCATCGATCGGCGGCTGCAAGTCCTCGGCAGCGTGCGCACCGCGGTCGGCATGGTGACCTTCGTCGACGATTACGGACATCATCCGACGGAAATCGCGGCCACCCTCGCGGCGGCACGCGACGCGTGGCCGGGACGCCGCATCGTCGTGGTGTTCCAACCCCACCGCTACTCGCGCACGCGCGAGCTGCTCGATGATTTTGCGCAGGTCCTCGCGCGCGTCGACGCATTGTTGCTGACGCACGTCTATGCGGCGGGCGAGGAGCCCTTGAGCGGCGCGGACGGCAAGGCCCTCGCGCGCGCCGTGCGCGCGCGCGCGGCAGTTGAGCCGATCTTCGTCGAGGATCTGGCGCAACTGCCGACCGTCTTGGCCAACGTCGTCAAAGCCGACGACGTGGTGCTGACGCTCGGCGCGGGCAGCATCGGCGCGGTCGCGGCATCTTTGCCCGAGGCCTTGGCCGTGCGTGGTCCGGTCGGAGTCAAAGCGTGAGCGCCGCCATGAGTGACTCCATCCAAGGGCGCGGCGTTCTTCGCGACGAGCCCATGGCCAAGCACACCTCATGGCGGGTCGGCGGACCGGCGGACGTGTTCTACCGCCCGACGAGCATCGCGGAGCTCAAGGCATTTCTCGGGTCCTTGCCGCCGCGAATGCCCGTCACCTGGTTCGGTCTCGGCTCGAATTTGCTGGTCCGCGACGGCGGAATTCGCGGCGCGGTCATTTGCACGAGCGGTCTGCCGCGCGAGATCGAACGCCTCGATGCCGCACGCGTGCGCGCCGGCGCCGGCGCCCCATGTGCGACGCTGGCGCGCCGTTGTGCGCGCTGGGGCCTCGGCCCTGCGGCGTTTTTCGCCGGCATACCCGGAACCGTCGGCGGCGCGCTGGCCATGAATGCCGGCGCATACGGTGGCGAGACATGGGATCGCGTCGAAGGCGTGCAGACCATCGACCGCGGCGGCGGCGTCAAAGATCGCGGCCGTTCTGAATTCACCGTCGGTTACCGCACAGTCGCCGGCGCGGCCGACGAATGGTTCCTGAACGCGACGTTCCGGCTCGAGCCGGGTCGCGAGACCGAAGCCGCGACCATGAAAGGCTTGCTCGACAAACGCACCGCCAGTCAGCCGCTCGGCCGGCCGAGCGCGGGCTCCGTGTTTCGCAATCCGCCGGGCGATTATGCGGGCCGGCTCATCGAAGACGCCGATCTTAAAGGTGCGTCCAAGGGCGGCGCGATGGTGTCGGACAAGCACGCGAACTTCATCATCAACGCCGGCAACGCGACGGCGCGCGACATCGAGGAGCTCATCGCCGAGATCCGTGCGCGAGTCCGGGCAAGCTCCGGTGTCGATCTCGAGCTCGAAGTGCGTGTCCTCGGCGAGGCGGCGGAGGCCGGACCATGATTCGCGCGCGAATCAATCGCCGCAAGATCGTCAAGCGAGCCTGGCGCTGGCCAAAGCTCGGCATCAATTGGCGCGCCATGCTCCTGCCCCCCGCCTTGGCGCTCGCGTTGGCCGTGCTTTTGCCGCTCGGCCGCGAGGCGCTCGATCATCCCGTCGGTGCGCTCGTCGTCGAAGGGCCGTTCCAGCGCGTCACGGCTGTTCAAGTGCAGGCTGCGGCCGCGGAAGGATTGCAAGGCGGCTTCCTATCGCTCGATTTAGGGGAGTTGCGTGATCGTGTTGCGGCGCTCGACTGGGTGGATTCGGTGCGCGTCAACCGTGTTTGGCCCGACGTCGTGCGCGTGCGCATCACCGAGCATCAGGCGGCCGCCAGTTGGGGCGAGACGGGGCTGCTCAACATCCGCGGCGAATTATTCACGACCCATGCGCGGCATCCGTATGCGGAGCTGCCGCGGCTCTCCGGACCGACCGGCAGCGAGCAAGACGTTGCGCGGCTCTACCTCGCCGTGCGTGGACGGCTCGCGGATGCGCAATTGGCGCTCGACTCGCTGTCCATGGATGCGCGCGGTGCGGTGGAAGTCGTGCTCGGCGGCGGTCAGCGGATCAAGCTCGGCCGCCATGATGTCGACGCACGGCTGCAACGATTCTTCGCGGTCGTGGCTCCCGCGTTGGCCGGCGAGATCGAGCGCGTCGAATACGTGGATCTGCGCTATACGAATGGCTTTGCAATCGGTTGGGAAGCAGAAGTCGAGCCTGCGCTCGCGCAATTCACGGAGAGCAGGAACCGTGGCTAAGCGGGACGAGCGCAATCTGATCGTCGGTCTCGACATAGGGACCTCGAAGGTCGTCGCGATCGTCGGTGAGCTTTCACAGGAGAACCGCCTCGAGGTGATCGGCATCGGTTCCAATCCCACGCGCGGCTTGAAGCGCGGCGTCGTCGTCAATATCGAATCGACGGTGCAGTCGATTCAGCGCGCCGTCGAGGAGGCCGAGCTCATGGCCGGCTGCGAGATCAACACCGTGTACACCGGCATCGCGGGCAGTCATGTGCGCAGCCACAACTCGCACGGCATCGTCGCTATTCGCGACAAAGAGGTGAGCGCAGGCGATGTGGAACGCGTCATCGACGCCGCACGCGCGCTCGCAATCCCGGCCGACCAGCGTGTCATTCACGTGTTGCCGCAGGAATTCATCATCGACTCGCAGGAAGGCATTCGCGAGCCCATCGGCATGTCGGGCGTCCGTCTCGAAGCGAAAGTGCATCTCGTGACCGGCGCCGTCAGTGCCGCGCAGAACGTCGTCAAGTGCATCCAGCGCTGCGGGCTCACGGTGGACGACATGGTCCTCGAGCAGCTCGCATCGAGCTATGCGGTGCTCACCGAGGACGAGAAAGAGCTCGGCATCTGCCTCGTCGACACAGGCGGCGGCACGACCGATATAGCCGTGTTCTGCGGCGGCGCGATCCAGCATACGGCGGTGATTCCGATCGCGGGCGACCAAGTCACGAACGACATCGCAGTGTCGTTGCGAACGCCTTTGCCTTATGCCGAAGAGATCAAGATCAAATATGCGTGCGCGCTGTCACAGCTTGCCAATCCCGACGAGACGATCGAGGTGCCGAGCGTCGGCGACCGGCCGCCGCGGCGGCTCGCGAGACAGACGCTCGCGGAAGTGGTCGAGCCGCGCTACGAAGAGTTATTCCACCTCGTGCGCAAGGAGTTGCGCCGCTCGGGCTTCGAGGAGCTCATTGCCGCCGGCATCGTGTTGACCGGGGGCAGCGCGAAGATGGAAGGAGCCATCGATCTTGCCGAGGAGGTGTTTCACATGCCGGTGCGTCTCGGCGTGCCGCAATACGTGGATGGGCTCGCGGACGTCGTGCGCAATCCCATTCACGCCACCGGCGTGGGGCTTTTGTTGTATGGCCGCGAATCGATGCAGACGAAGACGGCGGCCGCGGCATCGAAGGTCGGCTTCAACGGCGTGATGCAAAAGATGAAGACGTGGTTTCACGGGAATTTTTAGTGTTTCGCAATCGGGCTATTTGTTAAGGAGTCAATGAAATGTTCGAACTGATGGACGGCTACAGCCAAAGCGCGGTCATCAAGGTGATCGGCATCGGCGGTGGGGGTGGCAATGCGGTCGCGCACATGGTGCGGATGGGAATCGAGGGAGTCGACTTCATCTGCGCGAACACCGATTCTCAGGCGCTCAAGAGCATCAAGGTCAAGACGGGTCTGCAAATCGGCTGCAACATCACGAAAGGCCTCGGCGCGGGCGCGAACCCCGACGTCGGCCGGCAGGCGGCAATGGAGGACCGGGATCGCATCCAAGAGCTCATCGAAGGCGCCGACATGTTGTTCATCACGGCGGGCTTGGGTGGCGGCACGGGTACCGGCGCGGCACCCGTCATTGCGCAGCTCGCCAAGGAGCTCGGCATCCTGACGGTCGCGGTCGTCACGAAACCGTTCGAGATGGAGGGCCACAAGCGCATGCGCGTCGCCGATCACGGAATCGCGGAGCTCGGCAAGTACGTCGACTCGCTGATCACGATTCCGAACGAGAAGCTGCTCACGGTGCTGGGTCCGCAGACCACGCTGCTCGACGCGTTTCGCGCGGCCAACGAGGTGCTGCAAGGTGCGGTCCAGGGAATAGCCGAGCTCATCACGCGACCCGGGCTCATCAACGTCGACTTCGCAGACGTGCGCACGGTCATGTCGGAAATGGGCATGGCGATGATGGGTACGGGAGTGGCGACGGGCGAAGGACGCGCGCGTATCGCCGCGGAGGCGGCGATCTCGAGTCCGTTGCTCGAAGACATCAATCTGGCCGGCGCCAACGGTATTCTCGTCAATGTCACGGCCGGAATGGATCTCGCCATCGGCGAGTTCCAGGAAGTCGGTGACACGATCAAGCAATTCGCTTCGGACGAAGCCACGGTAGTCGTCGGTACGGTCATCGATCCCGAGATGGCACAGGAGATCCGCGTCACCGTCGTCGCCACGGGCTTGGGACAGGCGGCAGTGCAGCAAGAACCCATCAAGGTGATCCGCAAGAGCCGGCCGCGCGAGACCAATTATCGCGACTTCGATACGCCGGC
>DATCIQ010000161.1:0-3780 GCA_036507635.1 Gammaproteobacteria bacterium
ACTTGTTCGAAACGCTATTGACGCCGCTCCTGAACGCAGAGCAGCCGGAACCATTCGTGCTCTGATGCCGTCGAACGAGCGCCATGCCCCAAGTGCCTGAATTGACGCCGACCGAGTTTCGCCGCCGCTGGCCGGTCGGAGAAGCTCGTGCGGCCGTTTTGCTCGACGTGCGCGAGCCCGCCGAGCTCGCGCAGGCCAGTATCCCAGAAGCGGTGCACATGCCGATGCGCGAAGTCCCGGAACGCCTCCATGAGCTCGACGCCGACAGGCCGCTCATCGTGATGTGCCACAGCGGTGCCCGCAGCAGACGCGTCGCCGAGTACCTGCTCACGAGCGGATTCGAGGAAGTCTACAACCTCGCCGGCGGTATCGATGCGTGGTCTCAGGAAATCGATGCGCGAGTGCCGCGGTACTGACGGCGCTCCTTCCCTTTACATCAACGATTGACATGGAACGATCATGAAGCCAGAGAAACTTGCTTTACTTTCTATCGCCGTTGCCGTCGGGTTGCACGCCCGCATCGCCGACGCCCAAGAGGGCATCATCGAGATCTACGACAGGGCGCTCGAGAATGACCCGGCCTTGCGCGAAGCCGAAGCGAACTATCTCGCGACCGCGGAAGCGCGGCCGCAAGCACGCGCGAGCCTTCTCCCGTCGCTGCAGCTCACGACCTCGACCTCGACCCAAAGCTCGGAGAATCCGAACCCGCCATTGGATTTCCAGAGCGGTCTACCGAGCTTGGTCTTCAGTGGCACGGAATTGGAGCGGGACTCGGATAATTTGAGCTTGAGCCTCAATCAGACCGTATTCGACTGGGGCCGCTACGTGACGCTGCGCCAGTCCGACAAGATCGTCGCGCGCGCCGAGACGGACTTCGCCGCCGCACAACAGGACTTGATCCTGCGCGTTGCCACGACCTACTTCGAGGTGCTCGCAGCAGAAGACAACCTCGCGTCCGCGGTCGCGGCGCGCGAGTCCATCGCGCGGCAGCTCGAGCAGGCGCAGCGGCGCTTCGAGGTGGGGCTCATCGCCATCACCGATGTCCAGGAAACGCAAGCCGGCTTCGACCGAGCCGTCGCCGACGAAATCGCGGCGCAGCGGGCCCTTGCATCCTCGCAAGAGTTTCTGCGCGAGATCATCGGCGAGTACGTCACGGAGCTCGCGGGACCTACCGAAGACTTGCCGTTGCTGAATCCCGACCCGGCCAATCCGGAGCAGTGGGTCGAGACGGCGCTCGAGCAAAATCTCGCGCTCGTCTCGAGCCGGATCAGCCGCGATATCGCCGAGGACGACATCAAGATTCAACGCTCCGTGCGGTTCCCGACGGTCGATTTTTCCACGGGCTGGCAAGACCAGACCAGCGAGTCCACGCAGACGAACAATCTCTTCTCGGGCGGATCGTTCACGGGCAATGCCAATCTGACCGAAAGTGTAGGTTACAACTGGCAGCTGAACTTCAGGGTCCCGCTCTACAGCGGTGGCGTCAATCGCTCTCGCATTCAGCAAACGGTTTATCGGCACCGCTCGGCGATGGAAGCGCTCGAGCGCGTCGCGCGGCAGACCGAACGAGAGACACGCGATGCCTACCTCGGCGTCATTTCCGAAATTTCCCGCGTGCAAGCGCTGCGTCAAGCCGTTCAGTCGGCGCAAACGGCCTTGCGCGCGACGGAAGCGGGTTTCGAGGTCGGCACACGGACGTCCGTCGACGTGCTCAATGTCCAGAACAACTTGCGCCAAGCCGAGACCACGTATTCTCGCAGCCGTTACGACTACATTCTAAACGTACTGCGCCTCCAGCAAGCGGCCGGCGCTCTCGACCTCGAGGCCTTGCGAGAAGTCGACGGCTGGCTGGAATAGCAGTCTCTCAAGGCGCCTCGCCGCGGCGCAACGCCTCGATGAGGCGTGTCGTCGAGCGCCCGGCCTTGAACGGCAGCACGCGGACCTCACCGCCGTTCGCGAGCACCGCTGCGCCGCCGGCGATCTGCTCGGGTTTCCAGTCACCGCCCTTCACGAGTATGTGCGGCAGAACGCGTTCAATGATGGCGGCCGGCGTATCGTCGGCAAACGGCACCACCCAATCGACTGCGGCGAGGCCGGCGAGAACCGCCATGCGGTCGGCGAGCGGGGTTACGGGGCGCGCCGGTCCCTTCAAGCGGCGCACCGAAGCATCGTCGTTGACCGCGACAACGAGATGATCGCCGAGCGACTTCGCCTCTTCGAGATAGGCGACGTGCCCGGCGTGCAGAAGGTCGAAGCAACCGTTCGTCATGACGATCTTTTCGCCGCGTGCCTTCGCAACGCGGACCAACGTCTCGAGCTCGGCGAGCGTGACGAGGCCGCGGCCGCCGCTGCCGTGGCGGTGCATGGCGAGGTTGAGCTCCGCCCGCGTTACGGTCGCGACGCCGATCTTGGCGATCACGAGCCCGGCACCGAGATTGGCGAGCGCGACGGCATCGGCGATCGGCATCGCCGCCGCAACGCCCGCGGCGAGAAGCGCAATGACGGTGTCCCCGGCGCCGGTCACATCGAAGACCTCGCGCGCCTGCGCGCCGAGCGTGATAGGTTCCCCGTCGCTCCTGAACAAAGTCATGCCGCGCTCGCCGCGCGTAACGAGGAGCATTTGCAGATCCAGGCGTGTCCGTAACGCCGCGGCGCGCTCGAGGAAGTCGCTTTCATCCGACCAACGGCCTACGACCGCCTCGAGCTCGGACTGATTGGGAGTCAACACGGTCGCGACCCGGTACTTGTCGAAGTCCAGGCCCTTGGGATCCACCAATACCGGCAGATCGAGTTGTCGGCACATGGCGACCAGATCACCGACCTCCGCCAGCGTTCCCTTGCCGTAATCGGAAAGAACGACCACGTCCGCGCCCGCGAGCGCCTCGCGCAGGACGCCGCCGAGCTCCGCAGCGCAACTTGCAAACGACTGCTCGGCATCGAGGCGTATGAGCTGTTGATTGCGTGCCAACACGCGCAACTTGTGAATCGTCGGCAACGCCCTGGAGCGAATCAAACGGCACTCGACGCCACCCTTCTCGAGTTGCGCCGTCAGAGCCGCACCGCGCTCGTCGGCGCCGATGACGGCCACGAGACAAGGCAGAGCGCCCAACGCGGCCAGGTTCAGAGCCACGTTGGCGGCACCGCCAGGCCGTTGCTCGGTGAAACCGGCACGCACGACCGGCACGGGCGCCTCTGGAGAGATCCGTGCGGCGTCTCCGAACCAATATTCGTCCAACATCGCATCGCCTGCGACGACGACACGTAACGACGCGAAGTCGGGAATTGCAAACGTCACGAGCGCCGCCTGCGTTGCCGAGAGAACGTCATTTTAACGAGTTTCCCCTGCAAAAAGATGGGGCGAAAAAAAGGTCCGCTCCCGGCCGAGCCGGGAAGCGGACCAACGGCGGACCGGTGCTGCTAGAGCAGTATCGCTCCGGCGCTAAGGTTTGCAGCGCTTAGCCGCACTTCGAATAACCACAACTCAAGCACGTCAGACAGCCGTCCAACATGACCGCCGCGGCCGTGTTGCACTTGGTGCAAAGTTGTGCACCCTCCGGAAAACTGCTCTCTGCGAACGCGTCCTTCTGCACGCCCCGGGCTTCGAATTCCGCGCGTTTCTCGGCAAGGTATCGACGCTGGATTTCGCTTTGCTCGGCCGCCTTGAGCAAGCCGATGCCGATCAGGTGCTTTTCGACGATGTGCCCGAGCTCGGCGATGATGGACGGCATGAATCTGCCGCCCGGCTGCCAATAGCCGCCGCGAGGATCGAACACGGCCTTG
>DATCIQ010000162.1:0-2716 GCA_036507635.1 Gammaproteobacteria bacterium
TTCTTCGTCTATCATCCCTGACCCATGGAATGGCTCGCTTCACCCGAAGCATGGATCGCATTAGCGACGCTCACGATGCTCGAGATCGTTCTCGGCATCGACAACATCATTTTCATCAGCATCCTCGTCGGGCGATTGCCCGAATCCCAACGGAAGAACGCGCGCTTCCTCGGCCTCGCGTTTGCGATGGGGACACGCATTCTGCTGCTGTTGCTCATTACGTGGATCATGCGGCTGCAGACGACGCTGTTCGCGGTGCTCGATATCGACTTCTCGGGCCGCGACTTGATTCTCATCAGCGGCGGCCTGTTCCTGCTCGCCAAAGCTACGCTCGAGATTCATGACGCGCTCGAAGGGGAGGTTGACGAGGAGCATGGCGCCGCGCGCGCCGGATTCGTGAGCATCATCCTGCAAATCGGCATCATCGATATCGTCTTCTCGCTCGATTCCGTGATCACGGCCGTCGGCATGGCGGAGGACATCGCGGTCATGATCATTGCGGTTGTCCTCGCGGTCGGTGTCATGATGTTCGCCGCGGGCGGAATCGGCCGGTTCGTCGACGATCATCCGACCGTCAAGATGCTCGCGTTGAGCTTCTTGGTGCTCATCGGCGTCGCGCTCATCGGCGAGGGAATCGAACTGCACGTGCCCAAGGGTTATATTTACTTCGCGATGGCGTTCTCCGTTGCCGTCGAGCTCTTGAATCTGCGCCTGCGGCGTCGCGTCGCGCCGCTGCACTTGCGGAAACATCCTCCGCAGGCGTGAGCGCACGACAGGGAGACGGGTCATCGCGAACATTGCTCAGAGCTTCGACCTCACCGACGGATTCAACGTCTTGCGCATCGTATGCGGCCTGTTTCTCGTGCCGCATCTGTTCGTCAAGTTCCGCAACCAGGATTTCGTCAAGGGTTTCATGGCGCAGGCCGGCCTCAAGCCGCCCGTTGTCTGGCTCTATGGCGCCTTTGCGGTGGAGATCGTCGCGACAATAGGGCTCGTGCTCGACATCTACACGACCTACGCCGCGCTGCTGACGGGCGTGTTCTTGCTGGTCGCGGCTTGGGCGAGCTTTAGAGTCTCGAAGGGCAAATGGATGTGGAACTTCGGCGGGGCCGAATATCCGCTGTTCTGGGCGATCTGCTGCTTCGTCGTCGCGATCGAGGCTTGAAGCCTCCGAGGATTATCTCTTGGTGCCGGCATTCCGCGTCAAGGCCGTAAGCGCGCGTCTTGTCTCGGCGGACAGCTTCGCGCGTCCCGCTCGCAGCTGCTGCATGAATTTCCTTGGTTGCTCGAGCGCTGCCGTCCACGCCACTCGGAGATCACCGGGCCGATCGCGCAGCAGAACTTGAAGCAGTTGCAGGGCCAACCTCTACGGTTTGTTGGTGCCGAGGGTCGGAATCGAACCGACACGGGTGTAACCCCACTGGATTTTGAGTCCAGCGCGTCTACCAGTTCCGCCACCCCGGCCCGGGGACAGGCAGTTTGCCAAAAAACGCCGCACAATGCAGGTGTTTGTCGACCCTGCGACCCTTTGGGCGCATGCCGCATCTAAATCTCTAGAGCCTATGCCGCACCCCATGCCGACCATCGACGCCGCCGTGCTCGCGCTCGCGAAGCGCGGCGACGCGCAGGCGCATGCGGCGCTCTACACGGCCTTCTCGCCGCTCGTATTCACGCTCGCGAGACGCATGCTCGCCTCGCGCGTGCTCGCCGAGGACGTGCTCCAGGAGACTTTCGTCGAGGTCATCCGCAAGATCGCGACTTATCGCGGCGACGCGGATTTCGGCTACTGGGTCAGACGCATCGCGATTAACCGCTGTCTCATGCAGCTCCGCTCCGCGTGGTCCGCGCGGCGCGTCGACACGGAGCATTTCGACGACGAAGCGGCGGCCGCTACGGCGAACCCCGACGTGAGCATCGCGCTCGAGCGGGCGCTCGATGCACTGTCGCCGACGGCGCGTGCCGTCGTGTGGCTCCACGATGTCGAAGGCTTGACGCACGCGGAGATCGGCAAGCTCATGGCGCGCAGCACAAGCTTCTCGAAGTCGCAACTCGCGCGCGCCCACGAGCGGCTCAAGTTCTTGCTCGACGGCGCCCCTGAGGAAGGTGAGAGTTTGTTATGCAGTCCCATATTGAAGACTTGTTGAAGCGAGAGCTCGAGGCGCTGCCCAAGCTCTCGCCGCCACCCGAAGCCGAGGCGCGCGTGCTCGCCGCGATGCGCGCGGCCGCGAACGCACGGGCCACGCGCCCGGTCGGCCGATTCGCGGGGCTCGCGGCGGCCGCGGCATTGATCGGCGCGGCGCTGCTCCTGCTTTGGCAGCCGTGGACCGGCCCCACGGAGCGCGTGGCGGTAACCGCCGCGGACGCGCCGAGCGATGCCCCGGCGGCGCGCGACGACTACCTCACGCTCGTCGAGCAGTCCGCGCGTCTCGAGCGCGCGCTCGTCGCATTGCCCCAGCGCACGGTCATGCGCGCCGGCACTGCCGGTACGATCGCGACGCTCGAAGACTGCATCGCGCACATCGACGCGGAGCTCACGCTCGCAACGGCAGCCGGTGCCGAGAACCAGTATCGCACCGCGTTGTGGCGTGATCGCGTCGACGTCATGAACGCGCTGTTGCAAGTGCGCTACGTGAATTCGCAAGCATTCGTATTCTGAGATCCACAATGAATCGAGGTGGCATCATGCTCACAAGAAGGCTCCCGCAAATTGCGGCAA
>DATCIQ010000163.1:0-2725 GCA_036507635.1 Gammaproteobacteria bacterium
CTGCGACGCGCAGGCTGGCCATCAAGACACTTCGTTGAGCGCAAGCTTGCTTGATCGGGTCGGTCCGCGCGCGATTCTTGACAAGGTTGTTGCCGAGTGTATCCTACGCGGCTCTGTTTTTGGAGCGCATCGATGGCCTCCCGGTTTCGCAAATCGATATTTCCTGTGCTGAGCTAACACGTTTCGGGCCACGGCTCGAAGCGCGAGCTTTGAGCCGGCGGCGGTGTGCAATCAGCACACGAAGCCTCTGGCGAGCGATCCCAGGGGCTTTTTTGTTGCCGGTTCGAACACGATTCTGAAACGCATGGAATTCGACGTTGCCGACGCCCGAGGTGAATGGACGCGCAGTCGCTCGCTGCGGTTGGCGTTGCGCGGCGACCTCGGCGACCTAGCTGATACGATCCTCAAAGCGCGCGCCTTTCAGGCATATGACTGCAGCGCACGGACCTATCCGATCCATCGGAACGTGCATTACGCGGTCCGTCGCGCGCTCGAGGAGCTCTTCGACGACCTCGCTCTGCACACGGGACTCGCTGCGCAGCGACTTGACACTGCGTCACTGCTTCTCGACGGCCCCGGCGTGTTCGTAAGTGCGCACGGCCGCCGCAAACGGATTACAGCTCAGGTGCATTCGACATCTGGGCCGAAAGTCTCGAACGAATGGAAGCGGCGCGCGCGCGTCTGCTTGAAATCATCGGTGAGCAGCGGGTTCGCGAGGAGATCTTCACGATCGATTGGCACTTCTGGACTTCACACTCGGGGCTCTCGAATGTCGCTTTCGACGAGCTCGCCGATGCCGAGCTCGTCGATGAAGCGTACCCCATGCTCGGCGAGCCGGTAGCATCGTTCGTGAACCGCTACTTGAGCGCACGCGAGACCGTGCTCGTACTCCAAGGTCCGCCGGGCACCGGCAAGACCAGGCTGGTTCGGGCGATTCTCGCGGCACTGTCGCGACGCAAAGGCGACAGTGCCACAGTTCTGTATACCGCGGATCGGCGCACGCTCGAGAACGATGAGATTTTCGTCGAGTTCATCACGGGATCGCACGACGCGTTCGTCGTCGAAGATGCCGATCACGTCCTCGCGGCTCGCGCCAACGGCAACGCGGATCTGCATCGTTTTCTCGGCGTGGCCGATGGCGTCGTGCGCGCGCTCGACCAAAAGATAATCTTCACGACGAATCTCCCCAACGTCGGTGACATCGACGAAGCACTGCTTCGTCCTGGGCGTTGCTTCTCCGTGCTGCACGCCCGCGCGCTCCATCGCGCGGAGGCGCAGCGCCTCGTCGAGAAGATCTACGCCCAAGATCAAGCGCTCGCGTCGGAAGTCGTCGCGGCGGCTTTACCGGGGGAGGGCCGTGCTGCGACGCTGGCGGCCGTTTTTCGAGCCATCGACGCCGGCTGCACGCCCGGAGCGTGATCCGACGCGGCGGCGTCTTGGCTTGGCGACGCGCAATAGCGGATTGCCATATTTACGGGTCGATGGTATGGTTCAGCCATATGAAGACCACGATCGACATCGACGACGAGCTGCTGCGCCTCGCGAAACAACGTGCCGCTGCCGCGGGGATGCCGCTGCGAGCGTACATCGAAGATGCGCTCAGAGCCCGCCTGTTGCCGCGTCCGCGGGGGCGTACCAAGTTCACGCTCGAGCTGCCGATCATCGAGGGCAAAGCGCCTCCCATAGTTGATGTCGCCGACCGGAACGCGCTGTACGACTTGATGGAGCGCGATTGATCGCGGTCGACACCAACGTATTGATCTATGCCCATCGGCGTGAAACCGAGCGTCACGCTCAAGCACTCCAGAGGCTCAGCGCGCTCGCAGAAGGCGATAGTCCGTGGGGTTTCCCGGTTTTCTGCATCGCCGAGTTCGTCCGAGTCGTCACCCACTTGCGCGTATTCACGCCGCCGAGCGACTTGCGCACCGCCCTGGATTTCATCGATCGCTTGATGGAAAGTCCCTCCTGTCGCCTGCTGTTGCCAGGTCAAACTTACCCGAGCACGTTTCGTAGTGTTTGCGAGACCGCTGAGGTTCGCGGCAATCTCGCATTCGACGCGCAAATCGTCGCCTCGTGTATCGAGCACGGTGTGCACGAGCTCATCACCGCTGATCGAGACTTCGCGAGATTTACCGCGATAAATCCGCAGTTCCTCTAACCGGCTTAGCTCACCAACAGGAGATGCAAGTCGACTCGGCGGTAGTCCGCGAGAACGACGCATGGACCATAGAAATCCATGTTCTACGCGGGTTACAGCGGAGTTGCGAACGTCCTTTGGACATCCTCGGACGTTGCTGGACGTTACTGGAGGCTAGGAGCAACTTCCAATTGCAGCCTCTACGCCGCGCCAATCCTCAATGCAGAATTGCGGGGACGGCGAAGTGCCCCTATCCGTACTCCCTCAATGATAGGCGACGCTCTCGACATCCCGCGCTCGTCCACTGAAAGCAGATGCGCCACTGGTCGTTGATGCGGCGCGAGCGTCGCTATCGAATGGACCGATGGCGAGGGAGGGGCCGTCTGCAAGGTCGTCGGTGGGCGGGCAGAGTTGGCAGGGCCAACCGTCATCCCGTGTATCGGTAGGCCCCCGTGTTACTTGAGTGGGGCTGGCAGGGAAGGTTCCTTCTGAGCGTGTGCTTGGGTATAGGTGTCCTTAACAGTTTTGTAGCACCCGCAGGCAGCTGCTACGAGGCCTCCATGGTTGAGAATGGTGATGGTGCCGCGA
>DATCIQ010000164.1:0-2864 GCA_036507635.1 Gammaproteobacteria bacterium
ACGGACGAAGCGCGCGTGCTCGCGCTGTGGCCTGAAGGCACGGCCAACACGGAGCTCCGCGAAGCCGCGGAGCGCATTCGCTTTCAGCTCGGCCAAGCGGATCGCTTCAAGGCGGGGCTCGTGCGCTCGGGACGTTGGAGGCCTTACATCGAGTCGGTGCTCGCGGAGCGCGGCGTGCCCCGCGAGCTCGCGGCTTTGCCGCACGTCGAATCCTCGTTCGACCCGACCGCCTACTCGAAGGTCGGCGCGGCCGGCCTCTGGCAGTTCACGCGCTCGACGGGCCTGCGCTACATGCAGATCGACCACATCATCGATGAGCGGCGCGACCCGTTCTTGGCCACGCATGCCGCCGCCCAGTTGCTCGGCGACAACTACGCCGTCATCCAGAGTTGGCCGCTCGCAATCACCGCCTACAACCACGGCTTGGCCGGCATGCGCCGCGCCGTCATCCAGCAAAAAACCGACGACATCGGCGTCATAGTCCACAATTACCGGAGCCGCACGTTCGGCTTCGCGTCACGCAATTTCTATGCGGCTTTTCTTGCGGCCGTCGATGTCGATGCCGATCCGGAGCGGTATTTCGGTCCGCTCGACATCGAGCCGCCCGAGGATCTCGTCGTCATTTCGACCCCCGACTATGTCGACGTCGCAACCGTCGCGCGCACGTTGCACGTTTCGAGCACCGAGCTGCAACGCTTGAATCCCGCCCTCATGGAAACGGTCTGGGCCGGCGACAAATTCATACCGCGCGGCTTCGAGCTGCGCCTGAGGCGTAGCGCCGGCGCCGATGCGGCCGCGCTGCTCGCCGCCATACCGGCCGCGGAGCGCTTCGCGGCGCAGCGCCCGGACCTCCAGCACCGCGTGCGTTCCGGCGAAACGCTCTCGGGGATAGCGCAGACCTACCGCGTCAGCGTCGCCGCGCTCATGCGCTCCAACGCGCTCGACAGCCGCGGCTTCATTCGCGCCGGGCAGATGCTGAATCTGCCGAATGCGGCCGGCGCCGCGCCGGCCGCGGTCGCGGTCGCGGACACCCGGGCGCCGAACCCGGCGGTCGTCGCTCCCGGCGGCGAGTACCTCGTGCGTAACGGCGATAGCATCGATCGCATCGCGCGCCGCTTGGGCGTCGAGCAGGAGACGCTCCTCGCCGCGAACGACATCGCCAACCGCAATCGCATCTACGCCGGGCAAGTGCTGCGCGTCCCGGGTGTGGAGGACGCGTCGATCGAGAGCACGGATGCGGCGGACTTGCCGGCGCTCGCGCGCGCCGTCGCCGATACGCTCGTGGCGCCGGTCGCCGCGAGCTTTGCGCCGGAGGCCGGCGAGTCCCCGGCTATCTCAGACGAAGTCGAAGAGGCCGTCGTTGTCGACCTCGAGAATGCCGAGATCGATCTCGACTCGAACGTCTTGTCGAGCACGCAGGCGACGCTCGCCGCGGATCCGAGCGACTACACGGTAGCGGCCGACGATACGATCGAAGTTCAGGCCATGGAAACGCTCGGTCACTACGCCGACTGGCTCGAGATACGCACGCAGCGCCTGCGCGATCTCAATGGCATGCCGTTCGAGAGAGCCGTTGTCTATGGTCAGCGTATCCGCCTCGACTTCTCGCGCGTCGATCGCGCGCAATTCGAGCAACGGCGCGTGGCGTACCAAGAGCAGCTTCAGGAAGCCTTCTTCCTCGCGCATCAGATCGCAGATATCAAAGACCACGTGATTCGCACGGGCGAATCCGTCTGGGTGCTCGCGCAACGTACCTACGACGTGCCTGTTTGGCTCTTGCGTCAATACAACCCTGATCTCGATCTCGATCGCGTCGCGCCGGGGACCGTCGTGAAGTTCCCGGAATTGCGGCCGATCTCGGCCGACGTCGCTGAGGTTTCGGCCGTCCCTGAAGTCGGTTAATCTCGACGCTCAAGCGCGATTGCGCATGCCGGTTCCCACGGCGCGGCCGAGGCCGTCGCGCAGCCCACTATGCCCGACAACGAGCTCGACCAAACTTTCAGCGGCCGCGTCATCGCAGTGCCCGAGACGCGGCAGCTCGACGTGCTCGCGAGCTTGCTCGAGAGCCGCGGCGCGGCCGTTGTACGCTGCCCACTCGTCGCGATCAAGGACTCGCCCGACGCGACTGTCGTGGTGGAGTGGTTGCGGCGCCTCATCGCGGACCCGCCGCAGTTGATCATCTTCTATACGGGCGAAGGCATCGAGCGTCTGCTCGGCTTCGCCGAACGCGACGGCCTCAAGGAACCGTTCATTGCCGTTCTGCGCGCGACGCAGAAGCTTTGCCGCGGCCCGAAGCCGAAGCGCGCCCTGCGCCGCTTGGGGCTCGAGGCCGAGATCGACGCGCGGCAGCCGACGACGGCCGGCATCATCGCGACGTTGGAGACGCTCGACATCGGCGGGCAGCGCATCGCCGTGCAGCTCTATGGCGACAAGCGCATCCCCGAGCTCGAGCAGTACTTGGCGGCGCGCGACGCCCGCCCCGACTGGGTAGCACCCTACGTCTATGCCTCGGCCGCAGACGACGCGCGCGTCCTCGAGCTCATCGCGAGCTTGGATCGCGGCGCCATCGACGCGATCACGTTCACGAGCCAATCGCAGGTCGAGCGCCTCGTCAAGCTCGCGCACGAGCGCGGTCTCGAAAAGGAGCTCGCCTCGGGCTTGAAAAAAGCGTTCGTCGCGGCCGTGGGACCGGTCGTCGCCGCCACGTTGCGCGCAGCCGGCATCACTGTCGACGCAATGCCCGAGGACGCCTACTTCATGAAGCCGCTCGTGACAATTCTGGCCGAACGTCTGGGGGAGCGGCGTCCTTCGTAGAAGCGAGCTTCGCTCGCGGTTCTTCCGTCGCGACGGTCGGTTGAAGATCG
>DATCIQ010000165.1:0-3014 GCA_036507635.1 Gammaproteobacteria bacterium
CGTCGATTTCCATCCGCCCCGGACGAGAAACGTGGGCGGATTCATCTCGATGCTCCATCTTTCCACGGCGCCGGCCTCGCTGGTCACGTCGAGGTGTATCCAGGAGTGCGGATTGGCCCAGGTGAATTCCGTGACGACGCCCTCGATCTCGGCGTGCTTGGTCTGGTCGAAGACCGCCGGCGAGTGATGCGCGAGCGCGGCGCTCGACGCGGCAAAGAGACCGATCGTGACGTAAGCGGCTCTCATGAGGTCTCCTAGTTGACGAGCGATTTCGAGGTCGTGCTCGGCAGGTTCTCGTTGAGATCGGGCAAGCATTCGACCTCCGTGATGTCGACGTCGTCGACGCGGTTCCAATACTTGGTGCTGCGCCATTGACCCTCCCAATGCTCGGGATCGGTCATGACGTACTCGATCTCGAGCCGCGCGCCGTCGTCGATGAGGCGAATACGCTCGATGACCTGCAATTGATCTCCCGCGGGTATCGCGACCCCGCCCTGGTCCATCCAGTGATGGTCGTCGACGAAATAGCGGGTGTCGACGACGAGCGTTTCGCCCTCCCAGTGGCCGATGGATTCGCCGTTGAAGCTGCGCACGACGATCTCCGGGTCCATGTGAGCGCGGCCGTCGAGATAGACGATGCGCAGGCTGTTCATGAACCCGTTGATCATGTAGATGGCCGTCGGCAGCTGGATCATCGCGATGGGCCACACGCGCGTCATGATGAGCGGCACGCCGGCCGGCCAGCATTGGCCGATGTCGTCGCGATAGACCTTGCCCTCCTCGGTCGCGGCGACCGCTGCGTCGAAATGCGCTTGAGCCGCCGGCGTGAGCTTCGGATACGGCGGGCCGAAGCGCCAAGACGTGGGCGTCGCATCGAGATCGACGAACCACGTGCCCGTGAGATCGAACGGCGCGGCAGGGCGCTCTTTTGCGAGGTTCGCCGGCGCGAGCGCGCCGACCACCGTCGGTACGTCCGCAGCTGCGTCGTCGGATTGCGCGTGCACGGCGGCGGCACCGGGTAGGCCCGCGATTCCCAAAATCACGGCGCAGCGGCGCGCAACTGCGGGTCTATGGGGTCGGCTCATCAGCGATCCTCCGCCTCGACAAATCTTGTCGCCACGCGCGGCCATGCTACGCGCGGGTTACTCGTAGGGCAACGAAGGCATGGACATTCGGGGAATTCCCCTGGCCTCCGGTTTTTGCTATACCGGCTGCATGCCTCGCACCCTGCTCGTGCTGCTCGTGGGAGTGCTCGCTGGAGCGGCGGCCACTTATTACCTCGTTCCGGTCCGGCACTCCCGATTCGAATCGGCGACTCCTGCCGCGGTCGGCGACGTGCCTCTCGTCGATGCCCGGAGCGTACGCAGCGTCCCCGCTCCGGCCGGGCGCCCGCCGGAGATCGCCGAACGCATGAGCATTTACGAGCTTGCTGTGGATGCGAACGCCGCCGAGCTGGAATGGCGCATCGAGGAGGCCGCGCAGGCGCCGAGCACGCGCACGCGACAGTTCACGTTCGAAGTGCTGTTCGCGCGCTTGGCCGAGATCGATCCCGAACGGGCCGCGCGCGTCGCGGCGGACCTCGAGCTCGATATGTCGCTTCTGTCGCCTTTGCTTCAAGTCTTGGCCGACGTCGACAAGAACGCGGCGGAACGCGCGCTCGAGGACGCATTGACACGAGCATTGTCCCTAGAAGATGCCGTAACGCGCGGTCGTGCGCTCGGTGAGGTGGCGAAAAGCTGGGTAGGACTCGACCGGCGCGGCGCGCTCGATCGAATCGATCTCATCGACGACGCGGCCTCGCGGGACGTGTTTCGCTATGGCGTGCTGCAAGAGTGGTCGAAGCAAGACCCCATCGCAGCATTCGAGTACGCCGCGACTCTCGAGAGCTCGCCCCGCTTGGCTATGCAGTGGCTTAGGCCGGCCGTGCAAGAGCTCGAGGGAGCGGACCCCAGAGAAATACTGGCGATGGTTACGCGGTTGCCGCGGGAGACGGCGAACATTGCTCGGCAAATTGGGATGCAGCTGCTAGCGAGCCAAGACCCCCGAGCTGCGCTCGCCTATGTCGACGAGTTGCCGGCAGCGGATCGCCAGGCGCTCCTGCGACAGATTGCGAGCGCGTATGGCCGCGCGGACCCGGATGCGGCGCTGATTTGGGCGCGCAGCGTGCGGCCACCTATCCCCGGCTTGATACCGACCGTGTTGAGCGGCGTAGCGCAAGCGGATCCGGAGCGCGCCTTCGACCTCGCGCTCGCACAACCGCCGATGGACCGCACGCTGGCCATCCAGTTCATTGTCGGCACGGCGACGGCGTCAGGCCGACGCGACGCGCGGGCCATGGCCGAGAAGTTGCTTTCATTACCTGACTCTTCGGACGCAGAGCAACAAGCGTTGCAAGCAGTGATTGCGAGTTGGGCGGCGCGCGACGGGGAGGCGGCTCTCGAGTGGCTCCTTGCGAACCGGGATCGAGTTCGCAGCGATGCTTTCAGAGGCATGGCGAGCGCGTTCGCTCAGCAAGACCCGGAATCGGCGGCCTTGTATGTGGATCAGGTTCCGAGTGCGGTTCGTACGGAGTGGATCAGTGCGGTGGCGGTGGGCTATGCGCGCGCCGATCCACAATTGGCCGTGACATGGTTAGCGCGTTTTCGCGGCGACCCTGCCTATGAACCAGGTGCCGTCGCGGCTGCTCAGGGGCTTGCCGCCATCGATCCACCGGCCGCGGTACGATTGCTCGATGTCCTCGGCGCCGGCGCCGAGGTGGTCGGATCCGCTGCCACCATGATCGCCATGCAGTGGGCGCAGCGGGATCCACCGGCCGCGGCGCAATGGGCGGGTGCTATCGGCGCGCCCGAGTTGCGGGACGCTGCGCTCGGCACCGTCGCGCAACAATGGGCAGCCATCGACGTCGAAGCCGCTCGCGGCTGGGTGTTGGGACTTCCGAACGGTGCCACGCGCGATCGCGCGCTCGGCTCCATGATCGCTGCCGTCGCGAACACAGAGACTCCCGACTCCCGCTT
>DATCIQ010000166.1:0-4516 GCA_036507635.1 Gammaproteobacteria bacterium
CGGGCGCCGTCACGCTCGTGGCGCGACGCGGCAGAATCGCGCATTTCGAAGCGCAGGGATTCATGGACATCGAGTCGCGCGCGCCGATGCGTACCGACAACATTTTTCGCCTCGCGTCGATGTCGAAGCCGATCACGGCCGTGGCGATCATGATGTTGGTCGAGGAGGGCGAGATCCGTCTCGCCGATCCCGTGTCGCGATTCATTCCGGAATTCAGTGAGCTCAAGCAGGTCGCGGTGCCGCGACCGGGCGGCCCCGAAGGGGCGTACGACCTCGTCGCCGCGACACGGGAGATCACGATTCGCGATCTTTTGACGCACGGCTCGGGCCTCGTGAGCGGGGGCTTAAGTGCACGCGCCGCGGCCGAGCTCGCGCCGCGGGCTCCCACGGATACGCTCGCGACCTACATCCCGAAGCTCGCGGGTGTCCCGCTCGATTTTGAGCCCGGCACGTTGTGGCGCTATAGCGGTCTTGCGGGCTTCGAGGTGTTGAGCCGGATCATCGAAGTCATCTCCGGCCGGACCTTCGATGAGTTTCTCGAGGCGCGTCTGTTCGGGCCGCTCGGCATGCGGGATACGGCCTTCTATTTTGCGGACCGGCGTGCACAGCGCGTCGCCACGATTTACGCACGCAGACCGGAGGGCCTCGTGGCCAATGAGCAGCAAGAGCTCAATCGCGTCTATTTCTCCGGCGCCGGCGGTCTTGCGAGCACGGCCGAAGATTATCTGCAGTTCGCGCAGATGCTGCTCGACGGCGGCGAGCTCGACGGCCGGCGGTACTTGAGCCCGCGCACGATCGACCTCATGACCGCGAATCACACGGGCGATAGGGTCAACGGCCAATTCGGGCGTCCGGCGCGCGGCATGGGATTCGGTTTGAGCGTCCAGGTCGTCGAGGACCCGGTCGCAGCGGATCTCGCCGTGTCCGAGGGCGCTTACGGGTGGGCCGGCGGCACCGGCGTCAGCTTCTGGATCGAGCCCGAGGAAGAGATGGTGTCCATTTTCATGATCCAGGGCGGGTCTGGCGGCGAGCTGCGCCGCGCCTTCGAGAACGCCGTGCGACAGGCCATCATTGACTGATCGTCGCTCGTGCTCGCGGCTCGCGGCCGAGCGTTGCGTGAAAGCAACAGCCGCGCGGTCGGGTGCCGGAAATCCCCTATTCTCCTGGCTTCCGTCTGCGAGCGGGGTTTGCATTTGGCACAACTTGAGCGATACTCGCGTGAGCCAGTTTGTTTTTGCAACACTAAAGGGCGAGGGGGGAGAACCATGCGCTTAAAGAGTTGTCGGCTGTCGAGTACGGCCGCGTTATTGGGCATTCCGCTGTTGGCGAGTATCCCGTTTGCGACACTCGCGCAGCAGATCGAAGAAATCCTCGTCACCGCCACGCGGCGCGAGACGAATCTCCAAGACACGCCGATCTCGATTCAGGCGTTTACGGCCGAGGCGTTGGAGCTCGCTGGAATTGAGCAGGGGCGGGACCTCGGCATCATGGTGCCCAACGTCGTTCTGAACCCTGCCGGCGGTGGCGGCCCCGGCGGCGGCAGCTTTTATATTCGCGGCCTGCCAGGCGTCGGCATCTATGTCGACGGCGTGTGGCAAGGCAATGGCGGATTTTTGGAGAACGATTTCATCGAGCTCGAGCGCATCGAGGTGCTGCGGGGTCCACAAGGCACGCTGTTCGGCCGCAATACGAACGGCGGCGCCGTGAACATTACGACGCGCCGGCCGGCTGACGAATTCGGGGCGCGCGCAAGCCTTACCGCCGGCGAGTTCAGTCGACGCGACGCCACGCTGGCCGTGGACTTGCCGCTTTCCGATACGCTCAAGACGAAGTGGACGGGGGCGCGCTACTACAATGACGGCTTCCTCGACAGCGTTACTGTTCCACGCGCTTTCGGCGGTCAGGACGACACGATTTTTCGCGGCGACATTCTTTGGGAGCCGACGGACAGCTTCTCAATGCGTTTCACGCTGACCGACGAGAACAAGCGCACGAGCGATCCGCGCATCGTGCAATTCACGAATACGACGCATCCCCGCTATCTCGCTTACAACGTTCTAGCGGGCAACCCGGATTTTTTGGCGACGGCGCGGGCGATCGACCCGGCGTTCCCGAACCCTCCGAAGACCCTAGCCTTCAATCGCTTCACGCCGCAGACGCACGAGCCGGGTTTCCCGGGCGGGCAGCTTGATCAGTGGCAGACGCGCTCGGATACGGCCGGTGCCGGCACGACCCGCGACCTTCAGTACGCGACGATGACATTGAATTGGGACGTCACCGAGCACTTCGCGATCGAGTCGATCACATCCGGCTGGGAAATGGACCAGCGCCAAGTGACGGACTTCGACGGCTCGGAGTTCACGGTCACGACCGACGACTTCTACACGCGCCAAGACAACTTCACCGAGGAGATCCATTTCACGGGCGACAACTTCAACGGCAAGGTCGACTGGCTCGCCGGGCTCTACTACCTGCGCCAGGAGGCGTTGACGCGCTACTACCGCTGGGCCATGTGGGAGTTCTTCATTCCGAACGAGGGTCCGGCGCTGCCGGCGCTCGATGTCGCTGCGCGCGATTACGTGCGCGCCTACGGAACGACCGTCGGCAACATTGCTTTGGCGACGTTCAATCCGCTCAATATCTCCGCTGACACCTTGACCGCCAACGACGACGAGGACTCCGCGTTTTTCGGTGAAGTCACGTACAACGTGACCGAAGATCTCGGCCTGACCTTCGGCGTCCGCGTCACGTCCGACGATGGCGAGGCGCGCACGTACACGGCGACCGAGGGATTCCGGCCGATGACGGACCAACTCCCGCCCAGCGGCGACCAGTTCGCAGGAACCGTGCTCGTCGTGACGCCGGACCCCGACCTCGGTAACGTCACGACGAACAAGTTTGCCGCGACCTACCAAATCAACGACGACGTGATGGCCTACGCGAGCTGGGGTGAAGGCTTCACGTCCGGCGGCGTAACGATCAGCCCGAATTTCCCCGATCCGATCATCCTCGATCCCGAGATCATCACGACGCGCGAGTTCGGGTTGCGCTCTGACTGGATGGACGGGCGGCTGCGCTTCAACGCCACTTACTTCGCTTCCAAATGGGATGGGCTGCGCGTGCCGATTTTGCCGGACGACCCCAACAACCCGGGTCAGAAGCTGCCATTTCCGGTCAACACGAGCGAGGGTCTCGCCGAAGCGGAAGGTTGGGAGTTCGAGCTCATTTGGGCGCCCGCCGACCGCTGGCTCATCAACACTGGCATAGGCTTGCTCGATGCGAACTACCTGGACATCGGCGATGCCGATCCAACGGGTATCAACGGCATTCAGCCCGGAACACCGTTTGCCTACGCCCCCGAAACGAGTGTCTCACTCGGCGCTCAGTATGATCTGCCGCTCGCGGACGGCGGGCACCTTCTGTTCGCCGGCAACTACGGCTGGAAGGACGAGTACGTGCGCGACCCGGCCAATCAGCGCATTCCGAAAGACGCCAACGGCAACACGATCTTCGAGCCGGCCTACGGAATTCTCAACGCGCGCCTACGCTATGAACCTGCGGAGCGGAACTGGAGTCTCGAGTTCTGGGGCCGCAATTTGACCGACGAGTTTTACGTCAATGGCGGCTTCGACACACGTACTGTCTGGGGCTACGACTTCACGGTCGTGGGACAAGCCCGCGAAGTGGGGCTCAGTCTGGGCTTCGTGTTCTAGTAAGGCTCTCTTCAGCCGTTTTACCAGGTGACACGGAGGGCGGCCCCGGAATGGGGCTGCCTCGCGTTGGGCAGTTCCCCGTCATTGCCCAAGAGCAACGGCCGTGTTCTAGTCGTTGGCGCGAGTCACAGCCCTCAGAGGACGATCTCGCGTTCTCGCTCTGCTAGACGACTCGGCGGTCCTGGGTGGGATTTTGCCCACTGCTGACACGGAGGTCGAAGGTGGGCAGGAAAATCTTGCTTTTCTAGCGGGAGCGGCGTATCTTGCCGCGCGACCAAGAAGAACGGATCCGCGGGAACCGGAAAGCCCCAGCATCGATGAGCAGCACGGCCGAATCTCTACTCGGGGAAATCGAGAAATTTTGCCGTCGGTCGAAGATTGCCGAATCGACCTTCGGCCGGCAGGTCGTCAACGACGGCAAGCTCTGCGCGCGGTTGCGCGATGGCAAAGACGTCACGCTGGAGACGGCGGAGCGAATCAGAACCTTCATCGAATCGCACGCAGCCGAAGAAGTGGCGAACGGTGAATCGCGTGTCGCGTCGACGGGAGATAAGGGCATCAAGATGAGCGCCAAAGCGTCTTCCTATAAGAAAATCAGCAAGAAGAAGACCCCGGCAGCCACCGGTTCCGCCGCAGAGAAGCGAGCGGTGACTTACGATCGCCCGTTTCGGTTCTACGACAACCGCCAGAAATACTTGGCGTTCGTCAATACCACGAACGAGAAGCGCAAAGTCGCGGAGCGTGCGTCGCGCGAGCTTGCGCAGCTCAGGCCTAGGCCGCCGGCGCTGCGCGTGTTCGACGCC
>DATCIQ010000167.1:0-10217 GCA_036507635.1 Gammaproteobacteria bacterium
CCGAGATACCGGACGGCAACACCACGCGCGCGCCCGTGGCGAGCACGGTCAAGAGGCCCACCGTGAACGGGTAGACGTGATGAAACGGCAGCGGTACCAGCACGACGTCGGCTGCCTCGATGAGCTTGGCGTCGCGTAAGGGCGAGACGTTCGCGGCGAGATTACCATGCGTCAACGGAACGGCCTTAGGCACGCCCGTCGTGCCCGACGTGTAGAGCAATGACGCGATGCGCGCCGCGTCGGGTGGCGGCGCTTGGCGCGAAGAGGGCTTGAGCGTCTGCCACGAGCGTGCATCGGACTCGTCGCCGTCGAGCAACAGGCACGGGATCTTGGCGCCGTCGACCGCCCGCTCGAGCGCGGCAGCATGGGCGGCGACCGTGAAGACAAGCTTCGCGCCGCTGTGCTTGAGAACCGCGACTGCGCGCTCGACGGTCGACTGGTGATCGAGTGGGACGGCTGTCGCGCCGCAGCCCACGATACCGAAGTAAGCGGCCACCCATGCTGCGCTGTTCGGCGCCCACAAGAGCACCATGTCGCCGGCGCCGAGGCCCCGCTCGAGTAGTCCGCTCGCGACGCGACGGCTCTCGTCGTGCAAGACACCATAATCCTGGGTGGCGCTGCCGTGCGCGCCGAAAGCCACGACGGCCGGATTGCCGCGCCGCGCCGCGAAGGATTCCACGAGTTGATCTAAGGCCCCAAGCCGCGGCGTCGCTGTCATTGAGCGGCCAGTATACGTAGAAATGGGCAGGGCGCGGCGCGCCCTGCTCGGTCGGTGCGCGACCTGAGTACGCTCGCCTACAATGCGCAAGAGTAAAGATCTGGGGATGCCAGCCATGACGCGGCGGGCGCGCAAACGCGCCGATGAGACGAGTCACGCTCGGTCGGCGCATGTGGCGGCGGAAAACCGCGGTCCGGCGCGCGACGCCCCGAACAGCGGTGGTCCTGTGCCGGCGCGGCTCGGCGCCGTCGCCGCATGCTTCTTCCTGTCGGGCTTCGCCGCTCTTATCTATCAGACGGCGTGGCTCAGGCAGCTCTCGCTCGTCTTCGGCACGAGCGAGCTCGCCGTCGCGGCCGTGCTCAGCGCCTACATGGCCGGTCTCGCGGCCGGGGCCGCGGCAGCCGCGCGTTTCGGGATGCGCGTGCGCCGCCCCGTGCTGGCTTACGGCCTGCTCGAGGCCGGTATCGCAGTCTCCGCGCTCGCCGTGCCTCTGTTGCTTGCGGGCGCCGAGGGCGCCTACGCATGGGTCCTCGGCGGTCGGGCCGAGCCGCCCGACGCGGGGATGATCGGCCAGCCGGTTTTCTACGTCGTAGTCGGTTTCCTCGCGCTCGCGTTGCCGACGGCCTGCATGGGAGCGACGCTGCCGTTGTTGACGCGTTACGCTGTCCGTGCCGACCGCGAGGTCGGACCGCGCGTCGCGCTGCTCTACGCTCTGAATACGGCCGGCGCTGTGCTCGGAACCATCGCTGCCGCATTCGTTTTCCTGCCCGCGGCCGGTTTGCGCGCTACCGTGTGGGTCGGCGTCGCCGTCAATTTCGCCGTGTTCGCGATCGCCGTCGCGCTCGCGCGCGGGGCCGCCGACCTGACCGCCGTGAGCGTGACCGGAGACGCCTCTGAGACGCGCGCCGGCAGGGCGCTCCCGGAACGGCTGCGCCTTGCTCTCGCCCCGCAGGCGGCCTGGATTTTGCCGCTGATGCTCGTATCGGGGGCCGTGGCGTTTTGTTACGAGGTGCTTTGGACGCGCATGCTCACGCACGTGCTCGGGGGGAGCCTCTACGCGTTCGCCACGATGCTCGCGGCGTTTCTCACCGGTATCGCTCTCGGCGGTGGGCTTGCCGGCACGCTCGCGGCGACCCGCGAGCGCGCGGCGTTCGCCTTCGTGGTGACGCAAGCCGCGATCGCGCTCTCGTCGATCGCCGCGTACACGTGGATGGGACCGCTGATCCCGCCGACGCGCTCGACTGCCGAGCTTGCCGTCTACGCGGCGCTCGTCATGTCGCCGGCGACTGTTTTCATCGGCGCGACGTTTCCTTTCGCCGTGCGCGTGCTTGCGCCGAGCGAGGCCTACGCGGGCACGGCGACGGCGCGCGTCTATGCATGGAACACGCTTGGCGCGATCCTCGGCGCGATCCTCGGCGGGTATGTGCTCATCCCCGAGCTCGGCTTCGAAGGCGCCATGAAGCTCGCCGTGCTCGTCAATCTCGCGCTCGCGCTCTGGGCGGCCGCGTTCGTGGCGCCGCGCCGCGCCGCGCTCATCACGGGCCTGGCTCTCGGCGTCGTGGCCGGCGCGGTGCTCTATACGCCCGCGCGGCCGCGCGCCGTGATCGCGAGCAGCGTATTCGCCCTCGCGGACCCCGCGCAAACGACCGAGCTCTATTACGCGGTCGGCCGTTCCGCGACGGTGTGGCTCACCGATCGCGGCGGCAAGTTCGAGCTCCGCACGAACGGCTTGCCGGAAGCCAGCATCCTGCCGAGGGGCGCGCCGCCGATCGGGCAGACGGACCAGTGGCTCACGGCGCTGCCGCTCGCGAGCCGCCCGAGCGCCGCGACGATGCTCGTGATCGGCTTCGGCGGCGGCGTCGCACTCGAGGGCATTCCGCCGTCGGTGCGTGCGATCGACGTCGTGGAGCTCGAGCGCGAGGTCGTCGAGGCCAATCGGCGCATCAGTGGCCTACGCGCCGTCGATCCCTTGGCCGACCCGCGGGTCAAAGTCGTGCTCAACGATGCGCGCAACGCCTTGCGCCTCACGGACAAACGTTACGACCTCATCGTCTCCCAGCCTTCGCACCCGTGGACGGCCGGCGCGTCGCATCTTTTCACGCGCGAATTCCTCGAGCTCGCCAAAGGCCACCTCAACGAGGGCGGAGCCCTGCTGCAATGGATGAGCACGGGCCTCGTCGACGCGGCGTTGCTCAAGACCCTCGCCGCGACGCTCGCAGAGACGTTCGAGCACGTGCGTCTCTACCAGGCGGCCGGCTCGGTGCTCTACTTTCTCGCCTCCGATTTGCCGCTCGACGTCGAGCGGCAAATCGCGCGGACCGGCCAGCCGATTCGCGCCAACGTTCTGTATTTCGGCTACATGGGTTTGAACGGCGTCGACGATTTCGCCGCCGCGCTCGTGCTCGACGAGGCCGGAATCCGCGAGTTTGCCGCCGGCGCGCCTCCGAGCACCGACGACCGCAACCGCATCGCGACGGAGAGCCGCGCGCTCGCCAACGGGCTCTCGGCTAGCGAGCTCATGGCACTCCTCGCGCCGCACGACCCGCTGCTCGACCCCGCGAGCTTGTTGCACGGCGAGCTCCAGTCCGAGCTCGACTTCCCTTACATCGCGACCCGGCTGCTGTCGCAGGGGCAAGTCGAGCGCGCGACCGCGCTGGGCACCGTCGTGCCGGATCCTTCGCTGCAAGCCTTGATTCGCGGGCTCGTCGCGCAGCGCAACGGGCAGGGAGGCGCCGCACGCGACGAGCTGCGCGCGGCGCTTCGTGCTGATCCCGACAACGACGATGCACGCTTTGCGCTGCTGCGGCCGCTGTTGGCCGACCTCGCCCGCGGGAGCGCGTCCGCCGAAGTCGCGGAGCTTGCGCGTCCGCTGACGGGTTCCGCCGCGGCCGTCGTTCGCGGCTGGGGACTCGCGTTCGCGCAGGACTTCCGGGCGCTCGCCGCGCTCGACGACGTGCTCGCCGCCAGCGCCGTCACGGATTTCTGGTTCCCCGAGGCCGCGCGGCTGCGCGCCGACTGGCGGATCCGAGTCGCGGGCGAGACGCGCTATGCGCGCGACGCGCTCCGCATCATCGACCGGGCGCTGCTGATCCGGCCGGAACCCGAGCTCCTCCTGCTCCGCGCCGAGGCTGCGAGCGCCTTGCGCGATGCCGACGCGCTCTTGGAAAGCGCCCGCTATGCGGCACAACTTATGCGTGGCGAGCTCCTTGCCGTCGAGCAGGGAACCTATGTTGTGTCCACTGCCGAGCTCGAGCTGACGCGCCGGCGGCTCGCGGCGTGGCAGGCGATGCTGGCGGATTCAGAGGTTGATGTCGGTCGGGGCCGGTCGGTCGCCCGGGAGCTCGAGCGCCTGCGCCAAATGGCCGCGGAACGCATGATCGGGCTGCCACCTTGAAGCGTCTTGCTTTTGCGACGGGTTCCTGCAACACTCATAAGTACTGCGTAAAACATGTTGCTAAAATGCAACAGAACGCAGCGGACAATAGGTCATTCGCCTTGGGGAGGAAAAACGGTGAAATCGCAGACGCCATTTAGGCGAGTCAGCTTCGGCTTGCTCGCCTCGACGATCACGGCCGCTATGGCCGGTGCCACATTGAGCGGCACTGCCTATGCGCAAGACGAGGAACCAGCGGCACTTCAAGGCTTGGAGGAGGTAACGGTCACCGGCTCGCGCATTCGGCGCGACGATTTCAGCTCGGCGCAACCGACGACCGTCATCGACAACGAGTACCTGCAAAACTTAGGCATCATCAATCTCGGCCAGGCGATGGTCGGCGTTCCGCAAAATGTGAACCGGAACTCGCCGGATGCAAACCCCGGCGGCAACTTCTTCAACGGCTCGACGCTTGCCAACTTGCGCGGCCTGAATCCATTCTTCGGCACTCGCACGCTGACGCTCGTCGATTCGCGCCGGCACGTGCCGACGAATCAGGGCGACGGCGTCGACTTGAACTTCATTCCCACGATCCTCATCGATCGTGTCGAAACCGTGACGGGCGGCGCGTCGGCGTCGTACGGCTCCGGCGCCATCGGTGGCGTGCAGAATATTTTGCTCGACCGCGACCTCGAGGGCTTCAAGGCCGACGTCGACTTCGGCGCGACCGGCGAAGGCGACGGCGACAGCACGCACTACGGCTTCGCTTTCGGCACTCCGGTCGGCGAGACGGGGCATTTCGTAGTCGGAGTCGAGGGCGAGGACTCGGACGGGATCTTCAAGTGCTCGAGCGCGCGCGACTGGTGCGGCACGAACACGGCCACGATCACAAACTGGGTTTGGGGCACTCCTGCAAATACCCAGGGCCTTCCGCAGAACTTGATCGGTCCGAACGTGCACGAGACCTGGAACAGCCGCTCGGGCATTTTCTGGGTGCCGGGAGTCGGCGGCCGCGTGCCGAACTCCGGTACCATCGCGCCGAACGTCAGGGTCAACGATGCCGGCAACGGCCTCGTCAATTTCGACCCCGGGGTGGGCGGCGACGGCCTCTTCCAAGCCAATGCATTCGGCGGCGAAGGCGAAGGGATTCACGAGGACACCGTGCTGCGTTCGCCCGTCGAGCGCATTACGAGCTATGCGAGCTTCACGAAGGACATCGGCGAGAACTTGGGCTTCTTCGTCGAGGCGTCGTACGGCGACACCGAGACGGATTCCGAAGGCGGGTTCACGAACGTCACGAACACGTGCATTCGCACCGACAACGCCTACATTCAGCCGTCGGTCGTCGGCAACACGAGCCTGCTCGATTTCGTGACTGCGAATCAATTCGCGTTCCCGTGCATCTTCGGCGGCGTGCCGTTCCACCATAACTGGGAAAACCAGATCGATCACGGCAACGTCACCGAGACCGATCTCACGCGGTACGCTTTCGGGTTCGACGGTCAGTTCGGCGATTCGTCGTGGACCTGGGATGCCTACTACCAGCATGGTGAGTCCGATCGCACGCAGCTCGTTCGGGATCTCGTGCACGAGAATCGGTACAACTATGCGATCGACACGGTTCTCGATGCAAACGGTCAGCCCGAGTGCCGTTCGGTCGTGGACCCGAACGTCACAACGCCCGTCGCTGTCGGCAACTTTTTCAGCGCCGCCGGCCGCCTCGTCGCGAATCCGACTCTGCGCATCGGTTGCGAGCCGCTCAATCCTTTCGGATCGGGGCCCATACCCGACGCGACGAAGGCCTATGCGTTCGGCTTCATTCGTGAGGACACCACCGTCACGCAAGCCATGGTCGAGTTCGTCGCCTCGGGTGACATCGGCAGAGGGTTCGGCGACGCCGGCCCGATACGTGCCGCGGCCGGTATTTCGTTCCGGTCGGAGGAGCTCGAGAACATCGCGGCGGAAGAGCTTGATCCCGCGGTCCGCAAGGACTTCGCGATCCAATACGGTGAGTCTTTCGCGGGCGACGTCGACGTGATGGAGTACTTCGCCGAGCTCGACATTCCGTTCCACGAGACGGTTTCGATGAACGTCGCGGCGCGCCAGTCGGAGTACGAGAACACGGCCGGTTTCGGCACGCCGGATCCGGGCACCAAGTACGACTATGACATCAGCACGTATAAGGTCGGCGTCCAATGGGACATCGTGCCGGCGTTGCGCTTGCGGTTGAGCGAGTCGCACGACATCCGTGCGCCGAACCACCGCGAGCTCTACTACGGCCAGGTGTTCACGCCGGGCAGCTTCTTCGGCTTCATTCAGCCGCCGTTCTCCAACAACCCGTGGACGAACAGCATGAACCCGGACCCGGTGAGCTCGATCCTGTACGGCGGCGCAAGGAGCAACGTCAAACCTGAGGAAGCAGACACCTCGACGATCGGCTTCGTGATTCAGCCGCAGAACTCGAGCATCCGCCTCGCGTTGGATTACTTCGAGATCGATCTCGACCAATCGATCGCGCCGGCGAACCTGTCCATCACGATCCAAGGGTGCTTCCTCGGCGATCAGTCGTATTGCGACAAGATCACGAACGGCACCACTACCCCGTGGCGGGATCCGTCGGTCGATCATATCGGGGCACCCACGGCGGGTTCGGACTCGATCCCGTGCCCGGCGACGTGCTTCATCAACATCGAGAACTACTACGCCGAAACCTACAACGCGGGCCTCTACGCGATTGAAGGCCTCGACTTCACGTTCGACTGGATCAAGACGCTCGACAACGGCACGTTGAGTCTCCGCGCGCTGGCCACACGAACGTTCCTTCAAGATGTCAGTATCGTGCGGAACCCGCTCCTGAACCCGCAGCCGCCGCCGGTGAACATCGCCGGCACGGTGGGTAACGCCGTGGGCTTCTTGAGCGACTACGCCTCGGCGGCCGATACGGCAGCCAACGTCATCGCGACGTGGTCCCGCGGCAACTTCTCGCTGACGGGTCAGGTGCGTTACGTGGATGACGGCAAGGTCGCGCGCGACCGAATCGGACCCGACGATCCGAACTTCAACCCGACGGTTCCAGTGCCCCCGGGGGCGGCGAACTGTGTCGCGCCGTGCCAGACGACCACCTTGAACGTGATCGACTCGTATGAGGTGTATTCGCTGTCCGGGACGTACGACTTCCAGTTGTCGGGCGGCAATAACCTCCAGCTTTGGGGCTCGATCAACAACCTGTTCGACGAGGACCCGCCGCTGTACGGCTCGGCCTTTGGCGGTGGCACGAACGCGATCTTCTACGATACGGCCGGTACGCAGTATCGGGTCGGTTTGCGGATGACGTTCTGACGCAAGGCTGCTGATGCAGCGAGGTCAGCTCTGACCACAAGGCCGCACTCGGAAACGAGTGCGGCCTTTTTCGTTGTACCTTGCCGTGAGCGCGTAAGGATTCGGACCGCGATTCAGGGAGGCGCTTTCAGCGGCCCAACGACCCTCGTATCGCCTGGCTGCGTGCCTCTTGCTGGGCGATGCGGCGAGTTTCCTGCTGCTGACGCATCTCTTCCATGTCCTGCCGAAGGATGTCCTGATTCGCTTCGCGGCGTGCCTCGTACTCTGCCTGCGTGTAACACCATTCCTCGGCGATTCGTGAGCCCGTCGGAACGCGGCGTTCGCAGACCGTGCCGTTATCGAGCTCGCGGACGTCGACGATTTCTGCGCCCGCGGCGGCAAGTTGGGCGGTGATGTCGATGGGCTCGAGCACCTCGGGTTCTTGCGCGACCTCGGCGGGCGTGGTCGCGCACCCCATGAGTAGGAGACTGGGCAGTGCCCCGGTCAATCCCTTTACCATGATCAGCTCCCGTATCGCCCTGGCTCGTTGAGGCTACCATAGAAGCGAATCGCGAGGTAATACCGCCCCGAACCCGCGGCGCGCCCTGGCCCGAACGTACGCCGCGCTACCGCACGATTGCGACCGCACTCGCCGGGCTCGTGGGCCGCCGGAGAGCTGGTGCAGGGTTTCCTAGCTGCCGCCGGGTAGCGCCGGCGGCGTTCCCGTAGGCCGCGACGATCGGAGTATAGTAATCTTCGGCAGAATACCGAGGGAGCCTGATGGCGCGCAACCCGCGCAACCCGATCCCCGCTTGGCGTGAGCCGACCGCGAGCGCCGTGCCGCGACGCATGTTCCTCGGGTTCGCGGGCTTGACCGTTGGCAGCATCGCGCTCGGACGCGCACGAGCGCAGGCCGGAGTTTGTGTGTTGACGCCCGACTCCGGCGAGGGACCCTTCTACTTCGATCCGAATCTCGTTCGCGAGGACGTTGCGGACGGGCAGCCCGGCGCCCCGCTCGAGCTTAAGATTCAGGTCATGCGAGCCGGCGATTGCGCGACGCTCGAGCAGGCGCGCGTCGACGTTTGGCACGCCGACGCGCTCGGGCTCTACTCGGGCTACGAGCGGCAGTCGGGCGTCGGCGGCGTCGCAACGTCCGCGGTCGTCGGCAAGAGCTTTCTACGCGGCACGCAATTCACGGATGTCGAAGGGCGCGTCGCTTTTCGCACGATTTATCCGAGCTGGTATGGCGGGCGCACGCCGCACGTGCACTTCAAGATCTTCTTGAGCGGCGACGAGGTCGTGGCGAGCCAGATCTTCTTCCCCGACGACGTCAACGATCGCGTGTTCAACGAATGGGAACCGTATCGGCAGCACGTCGCCAAACGAGTGACGCGGAATGCCGACGATACGTTCTTGAGGGACCGCGTCGGTGGCGTGTTCTCGCAACCCGAAGAGTCCGGCGCCGGTGTCAGCGCGTCGGTTGTGATCGCCGTAAGCGAGGCTTGAAGTTGGCCTTGCCGTACGGCGGCCGTCAGGGGCGTGTCCAGAACCGCGGCTTGATCGGGTAGAGCAGGAGCGCCGCGATCGCGGCCGCAGCGAAGGCGATGCCGAAGCCGCCGAGATAGCTGCCCGAATCGTCGGCAAGGCCCGCGAGAAACGGCGGCCCAAACCCGAAGCCGACGCTCATGCAGAGCGTAAAGAGCCCGATGTTGAGGCCCACGTTCTGTGGGCCGTAGTAGTGCTTGGCGAGCACGGGGCCATCGACGATGAGACCGCCATGCGCGAAGCCGCGTACCGTCATGAAAAGCATCATCGTTGCGACGCCTGTGACTGCGAACGCGAGCCCCACCGAGACCGCGAGCAGCGCGTAACAGAAGACGATGCCGGCGATGGACACGCGATCGAATCCCCAGCCGAAGAGAATTTTCGAACCGATGCCGATCGCCGCGAGTAGCGAGGCGCCCCAGGCAACGGTGTCGAGATCGAGGCCCTTCTCGTCGCGCAGGAACAGAACCTGGTTTTGCAACAGGCCTTGATCGACCGCGGAGACGAGGAAGATACCGATGAAAATGAACCAGAAATTGCGCGTGACGGAGAGCGACTTGAAGTGCGCCCACATGTCGCTCGGCGATGGGCGGTTGGCAGGCGAGCGGAGCGACTCGGCGAGCCGGGCGCCTTTGCGCATCAGAATGAGCCACGCAGGGATCGCGACGACCCATATCCCCAAGCTCAATACCATCATCGTTTGACGCCACCCGATCGACTGCATGAGCGGCGCCATGATGAGCGGAACGATCATGCCGGCCGTGCTCGTGCCCGCGAGCACGATGCCGAGCGCCGTGCCCGTCGAACGCTCGAACGTGCGGCACACGAGATAGTTCATCGAGACCGCCATGCCGGCCGCGTTGAGCCCGAGCACGACGCCGACGAGGTAGTACGACGGGAGCGTTTCCGTCGCAAAAAAGCTGATCATGCCGATGCCGCCGAGCGCGGCGCAGGCCGCGACGAGGTACTTTGGATCGATCGTATCGAGGAGGCGGCCGACGACGAGCGAGGCAATCGCCGACGTGTAGAACTTGAACGATGCGAGCGACACCGCTTGTTGCCGCGTCCAACCGAACTCGTCGATTGCGCCCGCATAGACGAACGGCAGCGCGAACGTCGGGAAGCCGAACGCGAACAGCATCATGAGATAAGCGACGACCACGACCGGCCATCGTTCTCTGAGCTCGGTGCTGAAGCCTGCGGCGATGGGTTGAACGATTGTTGCCACAGCGCGCTCCCCTCGTGGACTGCCGCCGATGTTAC
>DATCIQ010000168.1:0-7236 GCA_036507635.1 Gammaproteobacteria bacterium
TGCCGCGCCGCTCGCGGCGATAGTTAAGCGGCTCGTCGATCTGCTGCCGCTCGTCAAGGCGCACTACTATCATCCGGACATGCGAGGCTCCTGGTCGCTCAAGGCCGTCGCACGAGCCGTCTCATCCGCGCTCGACTACGACACGCTCGGCGAGGTCCGCGACGGCGAGTCGGCACAAACGGCCTATCTCGAAGCCATCCAGCCGACGACGGCGCTCGAGCGCCGCGAGAGGCTGCGCCGCGACCTGCTCGAGTACTGCCGTCACGACACCCTCGCCCTCGTCAAGCTCGTTGCTCATTTCACGCGCGCTCCTGTGTAGGAGCGAGCTTCGCTCGCGATCTTTCCCCGCATTTTAAGCGCGGCGGGTTCTTTTCAAAGAGGGGAATCGCGAGCGGAGCTCGCTCCTACAAGGAGCCACCGCCGCCGGCTCAAGTCCGGGACGTAACGCCAGGCTTCTTGGCGACGGGCTGGGCCGCGCGCTGCAGCTTCTTAACGGAATCGCCGTAGTAGTCGATCATGGCCCGCGTAATCGCGCGCGGCAGGTCCCGGTTCACGTTGTCGGGATCCATGACGAGGTACTTTTTGCGCCGGTCCGTCGGGTGCCGCTCATAGCGAATGATGCCCTGGTCGCCGCCGTCCTTCGTCAAAGACCAGACGACGCGTGAAGCCGTCGAGAACGGCATATTGAGCTTCTTCACGAGGGATACGAGAGTATGCGGGCTGCCGTCGCGCTCGGCGGCGAGCACCTCGAGCGCGACGAGAAACTGGGGCAACGTGACGTGCGGCGAGCTCTCGTATACGCACGTCAATGCCGCGAGCAGCGCCCGCCGCACACCTTCGCCGTCGAATTCCCGCGTAATCTCCGCGTCGAGCCGCTTGGCGGACGCTCTTTTCGATGATGTTTTCATGATCGCGTATCGTAGACGAGTGGCGCGTCGTGTCAATGAGGTGCAGAGATGATTCCGGGACCGATTCTTTCCAAGCGTGAGGAAATTATTTACAGAATCGAGCTACGTTAGGGGAATGGATGAAGGCGCAACCGCTCTTGCTACAATCGTGCTCCTGAGCTACTACCTACTGACGACGATTCGAGGAGTCCCGCTTTGCACACGCTGGATCGCTTGATTCGCGGCGCGCGACTCGGCTTGCGCGCCGCGGCGCTCCTGACGCTCATGCCGCCCGTTCTCGCCGCGGACGAACTGCCGAATGCGGCCGCCATCGACGCCTATCTCGATCGAGCCGTCGCAGAGACCAAGATTCCGGGTCTTGTGGCGCTGGCCGTCGATGCTAACGGCATAGTCTACAGCCATGTCGCGGGGCACCGGAACGTCGCCGGCAACGTGCCGATGTCCACGGACACCATCTTCAACATCGCGTCGATGACGAAACCCGTCGCGGTCACGGCCATCATGATGCTCGTCGAGGCAGGCAAGCTCAGTCTCGACGATCCGATCTCGAAGTACGTGCCGGAATTCGAGAACAAGCCCGTCATCGCGACCTTCGACGCGGAAAGCGCTGCCTACACGACGCGCGCTGCGGCGAGCGAAGTGACGATCCGGCAGCTGCTCTCGCACTCGTCGGGCCTCGCTTACGGTTTTGCGAGCGATACCATGGCGCGGTTGAGCCAGGCGAACCCCGGCGTCGACGTCACGGCGCTGCCGCTTTTGTTCGATCCGGGCACGGCATGGACGTACGCGGGCGGTATCGCCGTGGTCGGCCGCGTCGTCGAGCAAATCGAGGGCCGGACGCTCGATGTTTTCCTCGAGGAGCGCATCTTCGCGCCGCTCGGCATGGGCGATACAGGATACGTCGTGCCGGCCGGCAAGCGCGGACGCGTTGCGATCGTGCATCGGATGACGGAAACGGGACTCGTCGAGTCGCCTCTGCCCGACGACGTGCGCTCCGCCGTCAGCGGGGACGGCGGGCTCTTTTCGACCGCCGAAGATTATGTGAAGTTCGTGCAAGTGTATTTGCGCGGCGGCGTTGCACCCGACGGCACGCGGCTCATTGGCGAGGAGTCCGTACGCCTCGTGGGACGGAATCAGCTGGGCAGCGTCCGTGTCTCGCTCCAGGACGAGCCGTTGCCCTTGCTCGCGCGCGCGTTCCCGCTCGGCGCCGGCCGCGACGGCTTCGGCCTGGGATTCCAGGTCACGGGCAACCACGACATTCCCGGCATTCGCGCGCCCGGCAGCATGAGTTGGGCGGGGATTTTCAATACGGAATTCTGGATCGATCCCGCGACCGGTATCGGCGCCGTGCTGCTCATGCAATACCTGCCGTTCTACGACGAGGATGCGATCGCGACGCTCGTCGGCTTCGAAGAGCGGCTCTACGAAGGTCTCCGGAGCACGCGAGCACTCCTGGGGGTCCAAACACCGCCGGTCCCCGCACAAGCGTCGCCGCGGCCGCCCTCGACGCCGCCATGGCAGGCCGCGACGCTCTGGCCCGATCGCATCATCGTCACGATCGAGCAGGACCCGCGAGCTTCGTTTTCCGTATCGTGGCGCACGCACGCGAGCGTCACCGAGACGCGCGCCGAGATCGCGCCCGCCGCAGACCACACGCGTATGGACTTGGGTGCCGTTGCGGTCGCCGCGGTCACGGAATCGCCGGATCTCCTGCACAAAACCATTGACGCTCAGGTCTACAAGCTCCGTTGGAACGACTATCTCGAGCGACCCGCCTATCACTCCGTGACTTTTGCGGGTCTTGAAGCCGATACGCTGTACGCGTATCGCGTCATGGGCGCCGAAGGCCACTGGAGCGAATGGCTGCAAACGCGCACCGCGCCGACGGGCAGCGAGCCGTTCAAGTTCCTCTATTTCGGCGATGCGCAGGAAGGGATTCTTTCGCACTGGGCGCGCGTGGTTCGCGAGGCGTACGCGACCGCGCCCGACGCGCGGTTTGCGATTCACGCGGGTGACCTCGTGAACTTCGGCAGCCGCGACTTCGAGTGGGCGGAGTGGTTCAGGTCCGTCGGCTTCATCCACGGCATGATTCCCGCGCTGCCGGTCGTCGGTAATCACGAGTACTACGACGGGATCGTCGACGAGTCTCGGCGGCAGATCACTGCGCTGACAGCGCTGTGGCGCCCGCAGTTCACGTTGCCGCTGGTCCCGGAGCTCCCCGAGGCCTTGCAGGAAACCGTCTATGCCGTGCGTTACGGCGACGCGCTCATCGTCGTGCTCGATACGATGGCGGACCAGCATTTCGACGCGCAAGCTGCCTGGCTCGACAAGATTCTCGCGGAATCCGACGCCGAGTGGAAAATCGTCGCCATGCATCATCCGATGTTCGAGTTGCTCGAGCGGAATATTCCGGGGCTCGTCGAGACGGGACCAGAGCGCCGCGCCCTATTCCTACCCGTGCTCGTACGCCACGGCGTCGACCTCGTGTTGCAGGGCCACGATCACTCGTACGGGCGCGGCGCCACGTACGCACCGGCCCGCGGTCCGCGCACGCAGACGCCCGGCGACCTCGGCATCGTATTCGTAACCTCGTCATCCGGCGCGAAGATGTACGGCACGGCCGAAATGGGCTGGGAAGCGTTCGGCGAGCACGGCGCGGTTCTGCAACGCTTGGCCGAGAACACGCCGTTCTTTCAGGTCATCTCGATCGACGGTGCCGCGCTCACCTACGAGGCGCGTACCGCAACGGGTTCGGTCTACGACGCCTTCCGCATCGACAAATCACGCAATGGGCCGAACCGAATCACGGAGTTGCCGGCCGACATCGCCGAGGAGTTGAGCTTCGAGAACACGCCCGTGTACGAGAGCTCGCGCCTCGACGTCGTGCCGCCGCTGCCGAGCGCCGCGCCGTAGCGCTGCCCGTCAAAATTCCGCCCGCACGCCGAACGCCAAATTGCGGCCCGGCAGCGGTGCGATCTCCTTGACCAGCGACGTGTGCCGGCGCGCGTCTTCGTCGAGCAGGTTCGACCCCCGCACGAAGAAGCTCAAATCGAGCCCGTTGCCGGCCGTGAAATCCCAGTTGAAATCGGCGCCGACGAGCGTGTACCCCTCGGTCGAGTCTTCGAAAGGCGCAACATCGGTTTGATCGTCGTGCTTCGTCGCCTCGAGACCGACTACGACTCGATCTGCGTGGTACGCGAGGCGCGCCCCGTAACGCAGCGGCGGAATGCGCGGCACGTTTTCGCCGTTGTCGAGCTCGCCATCGACAACGTCCGCAAACAACCGTAGATCGAGCTCACCTTGTCCAATTTGCGCGATCGGTGTGAAGACCTCCGCTTCGATACCCGTGAACTTGGCGCCGGCTTGTGCGAGCTCGAAGATCGGTAGGTCCTCGATGGGATCGACGACGCCCGTATCACGCAGGAATATGAAGTCGTCGTAGTCAGTCATGAACGCCGTGATCGACCAGGCTAAATCACCCGACGTTCTGCGAATGCCGATGTCGAAGTGGTGCGAGGTCTCGACGCGGAGATTGGGGTCGCCGATCTCGATGGCGCCGCTCGCAAGATGGGGTCCGTCCGCGTAGAGCTCCTCGGCGACCGGCAGCCGCTCGGCCGACGCGAAGTTGAGCGCGAGCGCATAGCCGTTGCCGAGATCGCGGATGGCGGCCGCGGAAAAGCTCGTCGCGGTGTCGTCGATGTTGGGCGCACCCCCTGAAGGCTCGTGCTCCTGGTTCTCGAACCGCGCGCCGAGCGCAAGATTCCAGCTTTCGGTTTCGAGCTGCTCGACCACGAAGACACCGTAAGTCGTCGTATCGACGGGCGGGACGAAGGCCTCTTCGCCGATGGCCGCGAACTCGCGCTCGCCGAATTGCAGCCCGAAAGCGCCCGTCCATAGGCCGAGCGGCGCATGGAGGAGCTCGAGCCTGCCTTCGTAGGCATCATTGAGAAAACGCGTCCCGATCTCCGCGCCTTCGAGCTCGACGTGCTCGTAGTCGTTGGTGCCAAAACGTACGTTGACGGCTTCGATACCGCCCGAGAGGCCCGTCCAGCCGCCCTTGAGATCCACGCGCGACTGCTTGAGATCGATACGCACGGCCTCTTCCTCCTCACCCGGCACGCCATACAGCGTATCGAATCCGCTCGCGGCCACGCCGAAGAAGCTGCCCTCGCCGAGCCATGAGCCGCCCAGCGCGTAGCTTGTGAGCTCCAGGTTGCTGTTCGGAAGAATGCCTTCCACTTGCCCCGTCGCGGCACCGCCCGCGAGATCGGCGAAACCGGGGATCTCGTAGTCGTCCGTGTCGCGAGTGGCCCCATCGAAATGCCATGCAAAAGCGTCACCGCCGCCGTCGAGCGCGAACGCGCCCGTGCGCTCGTCCGAGACCGTATCGCCGCGCAGCTCGAGCGCGCCTTCGAAGCCGTCCTCGGGCGCGAGCTCGGGGATTCGGTTGGTCACCGTATTGATGACACCGCCGATCGCACCACTGCCGTAGAGCAGCGTCGTCGGCCCGCGGAATATCTCGATCTGCCGGGCGACGAGGGGATCGATGCCGACCGCATGGTCGACGCTGACCGTCGAGACATCCATCGAATCGATGCCGTCCTCCATCGTCCGCACGCGGGCGCCTGCGAGGCCGCGAATGATCGGGCGCGACGATCCCGTCCCGAAATAGGACGCGCTCATGCCGAGCTGACTTTCAAGAGTCTCGCCGAGATTCACGCTGCGTACGCGATCGAGCGTTTCGGCCGCGACGACGGTCACCGACTGCGCTAAATCGATGGCCGCCTGATCGCGCGGCGTTCCGACCACGATCAGCTCTTCGGGCGCGTGCTGCGCGCCAACGACGGCGGGTAGGCAAATAGCGGCGATCACAAGAGCCAACCGACGCTTGGGCAAGGGGACCAAACTGCTCATGAGTGTGCTTCCTTGAATTCTGACCTGAACAACGGCTCCGCGCGAGCTCGGCGCAGAGCAACAGAGCCGACAGAAGAATCTAGGAAGCTAGCGGAGGGCCTCGGGCATGGGGCCGCTCAATCCGCGGAACGACGGCGTGAACGAGCAGGTAATCGACCGGCACGGTCGCCGCGATGGCGACCTCGAAATGGTATGGCGCCGCAGCGTTGCCGGCACCGAGGCTCGCGAGTCCCACGCACAGCGCGCAGACCTCGTTGCCCGGATGCGAATCTTCGCGATCCGAATGAATCATGGCCGCCGTTTGCGCAATCACGAGAACGGCGATCAGCGCGGAAACGCGGAACATTCTGGCAGCGGTGCAGCGCATGGGCTCGATCCTACCTGAGCCCAAGTGCCCTGCAAAGACGCGATAGGCGCTCGTTTATCCTATTTCGCGGGTGGATGCGTTAGTCACCATCGAAGGCGGTACTCGGTGATTGGGAGACCCGGCAGCTTCGCCTCAGTGTCCCGCATGCTGCACCACAGCGCACCACGTTCATCGAATCCCCGAACCGAGCATGGTCGTTCTATGTATTCATATGCTAAATAGTTGTGATGTAAATCACGCTATTTAACCGAACATTACCGGTACAGTTTGCTTCAGTCAGGCATTTGCCCGCCTAGGATGCTGGGTGGAAGCTTAATGACCAAATCCGACAGAAAACCTCTCCTCATCTCGCTCGACGACGACGAGCAGATCGGCGCGATCGTCAAAACGGTCGCGGAGCGCGCCGGATTCGAGGCGCACACCGTCACCTCGCCGGATCCGTTCCGCGAGAAGCTCAGCGTCTCGACTCCCGACGTGATCGTCCTCGATCTGCAGATGCCCCAGATGGACGGTGTCCAGACGCTGCGTCACCTCGCGGAGCTCGAAATCAAGGCCGCGATAGTGCTCGTGACGGGCATGGACGAGCGAACTATCAGTGCGGCGGAACAGTACGGGCGGACGCGAGGGCTCAATGTCGTCGCCGCGATTCAGAAGCCGTTCACGCCCGAGGAATTGCTCGATGCGTTGTTGGCCGCCAAGGCGAAGTCGAGGCCGCTCGATGCCGACGAGCTCAAGAAAGCAATGGAGCTCAACCAGCTCGTCGCTCACTACCAACCCACGATCCAACGCTTCGCCGACGGCACTTGGGACATCTGCGCCATGGAAGCGCTGCTGCGCTGGAATCATCCGGAGCGCGGACTGCTGACTCCGGATGCGTTCATCGAGATGGGCGAGTCCCATGGCCTTGGCACGCAAATCACGGATTTCGTCATCGCGCAGGGCGTGGAGCAAATGTGCGGCTGGCGCGCGCGCAAACTGGACCTCGGTTTGCGCATCAACGTTTCGGCTTCCCTGATCACCGACATCGATTTCCCGGACCGCTTGAGT
>DATCIQ010000169.1:0-9995 GCA_036507635.1 Gammaproteobacteria bacterium
AACCTGTCGATCTTCATGATCGGGCTCGGGTTCGCGATTCGCGCGAACATCGCGGGCGACATTCAGACCGAGCTCTTCAACGAGCTCGATCTCGCGCGCTCGGGAACGATGATCGGCGAGGTGCTCGGCGCCACGTTCATCGGTTTCGCGCTGACGCTCTTGTTCGGCAGCGCGCTCGTCGATCATCTCGGCATGAAGCGCGTGCTGCTCTTTTCGGCGCTCGGTTTCATCATCGGCAGCGCGATCGTGCTCACGGCATCGTTGCTGCCCGTTGACGCCTCGACCTATTGGTGGATCTACGCGGGGTTTCTGCTCACGGGTTTGGGTTGGGGCGCAGTCGAGGCCGGCAGCAATCCCATGGTCACGGCGCTTTATCCCGAGCAGAAGACGCATCGGCTCAACATCCTGCATGCATGGTGGCCGGCCGGTATCGTCGTGGGCGGATTGCTCGGCATGGTCTTGGGCGTGCTCGACGTGGCCTGGCAGTGGAACCTGCTGATACTCGCGGTGCCCGGCGTCCTGCTCGCGGGGCTCGCCGTATCCGCCACGTTTCCGGTCACGGAACGCGTCGCGGCGGGCGTGAGCCACGGCGAAATGTATCGCGAGGTGCTGCGTCGCCTAAGCTGCTTCATCTGGTTCGGCTGCATGATGCTGACAGCGACGACCGAGCTCGCGCCGGGCCAATGGGTCGACGTCGCGCTCTCGAATATGGTCGGCATGCCGGGCATTCTCGTGCTCGTCTACGTCAGCGCATTGATGTTCGTGATGCGCCACTTCGCGGGGCGCATCGTCCAGCACATCTCGCCCGTGGGGCTTCTGTGGTTCTCGAGCTTGATCGCGGCCGCGGGGCTTTATTTGCTGTCCGTCGTCGATTCACCGGCGACGGTGTTCGTCGCAGCGACCGTCTGGGGCATCGGCGTCTGCTATATGTATCCGACGATGGTCGCATCGGTTTCCGAGCGCTATCCGCGCGGCGGCGCGTTCGTCATGGGCATCATGGGCTTCGCGGCCGGCATGGCCAACCAAACGTTCCTGCCGATCATGGGCCGCATCTTCGACGACGCGCGCGTCGCGGCCGCGGGCGGCCTGGCGGAGCTCGAGCGCCTGACCGCGGCGCAGCTCGCGGAAGTCACGCGGCTCGCCTCGATCGAGTCGTTCCAGGCCGTCGCCGTGATACCTTTGATGCTGTTGCCGATCTTCGGGCTGATCTGGTGGAACGATCGGCGTAAGCGGGGAGCCGTCGCACGGCAATCGGCGTGAGATTTAGCGTAGGCAAAAAGAGAATCGCGAGCGAAGCTCGCTCCTACAATATGCAGAATCGCCGGCAATTCATCGAGTCCGCGGCCGCGGCCGGCCTCACGCTCGGCGCCGGGCCGATCGGCGCGCAGCGCTCGGCCGACGCGTCGCTTTTCTCGATCTCGCTCGCGCAGTGGTCGCTGAACCGGATGCTGTTCGCGGGTGAGCTCGACGCTCTCGATTTTCCGGCGTTCGCGAAGAGCACGTTCGGCATCGACGCCGTCGAGTACGTCAATCAGTTCTTCATGGACAAGGCGCGGGACCGAATATGGCTCGCCGAGCTCAAGAAACGTTGCGACGACAATGGCGTCAAGAGCCTGCTCATCATGTGCGACCGCGAAGGCAATCTCGGCGACCCGGAGCCGGCGCGGCGCGCCGAAGCCGTCGAGAATCACGTCAAGTGGCTCGAGGCAGCGGAATTTCTCGGTTGCCACTCGGTGCGCGTCAATGCGGCTTCGTCGGGAACGTACGAGGAGCAGCGCGGTTATGCGACGGCCGGCTTGCGACGGCTCAGCGAGCTCGGCGCCGAGCAGGGTTTGAATGTCATCGTCGAGAATCACGGCGGTCTCTCGAGCAACGGCAAGTGGCTCGCCGAAGTCATCACGGCTGTCGGCCGCGACAATTGCGGCACACTGCCGGATTTCGGCAACTTCTACGTGACGCGCGACGAGCTCTACGATCGCTATCAGGGCGTCGCCGAGCTCATGCCGTTTGCGAAAGGCGTGAGCGCGAAAAGCTACGGCTTCGACGCGATGGGCAACGAGACGACCATCGACTACCGGCGCATGCTTGAGATCGTGCTCGACGCAGGCTACCGAGGTCACGTCGGCGTCGAGTGGGAAGGCCGCGAGATCCCGGAAGTCGAAGGCGTCCGTTTGACGAAGGCATTGCTCGAGCGCGTGCGCGACGAGCTCATGGGCCAGTATGCCGTTTGACTGCGCTCCCGCGGCCGTCCGCGGAGCTATTGCGACATTGTCCGTGGCCGCGGCGGGATTTGCCGGCGTCGCCGCCGCGCAGCGCCCCGACATTCCGCCGCAAGCGATCGCGGGCCCCGCGCTCGGCGTCGTCGCGGTCGAGCAGACGCAAGCCATCGAGCTGCCGGCGAACATCGAGCTCGGCCAAGTCGCATCGGTTGCGGTGGATGCGCGTGGGCATCTGCTCGTGCTGCATCGCGGCCCACAAGCGTTGCTCGAGTTCGACACCGAGGGCCGCTTCGTCCGCGGCTTCGGCGCGGACTTGTTTCAGCGCGCGCACAGCTTGACGATCGACGCCGACGGTAACTTCTGGATCACCGACGTCGCCGAGCACACGGTCACGAAGCTCGACGCCGAGGGTCGCGTGCTCATGACGCTTGCCCATCCGTTCGAGGAGCCGACGGACGTCGCGGTCGCGCCCGACGGCAGCTTATTCGTGACTCAGGGCCACACGCGCGGCGAGCCCAAAGTGCTCAAATTCGGCGCGGACGGGACGCTGCTGAAATCATGGGGCGGCCGTGGCACGCTGCCGTGGCAACTCGCCGTCGCGCATTCGATCGCGATCGGCGACGACGGCCTCGTTTACGTCGCCGACCGCGAGAATCGGCGGATTCAAGTGTTCGATCTCGACGGCGAGTTCGTCAAAGGGTGGGTCTACCGCGGCATGGCGTGCGGCCTCACGCTCGCGAATGGGCGCATCTATATGACGACCGGCTTCGACGGCCAGATCGTCGCGCTCGACATGAACGGCCGCGTGCAAGGCGTCACGGGCCGGCCCGGAGTGGGCTTGGGCGAGTACGGCGAAGCGCACGACATTGCGGTGGCGCCGAGCGGCGACCTGTTCGTAGCCGACGTCGTGAACCGGCGCTTGCAGAAGCTCGCGGCGCTATAATCGATCGCAACAAGAACGAGGATCGTTCGAGGACACTTCCATGCGCATGAATCGAATCATCGTCGCGGTTTTCGTTTCGCTCGCCGCGTTGCTCGCGGTGCCCGAGCCCGCATTCGCGGCGCGCATCGCCGTGATCGGCACGGGCAACGTGGGCGGGGCGCTCGGTCCCGAGTTCGCGGCGCAGGGGCACACAATCGTGTACGGCTCGCGCGAGCCGTCGCGGGCCGACGTCGTCGAGCTCGTGGCGCGCACGGGCGGCGACGCGTCGGCGGCAACCCCGCAGGACGCCGTCGCCGATGCCGACATCGTGCTGCTCGCCGTGCCCGGCAACCTCGCCGAGCAAGTCGTGCGCGGCCTCGGCGATTTGAGCGGCAAGATCATCATCGATCCGACGAACCGCGTCCGCCGCGGCGAAGGTGCGCCCTCGTACGACATCGAAGACGGTGGCTCGAACGCCGAGCTCATCCAGGCCGCCGTGCCGAACGCGCGCGTCGTCAAAGCATTCAATACGCTGAACTTTCGGCAAATGGTCGACCCCGAGACCGCGGGCGGACCGATCACGATCCCGATCGCAGGCGACGACGCCGAAGCGAAGCTGGTCGTCGCCGAGATTGTCAGCGGCATGGGCCTCGAGGTCGTCGACATCGGCCCGCTGCGCTACGCGCACGTGCTCGAGGAGATGCTCGTGATCTGGGCCAACTCGCTCGGCAGCGCGCCGTTCAATTACTACTTGCGGCCGATGCCGGCGAACTGAGGGCGCGTGAGCGCGGGGCGGCGCGGCTGATGCGGAAGGCGCCGCAGTGCCGCGCAACCCCACGTGCCCCTATGCATCGCCCTTCACGCGACGCCTCACGCGCATCCTTCGCCAGCATCTCGCACGGGGGGCCATCCGGTTGGCTCGGGCGGCTCAGAGTTTCTGCCGATCGGCGTCCGCTATACCATGATCCGATGACCAACCGCGCCGATCTCGCACGTATACGGTGGCACCGCGCGCGCATGCGCATCGCCGCCGCCGCGCTTCTCGCCGCGCCTGCCGCCGCGCTTGCCCACCATTCCGGCCTCTACGACGAGCAGCGCATCATCGCGCTCGAAGGCGCGATCACCGCGATCGCGTGGGTCAATCCTCATGTGCGGCTCACGCTCGAGACGACGACTGCAGACGGCGGCGGCACGACGCTTTGGGAAATCGAGGGCACTTCCGTCAATGCGCTCGAGCGCTGGGGCATCGGGCGCGACACGTTTCAAGTCGGCGACCGTGTCAACGTCAAGGGCCCGCAGTCGCGCTACGGGCGAAACGCGATGATCGCTGCGACGGTGCAGCGGCCGGACGGCGAGCTCGTCATCCTTTGGCCGAACGTCGCGGCGCGGCTCGGGCTCGCGGAGACCGGTGTCGCGGGCGCCGGCCTTTTTCCGCCGCCGTCCGCGCGCACAACCGATCAGCCAACGAGGCCCGCCGCGCCCGCGCCCCCCGCAACGGCCACCGGTCACGGCATCTTCCGCATCTGGACTCCCCGCGGCCGGCCCGCGGCCCAAGAGCTTCCGCTCACCGACGCAGCGCGCGAAAAGGCCCGCGCCTACAACGCGCTCGAGGACGATCCGGCGCTCAGGTGCGAGCCGCCCGGCATGCCCGTCATGCTCGATACGCCGTACCCTCTCGAGTTCGTCGACCGCGGCGAGCAGATCGTCATGCGCTTCGAGGAATGGGACGGCGTGCGTACGATCTACATGAATCCGGGCAAAGGCCCGCCGGTCCAGGAGCATTCACCGAACGGCGTCTCGTTCGGCCGTTGGGAGGGGGCGACGCTCGCGATCTTTACGACGTACGTGAGCTACCCTTACTTCGACGATCTCGGCACGCCGCAGAGCGAGGCCGTCACGGTGCTCGAGCGCTATACGCCGACCGCGGACGAGACGCGTCTGGATTGGCAAGTGACGGTGACGGATCCCGCGACCTTCACCACGCCCGTCGTGCGCCGCGGCTTCATGGCGTTCGAGCCCGGTGAAGTGATCAAGCCGTACAATTGCACGCTGCCTTGATCGACGGGGCGCTTCGAGGGCGCCGGGTTATCAGCAGTAAATCTCCGGCTATACTCTTTACCCACGCAGGAGGTGCCTCATGAGCTACACAATGCGTTACACGATTCTGGGATTCGTCGCGACTCTGGCCGCTGGCGCGCACGTTACGGCGCTGGCCGCGACCGGCTCGTTCCGGCAGAGCCTCGACGTCGGGACGCCGTTGGAGCTCGAGGTCACGACGGGCTCGGGCAGCATCACGATACGTCGAGGCGCGCCCGGGCAAGTGGAAGTCGTCGGCGAAATCCGTGCCGGCGAAGGCTTCTCATTCTGGCGCAGCGGCGCGGATCCGGAAGAGACCGTGCGCGCGCTCGAGGCCGACCCGCCGATCGAGCTCTCGGGCAATCGCCTGCGCGTCGGCCATATCGACGATCCCGACTATCGGCACAATGTCTCGATCAGCTACGAGATCACGGTGCCTGCCGACACCGCCGTAGAGTCGCATACCGGCTCCGGCAGCCAAATGGTGTCCGGGCTCGCGGGTTCGGTCATGGCCGAAACAGGATCGGGCTCGATCGAGCTCTCGAACATTGACGGCGACGTGCGCGCGGGCACCGGCAGCGGCGGCATTCGCGCGGACGGCATCGCCGGCGCGTTCACGGGTCACGCGGGGAGCGGCTCGATCACGCTCGAGCAGACGGAAAGCGGCGCCATCGACGTCACGACGGGCTCGGGCTCCGTGAGGATCCGCCTACCGCAGGATGCCCCCTTCGAGCTCGACGCGCGAACGGGTTCCGGCGGAATCACGACGGACCGGCCGCTGACGATTCAGGGTCGCGTCGACCGCAATGGGATCCGTGGCAGCGCGGGCACCGACGGCCCACCGATTAGGGTGCGGACGGGCTCAGGAAGTGTTCGCATCGAGTAAGCAACAATAAAGAGGAAATGAAATGTGCGATCAAGACCATTATGAAGACGATCTCAAGGAATACCTGCGTCGCGGCAAAGTGACGCGGCGAGATTTCGGCGCATTGTCGGCGAGCGTGAGCTTGATGGCGCTCTTGCCGCGCGCCGCGAACGCGCAGGACGTGACCGAATCCGACGTCGAGATCACGACGCCGGACGGCACCGCCGATTGCTACTTCGTGCATCCGTCGAGCGGCGCGCACGCGGGTGTGTTGGTATGGCCGGACATCCTGGGGCTTCGACCCGCATTCCGGCAAATGGGCAAGCGGCTCGCGGAATCCGGCTACTCCGTGTTGGTCGTGAATCCCTTCTACCGCCAGAAGCGCGCACCGGTCGTGCCCGAAGGCGCGAGCTTCGCCGACGAAGCGGTCCGCAATACCGTCTTCCCGCTGGCGCAGGCGCTGAACGCGACGACGCAGGCAACCGACGCCAAGGCTTTCATCGCCTGGCTCGATGCTCAAGCCTCCGTCGACAAGAACCGCAAGATCGGCACCACGGGCTACTGCATGGGCGGACCGATCGTCATGCGCACGGCGGCGGCCGTGCCCGACCGCGTCGGTGCGGGCGCCTCCTTCCATGGCGGCGGACTCGTGACGCAGAACCCCGACAGCCCGCATCTGCTCGTGCCGCAGATGAAGGCGCAGTTCTTGTTCGCGGTCGCCGAGAACGACGACATGCGCGAGCCCGAAGCGAAGAACGTGCTGCGCGAGACCTTCGCCGAGGCCGGGCTGCCCGCCCCGGAGATCGAAGTCTATCCGGCCATGCACGGCTGGTGCCCGCCCGATTCCGCGGTCTACGACGAGACGCAAGCGGAGCGCGCATGGAGCCGGTTGCTCGTGCTCTTCGAGAACGCGTTGGCTTGAAAGCGCTCCTCGAGCGATCCTTCCGCCGGGCCGTCGCCTATCTCGAATCGCTGCCGGATCGGGCGGTGCGTCCACTGCCCGATGCGGTCGAGCGCCTCGCGGCATTGGACGAGCCGCTGCCCGAATCGTCGTCGGCCGCCGAGGACGTGCTCGCGCGGCTCGACGAGCTCGTGTCTCCCGCCACGATGGCGATGGCGGGCCCGCGGTTTTTCGGCTTCGTGATCGGCGGATCGTTGCCTGTGGCGCTCGCGGCCAACTGGCTCGCCGGCGCCTGGGATCAGAATACCGGCTACGCCAGCTCCACGCCGGGGACCTCACGATTGGAAGTGGTTGCGCTGCGCTGGCTCTGCGAGCTTCTCGATCTTCCCGCCGGCACCGCGGGCGGTTTCGTGACGGGGGCGACGGTTGCGAACTTCACGGCGCTCGCGGCGGCGAGAAACTCCGTGCTCACGCGCGCCGGATGGGCCGTCGAGGCGGACGGGCTATTCGGTGCCCCGCCGATACACGTGGTCGCAGGCGAGGAATCGCACCCGACGCTGCTCAAGTCGCTCGGCATGCTCGGGCTCGGCCGCTCTCGCGTGACGCGCGTCCCCGTCGACGCCCAAGGCCGCATGCGGGCCGACGCGTTGCCGAAGATCTCCGGCCCGACCATCTTGTGCTTGCAGGCCGGCAACGTGAACACGGGAGCGTTCGATCCGTTCACGGAGATTTGCCCCGTCGCGCGCGCCGCCGGCGCGTGGATCCACGTCGACGGCGCTTTCGGGCTGTGGGCGAGGGCGGTGCCCGAGCTCGCGCATTTGACGCGCGGCATCGAGCTCGCCGACTCCTGGGCGACGGACGCGCACAAATGGCTCAACGTGCCGTACGATTCCGGCATCGCTTTCGTGCGCGACGGCGGCCCCTTGCGCGCGGCGATGGCGATCTCGGCCGAGTATCTGCCGACCGAGAGCGCGAATCGGAACCCATCGGACTACACACCGGAGTTGTCGCGGCGTGCGCGCGGCGTCGAGATCTGGGCCGTGTTGCGTGCGTTGGGGCGGCAGGGTATCAGGGAGATGATCGAGCGCAACTGCCGTCAAACACGACGGTTTGCCGAGCGGCTGACAGCGGCCGGTCACGAGGTTCTGAACGACGTCGTCCTCAATCAAGTGCTCGTCAAGTTCGGCGACGCGGCAAAAACGCGCCGCGCGATCGAGACGATTCAAGAAGACGGCACGTGTTGGGCCGGCGTGACGGTCTGGCAGGGCCATACGGCCATGCGCATCAGCGTCTGCTCGTGGGCGACGACCGACGAGGACGTCGAGCGCAGCGTGGACGCGATGATCCGCTGCGCCGCGCGCTAGCCTGCGCTCGACTCCGTCAAGCGCGCCTTCGAAGCCTGCACGGCCTCGTCGCTGAACGCCGCCTCGTGGCGCAGCACGAGCGCTTCGAACGTGAGGTCTTCCAAACCCATCTCGCGCAAGGTCTCGTAGTCCGCTGTTTGCGGAGCGCGGTTTACGGCTTTTTGAATCGCTTCGATGATTCCGTAACGCTTGACTGCCTGCCAGGTCTTGGTCGCACGCGTCTTCTTGCCGTTTTTCCGCGTCAACAGCGCTTCATAGGCATAAACCGCCGCGAATGCTTCGGCCTCTACCGGCGACTCCGTTTCGTGCGTCGCCGCAAGCATGTCGACGGCCTTGCGCCGCGCTTCGATGGCGAGATCGGGGCGTTTTTTCGCCGTCGCATTCCTCGCGAAGATCTCGCATTCGGCCGGCGTGCGTAAGCTTGCGACTCGATGGTCCATCGTCTTCCCCCGTGGCGTGCTCAGGAGTCAGTGTGGGCGTCTCGCGAAAGGATGTCCAATGTAGTTCTGTGATCGTGATCCCTCGGTTTTTACTGATTCCAACGGCGATCAGGGCACGTAGCGTGTAGCGCGTGAAACTCTTAACCGTCGCCTGCGTGGCAGGCGTGCTCATATCAGGTTGCACGGGAGACCCAGCGGGAAGCGGCGCGTCCGGCGCCGCGACCGCGCCCATGCTCGGCGCGCTCGACGTCGAGCAACCGGCGGGTTGGAGCGACGAGCTCGAGGTCGCGGCCGCCGTCGACGTGAATCCGGATCCGAACATCGTCGAGGTCGAGCTCGAAGCCGCGATCACCGACATCGAGATCGTGCGCGGCGCGCCGACGCCGGCGTGGACCTACAATGGCTCCCTGCCGGGACCGCTGATTCGCGCGAAGCTCGGCGACAAGATCATCGTCCGCTTTAAGAACTCGCTGCCGGAGGCCACGAGCATTCACTGGCACGGCATGCGCTTGCCGAATCACATGGACGGTGTTCCGGGCCTCACGCAGAAGCCCATCGCTCCGGGCGGCGAATTCGTCTACGAGTTCGAGGCGCGCGACGCCGGGACCTACTGGTATCACCCGCATATCGACTCCGCGGCGCAAGTCGGGCGAGGATTGTACGGCTCGCTTGTCGTCGAGGATCCCGCCGACAGCGAAGCGTTCGGCGACGAGCTCGTGCTCGTGCTGTCGGACTTGAGCATCGACGAGAGCGGCCAATTCCTCGCCGAAGATGCCGGCGGCGAGTTCGGCGATCTATTCGGCCGCGAGGGCCGCGTGCTGCTCGTCAACGGCAAGGTGCTGCCGCGTCTCAAGGTGCGCCAAGGCAAGCAGCAGCGTTGGCGCGTCATCAATGCCGCGCGCGCACGCTACTATTCGATTCAGCTTCGCGAGCACACGCTGACCAAGATCGGCGGCGACAACGGTCTCGCCGCACGCTCGATGCAAACGAACCGCATCGTGCTCGTGCCGGGCGAGCGCGCCGACATCGTGTTCACGCCGTCCGATGCGCCGGGCACCGTGCGCACGATGCAATGGATTCCGACCGAGCGCGGTTTCGGCAGCCTCTACAATCGCCCGCGCGAGGACATGCTCGAGATCGAGACGGTCGCCGAGTCGCCGGTCACGCCGGCCGCGATCCCCGAGCTCTTGCGCGAGATCGAGCCCATC
>DATCIQ010000170.1:0-15823 GCA_036507635.1 Gammaproteobacteria bacterium
GTGCGTGTACTTCTCGCAGAAGTCGTGATCGTAGAGGTCCTCCTCGATGATGACGTTCAAGAATGCGAGCCCGAGCGCATCGTCGGTGCCGGGCCGAAGCTGCAGCCAGATCTCGGACTTCCTTGCGCAGACCGTCTCGCGCGGATCGATCGTGATGATGCGGGGCTTCGCGAGCAACGACTCCCGGACACTGAACCGCGTCTCGCCGTCGGGGCCTGAATGCGGGGGGTTGTGTCCCCAGTACATGATGAGCTTAGGCGGCGTGCCTCCCGTGAAGTCGCAGACCGGCAGGTCGCCCATCGTCTGGATGCAGGTGTTGACGCGCGGGTGGAAGCACTGCGCGAAACCCGGCTCGCACCAGTTCGGCGTCCCGAGCGCGTTGCCGAAGCGCGATACCCAACGAATGTGATGGCGGCCCGTGCCCGTGCCCATCGCGATCGACTCGGGTCCGGTCTCCGCGCGGATCTTCAAAACCTTCTCGGAGATCTCGTCGAGCGCCTCATCCCACGAGATGCGCTCCCACTTTCCGGAACCGCGCGGCCCGATGCGACGCTGCGGGAATTTCAGGCGGTCCGGGTGATAAACGAGCTCCGTGGTCGCCGCGCCGATCGGACAGAGGTAGCCGTGATTCAGCGGACCTTCGGGATCTCCTTCGACCTTGATGAGCTCACCGTCCTTGACGTGCATGAGCGTGCTGCAACCGCCGTGGCAGCTGCGGCAGACGCTCTTCAGAACCCGTACGTTTCCCGGTACCTCTGCGTCCCGAGGTGAAAGTCTTGCGCTCACGGTCCCTTCCCCTAAATACCGCTCCAGCGTTGATTCTGCGAGCTTATCAGAACCTTCCGGCGCTAGCGATTAATCCGCGAAACCGCAACCTCCGCGCCGCTCAGCCGTGCGCCAGGCGACCGCGGCACAACGGAAAAAAGCGGCCGGGCCGAGAGCACGGCGCACATTGTTAAAGAAATCTCCGATCCATGAATGAGCGTCGATCGCGGAACTCTACGAAGGCGAGTGAATGAAAGTGTACTCACCGAGTTGCGCCTCGCCTTTCTCGCGCACGTCGATGACGCGCATCCGCATCGTGAACGCCGGCATCGCCTTGAGCCACGCTGCCGACGGAATCACGAGCACCTCGCCGGCTTCCGCATCGAACGGCACGTCGGTGAGGCGCACCTCCGGCTCACCGCCGCCGACCACCTGCACGACGTCGAGTCGCTGCACGCCGGCAAGCGGTGCGCGGATGCGCGAGATGACGGCGTCGTCCTCCGCGCGGATAGTGCAGTTCACGCTGCCGCCGGACTCGACGCCGTATTCGCGCAGGCGCAGCCGGCCTCCTTCATCGCCTCGACGAAGCGCGGAGCAACCACTAGGCTCACCCTGCCGCCTCCCAACGCCGCACGCACGCCCGCGCGGCGAGCGCGACGAGCTGCTCGAGCCGCTGCGAGCAGTGCGCGCACGCGAGGAGGTGCTCCTCGAGCGTCGCCTCGTTCTTGTCCGGCACCTCGCCCAGCCAGTAGGCGACGAGGGTCTCGAAACCGATCGGGCTCTGGCATGTCACGGTCCGTCCTCCCCCGTGCCCATGCAGTCGCGCAGACGCACCAGCGCGCGGTGCCGGATCACGCGCACGTTGCCGCCGCTGATCGCGAGTTCCGCGTCCACCTCGTCCACTCCCTTGTCGGCGAAGAAGGTCTGCACCACCACCGAGCGCTCGCGCTCGGAGAGCGCTTCCAGGCATCCGGCGAGGCGGTCGGGGTCGAGCGCCGGCGGCTCCGGCACTTCCAAGGCCTCCGCCGCGCCGCCCCAGGTCTCGAGCAGCGCCTCGCGGCGCCGCGTCCCGCGCCGCATCTCGAGCACCGTCATGGGGCACGTGCCGAGCACGAACGAGGCGATCCTCGTGGGCTCGCGCACCTTCCCGGCACGCAGGCGCTCGAGCGTCTTGAGGAGCACCTGCTGTACGAGGTCCGCCGCCGTCTGCCGGTCACGCAGGTGGCGCAGGCCATAGAGCCGCACGCGCGGGCCGAGCCGCCGGTAAAGCTCTGTTTCGGCTGCCGAATCGGGCGCGGCGCCGGCCTCGGCAATCCGGCGGGCGAGCGCGCCGTCGTCGAGCGCGGCGAGATGGGATTCCTGAGGCACGGGCGAAGCATAGCGATCATATCCAAGGATGTGTAACGACCCGCCGCCTCGTTACACATCCCCGGCATGACCAACCCGCATCACAACTTGAGAGGAGAACCCATGATCACGAACAGCGCGAGCGGCACCAACGTCCACGAGATCGCCTCCGGCATCTACCGCATCAACACGCCCGTCGAGATCGCGGGCGGGATGGGCTTCAACTTCAACCAGTACCTGGTCGCCGACGACGAGCCGCTTCTCTTCCACACCGGCCCGCGGCACCTGTTTTCGCTCACCGCCGAGGCGATCGGCAAGGTCCTGCCCGTCGAAGAGCTGCGCTACATCGCCTTCTCGCACTACGAGGCCGACGAGTGCGGCTCGCTGAACGACTTCCTCGCCGTCGCGCGTTCCGCCGTTCCCGTTTGCAGCCAGGCGGCGGCGATGGTGTCCGTGGACGACGTCGCCGCGCGCCCGGCGCGGGCGCTGGCCGACGGCGAGGTGCTCCGCACTGGCCGTCACGCCTTCAAGTGGCTCGACACGCCGCACGTGCCACACGGGTGGGAGTGCGGCTTCATGATGGAGCTTAAGACCCGCCACGCTCCTCTGCGGCGACCTCTTCACGCAGGGCGGCTCCGGCACCGTGGCGCTCACCGAGGGCGACATCCTCGGCCCGAGCAAAGCCTTCCGCCGGGCGATGGACTACTACGCGCATGGGCCGCAGACCGGCGCGACCCTCGAGCGCCTCGCCCGCGAAGAGCCCCAGGTCCTCGCCTGCATGCATGGAAGCGCTTGGCGAGGCGACGGCGCCTCCCTCCTTCGCGCCCTAGGCCGCTCCCTCACCGCCCCGGCTGGCATGGCCGGCGTCGCATAGCCGGACGCAAGGCTCAACAACCCGCGGATTGTTAAACTCGGACGGTTACGCCAGTACGTAAACCCGGTGGCCGACGATGCAACACGATTTCAGCGACAGGTATTTTCTGGTCACCGGCGCAGGCCGCGGCCTCGGTCGACATCTCGCCCGGCACCTCGCGGGTTTCGGCGCCACGGTTGCCGCGGTTGATATCGACGGCGCGAGCTGCCGCAGCACCGTGGCGGATATCGTGAAGGCCGGCGGCAAGGCCGTCGCTTACGAGGCCGACATCGCGCGCCGCGACACGTTCCGGCATGTCGCTCGCGATTTCGCGGACCACGGCGGACGCATCGATGCGATCGTCAACAACGCCATGATCCTGCATTACTGCCCCGTGCAGGACGTCGAGACCGAGCGCCTCGGCGCGATGCTCGACGTCGGCATCAAGGCGCTGTTCTGGTCGGCGCAGACGCTGCTCGAGCACTACGACCCCGAGCGCGGAGCCAGCTTGATCAATATGGCGTCGCCGGTCGCCGTGCGCGGCTATCCCGGCACTTCGGTTTACAGCACCGTCAAGGGTGCCGTCGTGTCCTTCACGCGAGTCATGGCGGCGGAGCTCGGTCCGAAGAGGATACGCGTCAATGCCGTCTCCCCGGCATCGGTGCCGACGCCGGGCGGGATGGGGCTCAACACGCCGGAGGAATACGCCAAGCGCGCCGCGCGGATTCCGCTGCGCCGGAACGGCACCGAAGAGGACAACTCGAACGCCATCGCGTTCCTGTTGAGCGACGACGCGAGCTTCGTCAACGGCGAAATCTTCAACGTCGACGGCGGCGTCGCGGCCTGCGCTTAGGCCTCGTCATAGCTCGCAGCGGTAGAAGGCGTCGATGAGACGGGCCGCCCGCGGCCCGTTCGTGCCGACGGCGTGCATCTTGTTGCAGGCGTACGAAAAGCCCATGTCGGCATCGGGATCGCAGAAGCCGATCGAGCCGCCGATGCCGTGATGGCCGAAGCTCCGCATGTTCGGGCCCATGTAGACGGCTTCCGGAGTATTCAGCAGGAGGCCCAAGGCTTGGTGGTACGGCCGGTCCTGCAGCGCTTCGGTCTGGTGGTGCTGCTCGGTGATCATCGCTTCGATCTGCCGCTTGCTCATGATCGTGACGCCGTCGAGGCTCCCGCCGCTGCCGAGCGCGCCGTAGATTCTAGCGACGCCGCGCGCGTTGCCATGGCCGCTGCCGCTCGCGATCTCTACCGTGCGCCACTCGGGCTTATTGAGCGTCACGGCCCAAGGCTCGGCCGGGTTCTGTTTGAACGCGAGCGCCTTGAGCGACGTCCGGTCGGCGCCATCCTTCGCGGCGAAGAGCTGCGCATCCATGTTGGGCATGACCTCGGCGACGTGCGCCTGCTCCGCTTCGGTCATCCCGCCGATGTAGTACTCGGCATCGAGCGGCGTGCTCACTTCCTCGCGCAGGAACGGGCCGACGGTCTTGCCGGTCACGCGGCGCATGATCTCGCCGAGCAGAAAGCCCTGATGATGAACGTGATAGGCCGCCTTCGTGCCGATCTCCCACAGCGGCTCCTGCTCCTCGAGCGCTTTCACCATCGCTTCACGATCGAACATCGCGCCCGGCCAGAGCGGATTCGTCGTCAGCACGGGCACGGCCGCCGTGTGGTCGAGAAAGTGCCGCACGAGCGTCTTTTCCTTGCCGTTTCGGCCGTACTCGGGCCAGTACTCGATTACGCGGGCGTTCGGATCGACGAGCCCGCGATCGATGAGCATGTTGAAGCAGATGGCGGTGATCCCTTTGGCGACCGACATCATGCAAACCGTCGTCGGCGCATCCCACGGCACGCGCATGGCGCGATCGCGCCAGCCGCCCCAGACGTCGACGACCGTGCGTCCATCGAGCACGATGGAGCAAGCGGCGCCGACCTCGTCCTCGACTTTGAAGTTCTCGACGAACGCGTCGACGACGGCGCGGAACTCGGGTGCGTAAGATCCGGCGAGGTGAAACGTCGCGCCGCGCGCCTCGATCTGCGTACTGAGGTCCACGAGATTTTCTCGCTATACTGGTCGCTTGAGCGGCTGCGAACATAGCAGCTAACGAGCGCGGGCGACAACGCTCGTTACGGGCGACAACAACACGAGCTTTTGGACCGGCCTGCTTGAGCAGCACGACACCTTCATTCGATCGCAACTTCGATTATATCGTCGTCGGCGCCGGGACAGCCGGATGCGTCCTTGCGGCCCGCTTGTCGGAGGACGCCCAAAATCACGTCTGTCTCATCGAAGCCGGCGGCTCGGAGCGCCACCCGTTCATCACGATTCCGGCCGCCGTCGGTGCCGCGATCATGAGCCCCAAATTCGGCTGGGGCCTTTCGACGGTACCGCAGCAGCATCTCGATGGCCGGCGAGTGCCCCTGCCCCGCGGCCGCGTGATCGGCGGCTCCGGATCGATCAACGGCATGGCCTACTTCCGTGGGCCGGCCAGGGATTTCGACGACTGGGCGGCGATGGGCAATCCCGGCTGGTCGTATGCGGATCTCTTGCCGTATTTCCTGCGCTCCGAGCACAACCCCGAATATGCGGGCTCGCCGTACCACGCGACGGGCGGCCCGATGGGCGTGAGCTTTCCGACGAGCCGCAACCGCCTCTGCGATGCGTTCAACGCGAGCATGGCGTCGCTCGGGTACGCGGAGCTTCCCGACTTCAACGTTCCGGATCCGAACGGCTACGGCTATCGACAAGGCACGATCTGGAAAGGACGCCGCGTCTCGACGGCGAGCGCGTATCTCGAGCCCGCGATGACCCGGCGGAATCTCGAGGTGCTGACGGAGACCCGAGCGCGACGCGTTCTGCTCGACGGCAAACGTGCCGTCGGCGTCGAAGCAGAGGCGCCGGACGGGATCAAGCGGCTCCGGGCGCGTAAGGAGGTCGTGGTCAGCGCCGGCACTTTTCATTCGCCGCACTTGTTGCTCCACTCAGGAATCGGCGACGAGCGGGATCTCGAGTCCTGGGGCGTCACGCCCATGCATCACTTGCCTGCCGTCGGCCGGCACCTCAAAGATCATCCCGCGGCGCCGATCGCGATGGAGACGGACGATCCCACGTCGTATGGCCATTCATGGAAAGCTCTACCGCGTAACGTCCTGCAATGCCTTCAGTACCTCGTAACCCGCAGAGGTCCCTTGGCGAGCAACCTTTTCGAAACTAATGCCTACATCCGAACGCTGCCTGACTCCGACCGCCCCGACTTGCAGATCGTGTTTCAGCCGGCGCGTCGGAACACGCGCCCGTTCCCGATTCCTTTGGGACACGGCTTTGCGATCGTCATCGTGTGTCTTTATCCGAAGAGCGAGGGACGCGTGAGCCTCGCAGGCCCCGACCCGCTCGCCGAGCCGCTCATCGATCCGGCGCTCGGCAGCGACAAGACCGATCTAGCGACGCTGCTTCGGGGCCTCAAGATGGCGCGAACGATATTCGCGCACGAGAGCTTCAAGCCGTACCGCGCCCGCGAGGTGTTGCCCGGCGCCACGGTCTCGACCCATGAGCAATGGCTCGAGCACATCAGGCGAACTCTCGTGACCGTGCACCATCCGGCCTCGACATGCCGCATGGGGCCGGCAGGCGACAACGTCGTCGACCACGAGCTCAAGGTGCACGGGCTCGAGCGACTCAGGGTCGCCGATGCCTCGATCTACCCGCGCCTCGTGGGCGCGAACACGAATGCGAGCATTGTGGCGATCGCGGAGAAGGCGTCCGATATGATCTTAGGAAAGCCGGCGCCGGCGCCGATCACACCGACAACTTGAACGAGCGGAACGAGCACGAACGGGGGGAACGATGTCCATCGAAACCATGCGCACCTGGAAGATCGGCGACGTCGAGATCACGCGCATCGTCGAGGTCAACAATTGGGAAGACGACATCACGATGCTCTTGCCGGACGCGACGCCGCAAACCGTGCTCGCGTATCCGTGGCTGCAGCCGCATTACGCGACACCGCAAGGCAAGATGATCATTTCCTTCCAGTGCTTCGTGATGCGCACGCACGAGCATCGAATCATGCTCGACACCTGCATCGGCTCGGATCGGCAGCGCGAATTCGCTATCTTCACGAACATGCGGAGCGATTTCCTCGACGACTTGGACCACGCGGGGTTCCGGCCGGACGAGATCGATTTCGTGCTGTGCACGCATCTGCATTTCGATCACGTCGGGTGGAACACGCGGCTCGTCGACGGCAAGTGGGTGCCGACGTTCCCCAATGCCCGCTATCTATTCGGGCGCCGGGAATACGAGCACTGGACGATGCTCAAGGAAACGCACGGCTACCACGATCTCAATCACATGTACGACGCCGTGCAGCCGGTCGTCGATGCCGGGCTCGTCGACCTCATCGGGCCGGACCATGCGATCTGCCCGGAGCTCAAGCTCCATCCCACGCCGGGCCACACGCCGGGCCACGTCAGCATCGCGATCGAGTCGCGGGGTATGCGCGCGATCGTCACGGGCGACATGATGCACAACCCGATCCAGCTCGAGCGTCCGGACGATACCGCACGTTTCGACATGGATCAGGCCATGGCGCGGCGGACGCGCCTCAAGTTCATCGACGATCTCGCGAATTCCGACGTCTTGGTCATCGGCAGCCATTTCAGCGACCCCACGGGCGGCTGGATCGTCCGCGACAAGCGCGGTTGCCGCCTAGCGCAGCAGCCGGCCGCCAAACAGTAGGTCTGGTCTGTTTCGGAGTTATAGTGCCGGCTTCCCGGGGGAGACCGCCATGCGAAGCTCATTGATCATCGTTGTCCTGCTTTTCTCCGTCGTAGCGGGTTGCGGCGGCGATACGCCCTCCGGTGCGAGCACCGCGGCGAACGCGCCGCCCGCCAACGCCGAGCCGCAAGCCGTCGCGGCGGGCGACTGGCCGGCCTACAATCGCACGCTCGCGGGCGACCGTTTCTCGCCGCTCGACGAGATCAACCGCGGCAACGTCGGAGAGCTCAAGGCCGTCTGCACCTACACGTTGCCGGAAGTGACGGCGCTCCAGACCGGGCCGATCGTGATCGCAGGCTCAATGTACTTCACGACCGACACTCGCTCGTACGCGATCGATGCGGCCACTTGCGCCGAAAAGTGGCAAGTCGAGCGGCCCGGCGAGCGCCGTTCACCGCTGGGCGTGCATCGGGGCTTCGCCTACCTCGACGGGCGGCTCTTCAGGGGCACCTCGGACGCGCACGTACTGGCGCTCGACGCGACCGACGGTCATACGATCTGGGACCGCAAAATCGACGACGATGCTCCGGGCGTCTCGATGCCGATGGCGCCGATCGCCGCGAACGGACTCGTGTTCATCGGCCACGCGGGCGGCGATCAAACGGCCGTCACGGGGCACGTCTACGCGTTCGACGCAGAAGACGGCCGCGTCGTTTGGCGTTTCGACGTCGTGCCGGACGACCCGGCCGTGCGCGCGACCTGGCCGAATGCGGACCGGTACCCGATCACGGGCGGTGCGTTCTGGACCTCGTTCACGCTCGATGTGGAGCGCGGCGTGCTGTACGTGCCGGCCGGCAATCCGGCGCCGGATTTCGACGTCGAGGCGCGCGGCGGCGACAATCTCTACACGAACTCGATCATCGCGCTCGACGCCGCGACGGGGCGCATGCAGGGCTACCACCAGATCGTAAAGCGCGACAACCACGACTGGGACGTGAGCAGCCCGCCCGCACTCGCGACGACGCGCGCGGGCCGCGCGGTCGTCGCTTCGGCCAACAAGGACGGTTTGCTCTCGGTGCTCGATCGCGCGGCGCTCGCGTCGGATACGCCGCCGGCGGATCTGTCGGCTCGGCTGCCGATCCTTTATCAGGTGCCGACCACGACGCGCGAGAACGTCGACGTGCCGCTGTCGCGGACCGAGCCAGTGCGTTTTTGTCCCGGCATCCAGGGCGGCAGCGAATGGAATGGCGCGGCGTTCCATCCGCGGCTGAACACGCTATTCACGGGCACCGTCGATTGGTGCGCAACGGTGCAGCTGCAACAGGAAATCAGCGTGCCGGAGCCGGGCGTGATCTGGTTCGGCTCGAAGCCCGGCGATATTCAGGGGCCGCCGACGGAGGCCAAGGGTTGGCTCACGGCCTTCGATGCCGATACCGGTGCGGTGCGGTGGAAATTCGAAGCTTCCGCCCCTGTGGTCGCGGCCGTCACACCGACCGCCGGTGGCCTCGTCTTCAGTGCCGATTTGAAAGGCGGGCTGCGCGCATTCGACGCCGAGACGGGCGCGGTGCTCTGGCAGCTCGATACCGGCCAGTCGATCGGCGGTGGCATCGTGAGCTATGGCGTCGGCGGCCGCCAGCGGATCGCGCTCGCGTCGGGCATGAAGTCGCCGATCTGGCCCGGTGCCGCGGAGCAAAGCCGGATTCAGGTGTTCGGCTTGCCATAGGCGACAGCGGGCCGATTATTCGGTGCTTCTCCCTCGGCGCGCGCTGTGCTGCCACTTAGCTCGTCGCGAGCTCGACGACGGCGTCCGGGCGGACCCAACTTAAGCCGCCTTTCGATACTCCGCGGCGCGCTGCCCCGGAGCCGCTCCCACTTTGCGCGGCGCGGTCTCTTTGAGAAAGAGCGCCGCGACGCCCGCGCAGAACGCGCAAACGCCAACGACGATCACGGGAGCGGCGAGGCTTGTTCGGTCCGCGAGCCAGCCGGCCGCAGGTGGTATGGCGGCGCCGCCGACGAGCTCGCCGATGCAAACGACGAGCCCCATGGAGCTCGCGGCGAGCGATCGGGACACGGTCTCGCCCGGCACGACGCCCATGAACAACGGAAAAGAACCCGTGCCGCTCCAGCCGATGAAAAGCAGCACGCCCAACATCCATAGCGGACCGTTGAAATAGAGCGCCGCGAGCGACGTCACCATCCCTAGGAAGCAGAAGAGGATGATCGCGGGCTTGCGGCCGACGCGGTCCGACCAAGCGGGCACGAGAAAGCCGCTGAACAAAGTCGCGAGGCCGGTCACTCCCACGAGCCCGCCGGCTTGCTCCGCGGTGAAGCCGCGATAGTTCTGGAAGAAGATCGGCAAGAAGACTAGAGCAACGAGGAACCAAGCCACCATGAAGATCGAGACCACACAACAGACTCGGATGTTGTGCGCCTTGAGCATGGCGAGCGCACCGAGCCCGACGGTGTGCGCCGGCCCTGCGCTTGCGGCGGTATCGCGCGCCGGCTCCTTTAAATAGAGCCAGACGAGCAACGCACAGATCAGGCCTGGAATGCCCGTGAGGAAAAACGTCGCGCGCCACTCGAAGAACTCAGCGAGCCGTGGAATCAGGAAACCGGACACCATCGTGCCGAGCAGTGCCGCGAATACGTTCTGCATGATGCCGGCATTGAGGCCGCGCCGATTCGGCGAGGACTCTACGTTCATGATGGAGAGGCAAACCGGCAGGAACGGCCCTTCGGCGATGCCCATGACGACTCGAGCAAGGAGGAGGGCCACGAAGGACGTGGCGAGACCCGAGAACGCCGAGCACAGCGAGAAAAGAATGATCGACCCCAGCACGAAGGGCTTCCGCACGCCGACGCGATCGGACCAGGCACCGACGAAGTAGGCCGACAGTGCCCAGGCCAACGACAAGCCCGAGCTGAGCCATCCCAATTGCGCGCCGCTGAGCTCGAGCTCGGCGACGATGTCCGCGGCGAGGAAGTTGATCGTGTTCCGATCGAAAAACACGAGACCGAAGCTCGTGCCGAGCAACAGCAGGATGCCGTTCTCGTAGGTAAGCCAGCGGGATCGGCTCGCTGTGTTCATGCTGAAATCGCCGGCGCTCATGCGCGCTCCTGAAGTCGGTTCGGCGGCTATGGTAGCCTTGCGGCGCAACAGCCGATAGGTAGAAGGCCGTGCCTGACTCGACTCCCGGTCTCGATCCAGACCGCCTGTTACACCTCAAGGCCGCGATCGAAGCGGACATCGCGGCCCGACGCTATTTCGGCGCCGTCATCGCCGTCGCGCGCCACGGCCGGATCGGACTCGAAGCGCACTTGGGCTTCGGCGACGAGCAGGGAGCCCTGCCGCTCACGCGGGACTCGGTGTTCTCGTTGTTTTCCTTGACGAAGGCGTTCACGAACATCCTCGTGCTTCGCGCGATCGAGCTCGGGCAATTCGCGCTCACGACGCGCGTCAGCGACATCATTCCCGAGTTTCGGGGCGGCATTCGCGAGACGGTGACGTTCTTCCATTTGCTGACGCATTCATCGGGCCTGCCGCCCGTCTGGATCCCGAAGCCCGGCATGTATATCGATCGACTCGAGGAGATCATTGCCGCGATTTGCGCGAACATTCGGTCGCTCGAGCCCCCGGGCGAGCGTATTCATTACTCGCCGCTCGTGCATCACGCGCTCATGGGCGAAGCCGTCCGCCGCACCGACCCCAAAGGCCGCAGCTACCGCGAGCTTCTGCAGGACGAATTGTTGACGCCGCTCGGCATGCGCGACACCGCCATCGGCCTCCGCAAAGACCTCGCTGCGCGGCACATCTTCCCGGATTTTCGCGGCCACGCGCCGCAGGAGCACCTTGGCCGTAGCAACTTGGGTCCTCAGGGTGCATTCAAGGAGGAGCATGCGGAGATGCCTTGGGTCGGCGCCATCTCGACGGTCCCGGACCTCTATCGCTTCGCCGAGATGCTGCGTCAGGGCGGCACGCTCGACGGCAAGCGGATCGTGTCGCGCCCGATGCTCGAGCTCGCGACGCGCAACTGGACAGGCGACAAGCCCAACGAGCTGTACAAGAGCGTCGCGATCAACCACGGCTGGGAACCCTATCCGGCCTATATCGGGCTCGGCTTCGCGTTGCGCGGCGAAAAGGTTTGCCCGGGCCTCTACGGCACGCTGACCTCGCCCCGCACCTTCGGCAACTACGGCTCGGGCAGCACGCTGTTCTGGGTAGACCCGGAGCTCGACATGACGTTCGTTTTTCTCTCCGCCGGCATCATGCAGCAGGCTCCCAACATCGAGCGCTTTCAGCGCTTGTCGGACATCGCGGTTTCCGCCGCTCTTTGAGGAACATCTCGATGAGACTGATCCTGGCCGAAAGCCGCCCACTGCGATTCCTCTCCTTCACCGTGTTCTATGTTGCGCAGGGCCTACCGTTCGGGCTCGTGACTATTGCGTTGCCCGCGTATTTGGCCGAGCAAGGGGTTTCCGGCGGAGTCATCGGCTCGTTCATCGCCGTCGCCATGCTGCCCTGGACGTTCAAGTTGTTTGCCGGGCCCGTCATGGACCGCTTTTCCTATCTCGCGATGGGCCGCCGCAGACCCTGGGTGATGCTATCGCAGCTATGCCTCGTGCTGATCGGCGTCGCATTCGCGTTCTTCCCGCAGGCGCTAGAGAACATACCGGTGCTAACCGCGCTGTGTTTCCTGTTGAACTCTTTCGCCGCCACCCAGGACGTGGCCGTGGACGGCATGGCCATCGACGTGCTGCCGCCCGAGGAGCACGGCAGAGCCAACGCCTTCATGGCCTTCGGTCAAGTGATCGGCATCAGCGGCTCGGCTACGGTCAGTGCCTTCAGCGTGCTCCACTTCGGCATGCTGGGTGTCGCGCTCATGCTGATGCTGGGTTTCGGCCTCATTCTCTTTTGGTGCGTCGTCGTGCGCGAACGCACCGGCGAAAAGTTGCTGCCGTGGACCGAGGGGCGCGCAACGCAGCGGTCCATCGAGCTCCGTGCGACGAACTGGATAGAGATCGGCCGGGACCTGTCGAGAGCGTTGTTTCTGCGCGCGAGCCTCCTGATGCTCGCGGTCGCGTTCCTGTTTCGGTTCGCCGACGGCTTCTGGATCACCGTGGCACCCGTCGTCGCCGTGCAGCAGCTCGGCTACGCAAGCACCGACTATTCGTCTTGGACGGCGTTGGCGAGCTTCATTGCGGCGACGGCCGGGTTGCTCGTAGGCTTTTACATCGATCGAAAAGGCGTGAAGCTGCTTTATGGGCTCGCGCTGCTCTCGTATGGATTGCTCGCTGTCGCGGTCGGGCTCTCCGAGACCGCATGGTCGTCGCCCGCGTTCCTATTGGGCATCGTGTTCCTGCAATCTTTCATCTACCAGGGCGTTTTCATCAGCTTCATCGCCACGAGCATGAATCTGTGCTGGGTCAAGGTATCGGCAACCCAGTTTGCGATCTACATGGCTTGGGCCAACCTCGGACGTTCGTTCGGCGCCGGCGCGATGGCGAGCGTCGAGTCACGGCTCGACTACAACGAAATGTTCTTCTTCATCGGGCTCACGTTCTTCGTAGCGGTGGCGCTCCTTTGGAAGGCGAACCTGTCGGCGCACCGAAAACGAATCGAAGTATTGGCAGGCAATGACGCTCGGCGCTTGAGCCCGGATTTCGCTCCGCGCTGAGCTAACCTGGAACAGGAGGCGGAGGCGCGGACAGCCAGCTTCTTACGTCGGCATCCCCGCCTTCACCAGCCTCTCCGTGCAATCGTGGACGGCCGACACTGCGGCGGAAAGCCGTGCCTTGTTTCAATTCCGCGAGCAGGATCATTTTGGCCCGGACCGACAGCGAAGAAGGCGCCGGCGGCGACCGCGGACGCTGCGGCGCGCCACTAGTGACGGCGTCGTCTACGCAGCTTCGCCAAACGCGTCTGGACCGCGCCGATGGCCAGGGCCTCGGCCCAATCGTTGAGAGGATAAGTATCTTTGCCCGGATGCACCACGAACACGCGTTCGAGTCCGAGATCGTGCTGCGCTACCGAGAGCGATCGGGTCACGATCGGCGCATCCGCGTACTTGAACTCGAAACCGAACTTCCGCCCGTCGACGAATAGCAGCAAGTCCAGCTCGGCCCCACCCTGTGTGTTCCAGAAGTAGGCTTCACGCTCACCGGCAATCCGCAGGACGTGTTCCAGTGCGAACCCTTCCCATGAAGCCCCGAGCTTCGGATGCGCTTCGAGCGCCGCAAAAGATCGGATCCCGAGCAGCTCGTGCAACAAACCGCTGTCTCGCAAGTACACCTTGGGGGACTTGACCTGCCGCTTGCCGATGTTCTCGAACCACGGCGGCAGCTGTCGCATCACGAGCGCACCGCACAGGACATCGAGATGCCTTTTCACCGTCGTGTGAGCCTCCCCCAGCGAACGTCCGATCTCCGATGCGTTCCAAATCTGCCCGTGATAATGCGCGACCATGTTCCAAAAACGACGCAGACTCGCCGGCGCGACCTGTACACCGAAGCGCCGCAGATCGCGCTCGAGAAACGTTTGGATGAAGTCCGCTCGCCAGTTGCGGCTGGTGCCATCGGAGCTCGCCAGCAACGAGCGTGGAAACCCTCCGCGCCACCAGAGAGCGCGCAGCTTATGCGTGCCTACCTCGGCTAGATCAAAACCGCTCATCGGAAGCAGAGCAACGCGTCCGGCCAGCGTCTCCGAGGAGTCGCTCAACAAATCGGGCGAGGCGCTCCCAAGCAGCAGAAATCGTGCGGGCGACGAGTCTCGATCGGCCAACACGCGCAGGATCGGGAATAGCTCCGGCTTCAGCTGTGCCTCGTCGAGCACCACGTGGCCACGTAGAGGCTCGAGTGCAGTCAGTGGTTGCGCCAGCCGCGCCGTGTCCGCAGGCGATTCGAGATCGAAATACTCCGCGTCGCGGGTGCGGGCGAATTCTCGAGCCAAGGTGGTCTTGCCGCATTGCCGTGGCCCGAGCAGCAGCACGATAGAATTGGATCTGAACCTATCCTTGATTTGCGCGAGCAGCGCAGGTCTGTCGACGAGCTTTGGCACGCGTGCATTTTGAGCGGATACTGCTCAATATGCAAGGATAGACGGCGACGGCGACAGAGCGAGTTTCGCTGCGGTTGTCCGAGCCGCTTGGTATCACGAATGCGCGCGAGGAAGTCGAGCGGCTCAAGCTTCCACGGTATCGCTAGCGGATAGTACGCACAAAGGGCCTTATATAAGCAGGTGACCCGGCTTGCCGTCCTTGGAAAAGGGCGGAAAGCGCGCAGGAGCGGCTCGCGGGCCAGGTCGTCGTCGTGACGGGCGGCGGCGGCACGATCGGAGAAGCCGCCGCGCGAGCGTTCGCGGCCGCGGGTGCCGAGGTGGCCGTCCTCGATCGCGACCGGGAAGCGGCGCTTCGAGCCGCAGAGAAAGTAACGGGCCTCGCGGTTGGCTGCGACGTCACGCGCGCCGATTCGGTGGCGACGGCTTTTGCCGATGTCGTGCGCGCCTACGGCGGCATGGACATTCTCGTCTCCAACGCGGGCGCGGCCTGGCAGGGCAAGATCGGCGAGGTCGACGAGGCGGTACTCCGCGAGAGCTTCGAGCTCAATTTCTTCGCCCACCAACGAGTCGCGCAAGCGGCCGTCCGCATCATGGAGGCGCAACGCACGGGCGGGTGTCGGCTCTTCAACGTCTCGAAACAAGCCGTGAATCCGGGACCCGACTTCGGTCCGTACGGATTGCCGAAGGCCGCAACGCTGTTCCTGTCCCGGCAGTACGCGGTCGACTACGGCGACGCCGGAATCCGCTCGAACGCGGTGAACGCGGATCGGATTCGGTCGGGCCTCCTGACCGACGAGATGGTCAAAATCGCTCGGCGGCGCGCAAGCTTTCAGAGCGCGAGTACATGACGGGCAATCTGCTCGGCCAGAAAGTGACGGCCGACGACGTCGCGAACGCGTTTGTTGCACTCGCTCTCGCCGGACCACGGCCGCGGTCCTCACGGTCGACGGCGTCATCATCTCGCAGCTCCTGTGGCTCGAGACGCGCAGCGATTCGCACCGGCCCCGATAAATACGTAATTGCCGATATCCGCTGTGCCAAGCCATACGTACATGTCCGCATAGCGGTGCTCCGGGCTGCTGCACAA
>DATCIQ010000171.1:0-6820 GCA_036507635.1 Gammaproteobacteria bacterium
GCCCAATCCTGCGCCGCTGCCAATTCCCAGCCGCGCACAACGGCTGAAGCTGGGGCCGGTAGGCCACGTATTAGCTCCCGCAATTCATCGTCAATAACGCCTCTCGCGAGCGCGGGCAATCGCGGCTGAATCAGCACAAACCGCGCTTCGGCGTTGCCTGGATCCGCCTCGAGCGCCTCCAAAACCGCCTGTTGAGCCCCGTCCTGCTGCCCAACAGCCGCACGTCGCAAGGCCCTGATCAGCAAGCGCGCCGCCGTGTCGGGAACCGTGGCTTCGAGCGCGGTTGCGCGAGCACCGCGGCCCTCGGCGAGAAGGCGCATGGCGATGTAAGGGAAATTGAGCTGCCGGCCAAAATCCGAATAGATCCAGCTATTTGCATCGAGCAGCGGATCGTGCGGCGCCAAAAGCTCCATGAGCGCCGGCGCGCTCAAGCCGTCGGCGAACGCGCGGCTGTCGGTTGCCATGCGATTTCTGTCGTCGGTAGTCAACGCCGCACCGCCCGCGAGTCGCTCGACGCCTCGCTCATCGAGGGCGAGCGCCACGAAGAAGTCGTTGATACCGTTCAACCCGAGGTAACTGTAGTGGAGTAGATTGTCGTTGAGCGGCTTTCCGCTCCTCGCGAGCTCACGCTCGATCTCGAGCACACCGTCGGAGGCGAGGAAGAACAGCGACGGTCCGGTCTGATAGAGCCGAACGTTGTCGAAAACGTCGGCGAGCGTCGCGGCGAGGGTGCGCAAGAGATCTGCATCGACGAAGCTCGCGCTGATCCATTGGAGAAACACGCCGTCGGGTTCGAGATGCTCTTTGCCGAGAACGATGAACTCGCGCGTAAAGAGATGCGACGCGCCCGCCGTCCACGGATGCGAGGGCTGCGACACGAGCAGATCGTAGCGCTTGCTCGTCAAGCGCAGGGCGTTGCGCGCATCGTTGATGATGAGATTGACGCGCGGGTCGGCAAGCGGATCGACCGCACGGAAGTCGCTGATCGTTCGGTTGGCTGCGACGACTTCGGGCTCGAGCTCGACGACGTCGATGGCGCGTATCGACGTCGGGACGCCCTCGAGCGCTACGCCGCCGCCGAAACCGACCAAGAGCATGGTCTCGGCCTGCGGGCGTGCGGCGATGGCCAGGGCCGTCAGCCACTGGTGCGTCTGGCTGAGCCGAGGTGCTCCTTTCGGCAGAATGGAAGCCTCCGGCAGCCCGTTGGTCAGAATGGCGAAGGTGCCATTAGTTTCCGTAACCAGCACCGTCGAAGATCGGCCGACGGCGAAATACAACTCTCGATCCACGGCCCCCCCGGGGATAGCGAACCCCGTGCTGCGAACGACCGCGGTGGGACGCGCGGGGCCATAGAGCACGAACGCGATAGCCGTACATGTCGCCAGGCTTCCGGCAAGCATCGGCCGCCGCGGCGATACCATAACCGAGGAGCACAGCGCGAGCGCAAGATTCACGAGCACGGCGAGCTTGATGGCCCCCTCGAAGCCGAGCGATGGAATCAGCACGAAGCCGGCGAGGACGGCGCCAGCGATTGCGCCCACTGTATTCCACGCGTACACGCGCGCCGTCGCAGCCCCGACTTCGCGCTCGTCATGGACGACGATACGCACGGCCAGCGGAAACGTCGCGCCGATGAACAACGTCGCCGGCAACATCACGAGCACCGCGTACGCGGCCAATTCCGGCACACTGCGGGTTTCCGGAACGAGCGCCTGCATCCACGCGTAGACCGCGGCCGAGAGCACGGCAATCGCTACTTGCGCGATCGCAAACGCGGCACTTGCCCGCTCCCTGCGCCCGGCGAGCTTGGCTGCCAGCGCGCTGCCGAGCGCGATGCCGACGAGAAAGGCGGCGAGCATGTTCGCGAACGCGTAAATGCTGCCTCCGAGCACGTGCGTGAGGAGCCTGGTCCACAGCACTTCGTAGAAAAGAGCGTTCGCCCCCGAAACCAGCATGAGCGGCAGAATCCAGGTCGGTCGGCACGCGAAAGCCGAATGAAGTCGCGTCGAAATCGATCCGGGACCTTGGAACAGGGGCAGACGTGCCGCGAGAGATCGCGACGGCTCTGTCGTGCCCGAACCGCCCGCTTCCTTTCGGATCGCACGCATAGGAACGCCACGTGCGAGCCACGCGGCGATGCCGAAAATCAACACATTGATCGCGACACCGACCCACACCGTCGCCCGCAGCCCGATCGACGGTAGCAGCACATAGGCTGCAACGATCGTCCCGACAACCGCACCCGCCGTATTCATTGCGTACAATCCGGCAACCTTGGGACCTACGTCGCGGTCGACGCGCACGGCATACCGCGTGAGTAACGGCAAGGTTGCGCCCATGAGACCCGTCGGTGTCAACAAAACGATGAAGGCGACGACCAGGTAGAAAACAGGCTGCCCCACCGTTGCCGCAGCGGCGGGCTCGGGCTGACCGCCGAGCACCCAGGCATACAACGTGCCGGCCGCCGTCAAGAGCCATGGCACGGCCAGCGCCGACAACGCGATGCCCGCCTCCAACAGGCCGTAAACGAGCACGGGGCGCCTGACGCGATCCACGCAGCGCCCCGCAATTGCGCTGCCGACTGCGAGCCCACCCATATACGCCGCGAGCACAGTGGCAACCGCCAACTCGCTGGTGCCGAAGATCAACGAGAACTGCCGAAGCCAGGCGGTCTGATAGAGCAGCGCCGCAAGTCCGGATAACGTGAAACATGCGCCGACGCCCATGCCGACCCATGCGTCCTCGTCGGCTCGCCGTTCCCGTTCGTTCGTGTCTGCGGCCGGCGGATGGAGCCCGCGCGACATCGAACGCTTTCGTGATCGCCGGCTCATTGGTTCTTTGGTTCTTTTCCAGCCCCCCGTTGCAAAAAGCGCGGCAAGGATCTCATGAAAGGCACCGGTAACGCACACGCAACAACCGTCGCAAATCGTTGCAAAAAAGCAACGAATGACGCGAATACAAGACTAAATATTGTCGAGGCTGTTGCGCCCAGGTGGCAGGTGGGCTTTAGAATGTGAGCGCGAGACCATGTCTTTATAGAGGGGGGATCACACATGAGTCGATATGCTTGGCGGCAACTGCTCGGCGTTACGCTGGCAGCAGCCTTGTCCGCAATCACCGGCCAGATCTTTGCGCAGCAAGCGCTCGAGGAGATCATCGTTACGGCCGAGCGCCGCGAGACGTCATTACAGCAAACACCGATCTCGATCATCGCATTCACCGCGGAAACCATGGAGAGCAAAGGTATCGAAACGCTCGAGGACGTCGCGGCGTTCACACCGAATCTCGATATCAAGGGATCGCGAGGTAACGGCAACGTTACGCCGACCTACCAGGTTCGCGGTCTGTCCGGCGGCGGTGGCGGCACAGGCGAGCGTGCGGTCGGCATGTATGTCGACGGCATCTACATGCCGCGCACCACGGGGCCGTTCATGGACGTGCTCGACATCGAGCGCATTGAAATACTGCGCGGTCCTCAAGGCACCTTGTTTGGGCGCAACAGCACGGGCGGCGCGATTCGTATCTTCACGAAGCAGCCCGGGCCCGAACCCGAAGCCTATGTCAAGCTCGGGGCCGGCAACTTCGGCCGCGCCGACTTGAGCGCCATGTTCAACAGACCGCTGAGCGATACGGTGTTTCTGCGCGGCCAGATCGCTTCCATGGAGCAAGACGGCTACGTACGGAGAGGCTCGCAAGAGCTCGGCAGCTCCGACGACACGATGGGCCGACTTCAGCTAGCTGCCGAGCCCAGCGACAATCTGCGACTTTCATTCAGCTTATCCTCTTGGGAATCCGAATCAGACGGCAACCCGCAAGACTTGGCGACGTTCGACATGCGTCCCAACCTCAGTTTCGAAGGAGGCCAGGCGGACTGGGTCTCCGATTGGCTCGAAGCGGCGGGACAGCCGCGCATCGATCCGGCCGATGACCCGCGCATCGTGCTCGATTCGTACACGTTGAACGATTGGTGCTTCATCGACGATCTCGACCCGGATTGGGATGCGGCTTGCGAGCAGTGGAATAGAGGGGAGCTCGATCAGCTCGATGCGACGGTCGACTGGCAGATCGGCGACAACATCAGTCTGACGTCGATTACGGGCATGTCCGAGTTCAAGAGCTCCGGAGTCGCCGATTGGGTCATGCTCGGACAGGAGCTCCGGCCCAGCAACGTCGAATCCGATGTCGTGTATCAGGAATTGCAGCTCAACACAACGCTTGCGGACGGGAAGATCGAGCTCGTCACCGGAATCTCGTATTTCCAGGAAGACTCGATGGACTATGGCATTGGACTCGAGCGTCGCGGCACGAGCGTGTTCCCGGCTTCGCCCAACGGCAACACCGCGCTGGTCGGAACGGGCCCGAACGGAGTCTTCACGCTCAACGATCTGACCACTCGGCAGGATTCCGAGTCCTACGGCCTGTTTGCGAACCTGACTTGGAACATCACTGACCGGCTCGCGATCACTCCCGGCGTGCGGTTTTCCGACGATCACAAGTCGGCCGTTCTGACGCGGCGGAACACCGATGACTTTACCGCAGCGACGGGTACCTCCGTGACGATGACCGCCGCCAGCGAGGACAGCGAAACCGATTATCGCTTTACGATCGATTACGACATCGGCGATAACCACATGGTCTACGTGACTTCGGCGAAGTCGTTTCGCGCGGGGGCGGGTGTGATTCTGCCGATGGGCGGCGTGCCGGCCGATCCCACGGCTCTTCAGGCGCAATGGGACGCCGGCCCGCCGTTCACGTTGCCGGAGTCCGTAAAGAACAACGAAGTCGGCGTCAGGACGGAGTGGGCAGGCGGGCGCGTGCGCATGAACGTGACCTACTACGACATGGTGTACGGCGACCGGCAGGCCCCGGTGGCAGTGCTCGATCCGACCTCACCCGTGGGCTTCTTCATCTCCGTTCTCGATTCCGGTGACGTCGATTTGGACGGGATCGAGCTCGACGGCCAAGTCTCGCTGACCGACAACCTCTTGTTCGATTTTTCGGCCGGCACGGTCGACTACTTGGTTCAAGACGTGTGCCTCAACAACGGCAAGTTCATATTTCCCGGTCCCGTGGAAGAGAGCTACACACTGGGGCTCAACTGGTCCAACGCGTTGAGCTCAGGCAGTCGGCTATCGTGGGCACTGAGCTACGCGTGGGTCGGCGAGCAGGAAACACATCCGGGATCAGCCGGCGTCGAAGCTTGCACACCGGGAAGCGTATCGTTCTGGTTTACGGACTCGCGCTACCGGAATCCGGACTATGGTCTCCTGAACGGCCGCGTGAGCATGGAAAGCAGCGACGGCAAGTGGGCGGTGACGCTATTCGGCAACAACCTGACCGATGAGGTCTACGCGAACTTCGCGAGCCGCTTCGGCGGCGGGTTCTGGGAGGCCAGTCCCGCGCCGTTTGGCGCCAGAGCTCCGGATCGATCGGCGCTCGGCAATACGATGGGCCGCCCGCGTGAATACGGCGTGAGTTTCCAATACAACTTCGGCGACGCAAGCGGTCGCTAGCGGAAAGCTCGTCGTCGAAATGCAGGCTGGGGGCGCCGCAGCGGCCCCAGCCTCTTTATATCCCGCCCTGGCGCCGAGCGCGCGAATGCCGGCACTGCCGTCAGCCCTACTCGGACAATGTGCTGTACTCTTCCGACGTGCCGAGAATGCCCTTGTTGAGGTCGGGCAGACAATGGACCTCGAGGAAATCGACCTTGTGCTCGCGTTTGTAGCGCTTGGTCGAGACCCATTCGCCTTCCCAATTCGCGGCGTCCGTCATCGTATAGACGATTTCCAAGCCTTCGCCATCGTTGATCATACGAACCCGCTCGGTGATGTGCAGGTCGCCGCTGATCGGCACACCGTCGATGTAGTGATTCTTGGGCGCGAAATTCCTAGTGTCGATGACGAGGGTGTCCCCTTCCCAGCGACCCATGGACTCGCCGTTGTAGGACGGCGCATAGATGTCGGGATCCGTATGCGAGCGGCTGTCCATGAACACCCAGCGCACCTGATTCTCGAAGTTGCTGATCATGACGATCGACGTCGGCAACTGGATCATATGGATGGGCCAGACGCGCGTCATGACGATCGGCACGCCGGGCGGCCAACACTGCCCGGTCACGTCGTTGAACGCGCGGCCTTCAGCGGCGGCTTGACGCGCCATGTCGTAGAGCCGCTGCGCCTCGGGCAACAGTTTCGGCAACGGCAAGAAGCGCCATTCACTATCGATGTACCAAGTTCCCGTCACGTCGAACGGCGAGGGCGGACGTTCTTGCTCGAGGTTTGCAGGCGCAAGCGCGCCCGGGTGGCCGTCGAGGTTGTCCCAAATCTGCGCCGCAGCCGGAAGCGGGAGCGTTCCGACGTAGGCCGCCATGACGATGAAAATAGGCGCGGATGCTCGTAACAGCGAGGAAACGCGTCCTACGCTAATTCGATCCATGCTTTGAGCCTCCCCCGAGGTTGCGTTGCACGCAGCGCGTCAGTTGACCCCAGCCGGCAAAGGACGTGCCGGCGGTCCGAGCACCGTGCCGTCTTGTTTCGTTACACGCACGAGATTGCCGCCCGGGGCGCCGTCTCTGAACGGGTTGTACTCGACGACGACTTTGTCACCGGGCACCAATGCGGTTCGACGCCAACCTTGCTTGGCGAGTATCTGGGTGCTCGTCGATTCGAAGCTCCACAGCACGTTGGCCTCGCCGTTGTGCTCGGCGGAGACCTGGAGCCACGAATGCGGGTTGGTCCAGCTCCACTCGACGACGACGGCCTCGAGGGAGACGACTTGGCTGCGATCGAACATCGCTCCGGAATGATGCGCGAACGCGGAC
>DATCIQ010000172.1:0-3347 GCA_036507635.1 Gammaproteobacteria bacterium
AGCGCGCGCTTGAGAAACGCCGACCTTAAGCTACACGCCCCGCGGCAAACGAACCCGAAACACCACGCCGCTCCGGTCGGGCAAATCCTCGGCCTCGGCGTGCCCGCCGTGAAACTTCGCAATGAGCGCGACGATGTGCAGGCCGAGTCCCAAGTGCGGATGCCGATCGTCGCTAAGATCCCGAATCGAGACCAGCGAATCGAACAGCTCGCGGCGCATCCTGGCGGGCAACGTGGGACCCGAATTCTCGACGCTCAGCACGAGCGCGTCGGTCGCCTCCACGAGCTCGATATCGATGCGGCTCCCGGGCGGGCTGAAGCTCGCGGCATTTTCTACGAGCTTGTCGAGAAGCTGCGCGATGAGCTCGCTGGAACCGCGCGCCATGCAACGCCCGGTCGGCACGCTGCACACGATTTCCCTCTGCGGGTAAACGTCGGCATACGCGTTCCCGCACGCAGCGACGACGGCGCCGAGATCGAAGCTCTCGGGCTCGGTCTCGTTGATCGCCTGCTCGATGCGCGTCGCGGCATTCATGGCGACGAGTATGGAGTCGAGCCGTGATGCGCCGTCTCGCAAGCGCTCGAGGTAGGGCGCCGCGGATGGCTCGCGTGCCTCGTGCTCGAGATTGTCGAGCGAGGTCGAAACGATGGCGAGCGGCGTGCGCAGCTCGTGCGCAAGCTTGCTCGTCAGCGTTCGACGGTACTCGGTGTACTCGCGCAAACGTCCGAGCAAATCGCCGAAGCTGCGGGTCAGGTCGCCGATCTCGTCGCGCGCCGCGCGGCCCGGCAACAGGATGTTGATCTCGCCCTTGGGCCCGAGCGCCGTTTCGGCCGCATGCGCGAGCCGGCGGATCCGGAACGACAAGAAGCTCGCATAGGCGAGCAAGCCGACCGCGGCGATCACGCTCACGGCCACCGTGAAGGTCACGAGACGGAGTAGCGCACGGTTCGTGAGCGTGAGAATCGGGTCGCTGGCTTGCTCGAGCAGCACCGCGCCCTGTACCCCGGTTTGCGCTCGTATCGGCACGGCGGCCGCAACGATCGCGCTCGCGTCCGCACTCTCCCGGTACCACGCGACGGCCGCCTCGCCCTCGAGCGCGCGCCGCAACTTGGGATCGGCGAGGCGCCCCGGCGGCGTCTCGAGCGTTGCATAGAGAGGATCCTCGCGGCGCAGCGCGTAGCGAAAAAAGCTCTCGACGAGACCGCCGTCCTGCACCGCGAAGCGATCGACGATCGGCACGACTCCGCTCGTATCGGCCACGGTCCAGCCGGCGCCGTCGAGGACCCGATAACGATCTCCGGAGCGCGTGAATTGGCCGAGCATGGTCTGCACGGCATCGCGACGATGGACGAACGTGCCCGCGTCCGTTCCGGCCATGTCCCAGCTTGCGACCGTAGCGCGCACGTAGCCGCCGCCGTCCGCATCCACGTCGACGATGCCGACGCCGAGCGCGGCTTCCACGAAACTGAGTGGAATGCGCGCCTCTACCGCGAAGCCCCGGCTCGACTCATGCCACGCTGCGACGATGCGATCCTCGAACCGGCCGCTCGGCGCGAACGATCCGGGCTCGGTGTACTGAGCGCGAAATGCGCCGGGAGCGGCCGTCAAGAGCAAGAGCCACAGCGGCGGGGCGTCTGCGGCGGCGAGCAGCAGCACGACGCGGTCGCCGTGGGGCGTACGGCCCGGCGAGCTCTCATACACGAGGTTCTGATCCGCGACGTCGACGTACACGTAGGCGAAGCGTCCGTAGGTGCCGGCCCAGATCGTGTGCGCCGCATCGAGCGCGAGCCCCGGCAGCTCCCCGAGACGCCAGTCGTCGCGCCGGCCGTCGACCTCCGGAGCGGCACCGAGCGGGTGTGCGTATACCGTCTCACCCGCGCGCGCCACGACGGCGGGGAGCGCCGTCCCATCGCGTGCCAGCTCGCTCTCGAGCGCCGCCGCAACCGTCGCCGCGCTCGCTTGCAGCGATCCTTCGAGACCGTTGCGAAGCGCGGTCTCCATCTGTTGGACGAAGCGCATCCCGGCCCAAGGCAACAGCAACGTCAAAAGACCGAAGGCGAGGAGCTGGAGCCTAAGTGACATCTCAAGCGTACCGGCGGCGTCGCTAGTTGCGGCTCGTCATGTTCAAAGGTACCTCGCCGTTGTACGTAAACGGCAGCAAACGCTCCGGTCGCGTGCCGAGCACGAGGTCGCCCGTGAGCTCGTACGCGAGCGCGTTGTCGGGGCCCTGCACGAACGCGAGCAGCGTCGAGAGCGACGCGACGCCGTCCGTTTCGAGCTCGACGCGAACTGTTTGTCTGCCCGTCGGGGCCAGCGTCACGGGTACCGATGAGCGGCCGTTCAAATATCCCTGTCCGGCCAGACGCACTGAATAGCGAATCTCTTGCACCCGCAGCGCTTCCGCATTCGTATTGCTGACGAGAAAGGTCAACGCGAAACGCTGCGTCTCGGTGCTCGCACCGAGCACGGCGAGATTCACGAGCTCGACTTCCGGTGTCACGAGCGATCGCGATACGCCGGCGCAGCCGGCCGCGATCGCGATCCCAAGCGTAAGCCATGCGCGCGGTGAGCTCACCGGTATGCCTTCACGTTTCGTCATGTTTCCTCGATCGCGGCCTTAAGGCCGCTCCTACCTATGGCTCCCGCCAATCGGCCCCGATCACGCGCCATGCGTCGTCTTCTCGGACGAGCTCGAGCTCGATGCGGTAAATGTCCGCCTCGAGTCCGAGCACCGACCGCCCCGGCGCGTGCCCGACGACGGCCGCCTGCAAGGTCACCGTGGCCGCATCGTCGCCGGCGAGCACGATCTCGTCGATGCGATTCACGACCTCTATGGTGCTGTTGACGAGAAAAAACCCTCGGATGAGATTGATGACGTCGTCACGGCGCCGGCCGCGCGCGTCGACGTAGCTCGCGGATAGCAACTCGCGGAAGAAGCCCGTGTCGCGGGCTTCGGCGGCACTCTCCGCGGAATCGATGAGGGAACGGAGCTCCCCGCCCGGATCGCGCGCCGCGCAGCCCTGCACCCCCGCGCCGAGCGTTGCGCTCGCGAGCACCGCAAGCCATGGTTTCATGATTTCCCCGTTCGGGTTCCGCGGCCGCCGGGCCCATTGTATTGTGACGGCGTGTCGAGCACGAGCCCGCAACCTGCCGCAGAGCAGACATCGTCGTCGGTCGTCGCGGAGTCGCCCGCGCTATCATTTGCGAAGCTCGGCCAATAGCTCGATCACGACATCGCGAGGAGACATTGCGTGCGTAACCAGACCTCCCGGCGCGTCGCCGTCCTCGGCGGAATCCGCATTCCTTTTTGCCGCGCGCACACGGCCTATCGCACATGCTCGAACCTC
>DATCIQ010000173.1:0-6784 GCA_036507635.1 Gammaproteobacteria bacterium
GTGCTGCCGCTCTATTACGGGGACCGCGCGCGATGGATCGCGGTGATGAAGGGGGCGATCAGCAAGAACGCCTCGCGGTTCAATAGCCACCGCATGCTGCGCCGTTACGTGAGTGAGGCGTACTTCAACTGATCTGACGCGGCCGTAGCGCGGAGTCGAGCACACAAGCATAACCTGTGTCTCACGTATAGGTGGCCGGCCAACGTTCCTAGGTACAAGTTCGTATAACGATCGATTCATCGTGTCCGCTAGAGTCGCCAATCAAAGGTGGAGGGAGAAGCCGTGCGCACGCTGTTAGAGGATGGTCAATGAAGCGCTCTTGGCTCGGGGCTCTGGTGGGAGTGGTTGTCGTCGTGGTCGCGTCGTATGCGCTGTATATGCTTACGCGTCCCGAGCCGCTGCCACAGGGGTTCCTGTATGGAAGCGGCCACATCGAGGGAACGGAGATCCGAATTGCTTCCGAGGTGGCCGGCCGTGTCGTGGAGCAACAGATGCCGGAAGGGGAGGCCGTGAGCGCAGGGGCGGCGTTGCTTACGATCGATCCGGCAGTGTCGCGCGATCAACTACGTGCGGTCGAGGCCGAGGTCGACGCGCTGCGTGAATCCCGCGCCGCGCTCGCGGCCCAGATCGAGACGTGGGCTCATCATGTCGAGACAGCGCAGGCGCAGGTGTCGCGCCTCGAGCGGCTCGCTGAGACGCAGCTCGCAAGCGAACAAAGCCTCGACTCGGCGCGGGATGCGGCGCGCCAAGGAGAGGGCGAGCTGCGCCGATTGCAGGCCCAAAGCGAGTCCCTGGATGGACAGATTGCGAGCGCGGAGTCTCGTGTAAGCCTCGCTCGCACACAACTCGCGCGCACGATTGTTTACGCGCCCCAGGGCGGCACGGTGCTGGTGCGCGCCGTCGAGGCCGGCGAGGTGGTCCAGGTGGGTCAGCCGCTCGCTCTGCTCGTCGACCTTTCGCGGCTCGAGCTCAAGGTGTATCTGGCCGTGGATCAGATTGGCAAAGTTCGTTTGGGAGATGAGGCGCGCGTGCGCGTGGACGCATTTCCGGATGAGTCGCTCGAAGCGAGCGTGGCGCGCATGGACGACTATGCGCAGTTTACCCCGCGCGATATTCACGTTCCGGAGGAGCGCACGCAGATGGTCTACGGGGTCACGCTGGCGCTCGATAACGCCGAGCGGCGCTTGAAGCCGGGCATGCCGGCGGATGCGTGGATCCGTTGGGACGACGTGCCGTGGCCTGAACGGTTGCCGATACCGCGCGATTGAAGGCGCCGGGATGAGCGCCGCGATGACTGCGATGCTGCCGATCGTTACGGCCCGCAAGCTCGGACGGCGGTTTCGTGCACATTGGGCCGTGCGCGACGTCAGTGTCAGCGTGATGCAGGGCGAAATGCTCGGTGTCGTGGGTCCCGATGGGTCCGGGAAGACCACGCTTCTGCAAATCTTCGCTGCGATCCTCGATCCGACGGAAGGCGACTGCCGCGTTCTCGGGCACGACGTGCGTCGTGAGTCGAAAGCGATTGCCGCGCGAATCGGCTATATGACTCAAGGGTTCACGCTCTATGATCGATTGAGCGTCGACGAGAACCTCGCACTTTCGGCCCGGATTCGCGGCGTTCCGATGCGCACGACTTACCTCGAGCGTCGCCGGCAGTTGCTGGAGATGGCGGGGCTCGAGCGCTTCACCGCGCGGCCGGCCGGACAGCTTTCCGGCGGTATGCGCAAGAAATTGTCCCTTTGCACGAATCTCGTGCACGAGCCGGAGCTGTTGATTCTCGATGAGCCCGGACTGGGCGTGGATCCCCTGTCGCGGCGACAGCTCTGGCAGATGCTCGAGCGGTTTCGCGCGCGGGGAATTACGGTAATCGCGGCGACTTCTTACATGGATGAAGCCGAGCGTTGCGATCGCGTCGTGCTGCTCGACTCGGGCTCGGTGATCGCGCTCGATACGCCCGCGAACGTGCGCAAGCGCAGCGAAGGCCGTGTGTTCGAGGTCGTCGGTCCGAACCCCATGCGGCTCGCGGCGCAGCTTGCGCGCGAGCAGGGGCCGCGCGCGATCCAGGTGCTACCCGATCGCGTGCGCTTTCAGATGTTGCCTTCTTCTTCAGTCGCGGCGTTGACGCCCGATATTGCGAACGCGTCGGTGCGTGACGCGGCGCCGACGCTCGAGGACGTATTTGCACAGAGCGGAGCGCCAACGGGGCCGGCGGAACCGCCGTCTGTGGGCCGCGGTGAACCGCGCTCGGCTGCGTCCGGTATTGCCACCGACGCTTTGACGGTCGAGTTTGGAACGTTCCGCGCAGTCGACAACGTCTCGCTCACGGTCGAGCGCGGGCAGCTCCTGGCGCTGCTCGGCCCCAACGGCGCGGGGAAAACAACGTTGATACGAGCGCTGTGCGGTCTGGTCCGCATCGCGCGAGGCGGCGGCGCTGTTGCCGGTGTACCCGTCGGCGAGAACGCGCAAGTCCTGCGGCAGCGAATCGGCTACATGTCACAACGTTTCTCGCTCTACCTCGACCTGACGGCCGCCGAGAACCTCCGGTTTTTCGCAAGCGCCTATGGGCTCGGAGGCGCACAGGCGAAAATGCGCATCGCCTGGGCGTGCGAGCACACGGCTTTTGATCCGCGGGAACCGAGACTCGTGGCAAGCCTCTCGGGTGCAGAGCGCCAGCGCCTCGCACTCGCCTGCAGCATCCTGCACGAGCCGGCCGTGCTGTTCCTCGACGAGCCGACATCGGGCATCGACCCCGCGGCGCGTTATCGATTCTGGTGGTTGATTCGCTCGCTCGCCGCCGGCGGCATGACGATTCTCGTGACCACGCATTACCTCGACGAAGCTGCATACTGCGATCGCATCGGCCTCATGGATCGCGGCCGCTTGATAGCGGCCGGCAACCTGGGTGCTCTCCGCGAGACGTTTGCAGGCGGTGCCGAGGTCGGCGTGGAAGCTATCTTCGTGGCTGCGCTCGAGCGCGCGCAGACCGAGGAGATTGCGGCATGAATCTTCGGCGCCTCACGGCATTGATGGGGAAGGAGACGCGCGAGCTGATCAGAGACCCGATCACGCTATGGCTCGCGCTTCTGATGCCTCTCGTCATGCTGTTCCTATTCGGCTATGCCGTCACGCTCGACGTCAGGCGTGTGAGCATGGGTGTTTACGACGAGGATCGCTCGCCGGCGAGCCGTGAGCTTGCGCAGCGCTTTGCCGCGACCGAGAACTTTTCGGTCGCGCGGCGTTTTGCTTCGATGCACGAGGTCGTGGATGCGATGCAGCGCTCGCAAGTGCGTCTCGTGCTCGTGATTCCGCCCGACTTTCAGCAGCGTCTGACTACGGGACCGCGGGCACCGGTTCAGATTCTCGTCGACGGAACGTTCTCTATGACCGCGGCGCTCGCCGCCGGATACGCCGAAGCGATCGTGCGCTCCTTTCCTACTCCGCCGGCTTCGACTCTCAATCTTGAGACGCGCGTCTGGTACAACCCGTCGTTGCGCAGCGCGAACTTCGTCGTGCCGGGTCTGCTGGCCGTCATCCTCATGGCATTCCCGCCGTTGCTCACGGCGCTTGCGATCGTGCGTGAAAAGGAAACCGGCACAATTCAGCAGATCTATGCGTCGCCCGTGACGTCGGCCGAGTTTGTTGCCAGCAAGCTCGTGCCCTACGGCGCCGTCGCCCTGATTGAAATGCTGCTGCTGATCGTCGTGGGTACGTTTTGGTTCGGGGTGCCGTTTGCCGGCAGCCCCGTGCTGCTGGTGTCGGCGTCTCTAATATATGTGTTGACGACGGTCGCGATCGGACTGCTCGTCTCGACGGTCACACGCACCCAGGTCGCGGCGATGCTCGTGGCGCTGATCGTGAGTCTCATGCCGTCCTTTCTGTTCTCCGGCTTTCTCTTCCCCGTGTTTACGATGCCGTTCTCCATGCAGCTTTACAGTCTACTGATTCCAGCAAGCTACTTCATGGAGGTCTCGCGCGGCATAGTGCTCAAGGCCGCGGATCTCACGACGATCCTGCCGAATCTCGTCGTACTCGCCGTCTATACGCTCGCCCTTTTCGCGCTTGCGAGCTGGCGGCTGCGCCAGAAGGTGGCGTGATGCTCCGGCGTCTGCTTGGTCTGTTACGCAAGGAAGGCGTGCAGTTCCTACGCGACCCGGTCGTGCTGTTTCTTATCCTGTATCTTTATACGATCGAAGCCGTCATGTGCACGATGGCTCTGACCTTCGAGATCAAGCAGCTGCCGATCGGTGTCGTCGATCAGGACTTGAGCGTCGGGAGCCGCCATCTCACGGATCTTTTCACGCTCACAGAAGCGTTCGAGCTCCGGCGTCAGTCGGATTCTTCGGCTCCAATTGAGGGGTGGCTCGAAGCCGGCGAAGTCGCGATGGTTCTCGTCATCCCGACAGGCTTCGAGCAAGCCTATCAGGCGGGGATTCACCCATCCGCTCAGATCCTGCTCGATGGGACGAATTCGAACGTCGCCGAAAATGCGCGCCGTTACGCGATGGCGATCGTCGAACGTTTCGCTGCCGAGCGGCCGCCATTGCCGACCGGAGCGGCAACCGTTCCGAGCGTGCCCATGACTCGGATTTGGTACAACCCGGATCAGGAGACGGCGCCGTTCATGGTGCTTTCGATGATGGCGCTTGCGGCGATGCTCGTCGGCGCAATCTGCCCCGCGGCTTCGATCGTGCGTGAGCGCGAACGGGGAACGATCGAGCAGCTGCTCGTGACGCCGATTCGAGTCGGGGAGATGTTTGCCGCGAAGACGATTCCGACGCTGATCGTCAATCTGCTCGCGATTGCGCCGGCACTCCTGATCACACGAGCGTTCGATGTTCCTGTGCGCGGCAGTCTGACGACGTTTGTGGTGCTGGCCGCGGTCTTTCAGCTCAGCGCGATCGCGTTCGGCGTCTTTATCGCCTCGATCAGCCGGACACTGCAACAGGCGCTGTTGCTCGCATTCTTCGGCCTGTTCCCCGTGATGTTCCTCTCGGGAACATTCACGCCGATCGAGTCGATGCCTCCCTTTCTCCAGGCGGCATCGCTTGCGAGCCCGTTGAGATATTTCATGGACATTGCTCTCGGCGTCTTTCTAAAGGGCGCAGGATGGGCGGAGCTGTGGCCGCAAGCGGTTGCGCTTGCGGTGATCGGCAGTATCTTGTTCATGCTGTCATTGTTGGTGTTTCGACGCCGTGTCAGTTGAGGCGGTTCCTTATTGCCGTTCGATCTCGCTAACAGCACCCGAGTCGGCTGGGCTCGTCAAAGAAGGCCGCGAAGCGTTGAGCGGCGAGGACGACTGAATGTGGGTTTTCACGCGCGGCAGGCAGAGTTACGCTTGCTCGTACGTTGACGAGGTTTGACAGATATGCGTCCGGCCATCTCGCCGCTCTTGCCGTTTTTCGTCGCCGTTGCGGCGTTCGCTCAAAATGCGCCGCGCACGCCGTGGGGCGACCCGGATCTCGAGGGCACGTACACGAGCGACAACTCGATCGGCGTGCCGATGCAGCGGCCGGAGACGTTCGGCACGCGCGCGCTTTTGACCGACGAGGAGTACGCTGCGCGCACCGACGCGAACTCGGTGCAGGTGGCGAAGGACCAAGCGCTCGAGCCCGAAAGCGAGTTCTCGACCGAGGACCCGTCCGCGATCAATGCGCCGCGCCATTGGCTTGAGCGGCCCGACCGGCCCTCGCGAGCGACCTCCCTCGTCGTCGATCCGCCCGATGGGCGCATTCCGGCGCTGACGCCCGCAGGCGAGCGTTTCACCGAGGTGCGACGTGCGGCGCGCCGTCGTCCGCCCGAGTCGTATACGGATTTCACTAATTACGACCGTTGCATCAGTCGCGGCGTGACGGGATCGATCCTTCCCGTCATTTACGGCAACGGCACGCAAATCTTGCAGGCCCCGGGCTACGTCGTGATTCGCAACGAGATGATCCACGAGGCGCGAGTCATTCCGCTCGACGGCCGGCCCCATGCCGACCCAAGCGTGCATATGTGGATGGGCGATGCGCGCGGCCGCTTCGAGGGCGACGCGCTCGTCATCGAGACGACGAATTTCACGGACCGCACCGGGATCGGCGGCAACGGCAACGGCGCCGTCCACAGCACGGAGCTCAAGCTCGTCGAGCGTCTGACGCGCGTCGACGTCGACACGCTGCTTTACGAGTTCGCCGTGCATGACCCGACGATCTACACGCAGCCTTGGACGGTGCGCTTCGAGCTCAACCGCAAAGCCGGCTATGAGATCTACGAGTACGCGTGTCACGAGGGCAACTACGCTCTCGCGAACATGTTGAGGGCCGCGCGCGCGGACGAGCGCGCGGCGGCGCCGTAGGAGCTAGCGTTCGTTTTGTGGGAGCGAGCTTCGCTCGCGATTCTTTTTCCGGCGAATATGAAGAATCGCGAGCGAAGCTCGCTCCTACAAAGAGGGCTTCAATTCCGTGGTAGCAGCGAGCTCCGCTCGTGGTTCCAAAGTCGCGGCCGCGGGGCGGCTTATCGCTCTCGGATCGGGCAGTGCGCTCATGAGCGCGACGGCGAGCGCCGCTGAGTGCGGCACGGCCATCGCGACCAGCAGCACGCACCACAGAGTTCGATCGATGCTCGCGTACGGCGCCGTCAGCGCCACGCCGGCTGCGGCCGCGACCAACGCGCTCGCGAGCACCGTTTCCGCGCTGCTCGCGGCGAGCGCACCCGTCAAGCTGTGACGGCGCGCGAGCTTCGGCGTGCGGCAGAAGCGCGCCTCCTTGCGGAAGGCTCCGGCGAGCACGGCGCGCCCCACGGTATG
>DATCIQ010000174.1:0-4786 GCA_036507635.1 Gammaproteobacteria bacterium
TCGAAGGCTTTTGGCAAAGTCTTCAGAGACCCCGCTCACGAAGCTCTGTTCGCGCTTGATGAGTGCGGGCCAATCGAGGGGCTATGCCGCCGGGCGCGCTGAGCTCGCCCGGTCCGGTCCCGGCCGTCCCGATCATGGCTAACGCTGTACCGTCGAGAGCAAACACCTGGATACGGTCGTTAAAGTACTCGGGCACGTAGAGACGTCCGCCCGCGACGGCCAGGTTCATCGGTCGTCCAAGCTCGCCGAGCTTCTCTCCAGGCTCGCCGAAGATACGAATCAGGTTGCCGTCGAAATCAAACACCTGGATCCGTCCGTTCCGCGCGTCTGCAACGAAGACCTCACTACCGGCAACTGCAATACCCGTCGGATCATGAAACTCACCCGGAGCAGTGCCTTGCCGGCCCCAACTCCCCACCGGCTCGTAGCCCGCTTCCTTCGCGAACGGCACGAAGGCAAGGTAGGCCAACCCGACGAGTACGACCAAAACCGCGAGCGGCAGGCCGATGCGTTTGACAAGTGTTCGATGCAGCATCGCCATGCGACCGCCCTAGAAATTGAACCGAAAGCCCACGCGCACCGTGAAGTCCTCTTCCAATGCGTCGCCGCCGAGCTCTTGGGTCACCGGAATCTGAACGATGCCTTCGACGATCCAGCGTTTGGTCACGTATTGAAGGCCGGGCGACAAATGAAACGTCGTGCCACCGGAGTTGGGATCCTCGACTCCGTTTAGCGTGTTCGCGTCCCGCTCCGCCAGGTTGGCTTCGATCACGGCGTAGACGAAACCCGGTACGCCTGCGCTGAGCTCGCGAGGCCAGAGGCGATATTGCAGCGAGGCATCGAGACGGAGTACGTCGCCAAACTCGAAACCGTTCGCCTCGGCGTTGTGCTCGTACCCGAACTGCGCGTCGACTTGATAGGTAAGCGTCTGGTAGGTCAGCACTACACCCGCAAATGGATCGAGCGAGCCCGAGCCCGGCTGGAGCGGCTGGGGCAGCACGCCCAGACGGTCCCGCTCATCATCGCCGCCTGTGGGTACTTCGAAACCGAAAACCGGCGCAATGCGGAATGTGCGTCCGGGGCCATCGTTCTGAACAACCGTGTAGCGGGCAAACAGCCGCAGATCGCCGATGCCGCTCGCGCCGCGCGTCGCCCGCCGAGCGGGACCGGTCGTAACTTCGAGCTGCTTGTCGAGATACGGCAGCACCGCGAAAAGCGCGACGCGGGGCGTCACACCGAAACCCAAGGCGGAGACCGCACCGAATACTTGTACGTCCCGGTCGGCAGCCGTCGGATCGTCCGTCGCCTCCGCATACATGAGCTGCTCGCGAAAAACAAATTCGCCTTTCGCGACGGGCAGCGCTGTGTCGAAGGTTTGCGGAGCGCCCCACGTGAAAGTGACCGGCGTCGAAGCGGCCAGCGCCAGCAGCACGGCAGCCAGTACTGGTGATGATCCCCACCGACGCCGTCTTGGCAGCGCGTCCACGATCGGGCCACGTGATCGCGCGGCTATTTCCCGATCTCTTCGAACCGGTTCAACGTGAACCCGGCGTCGCGCACGGCGCGAGTTGCGGTTGCCTCATCGAGAGCATGCGCCTCCTTAAGCGTCACGACCACCACGCCTTCCCTGATTTGCGTCTCGACCGTCTCCACCCCTTCGAGCGCACGGAGCTGCTTCTCGATTCCATAGGCACAGAACGGACAAGCCAGCCCGTCCACGTACAGTCGATACTGAGCGCCCTCGGCGAGGACAACTCCACTTGAGAGAACCAGTGCCACAATAAACGCTGCGCGCAGATTCATGGCTCCGTCTCCTTCCGTATAGAGGACTTCGATGCTACTACCTGGAGTCCGCTCTAGGTCAACCAGCCGCATAGCCCCGGGCGAATCGGCGTCGCGGCGCGAACCACGAGCACTGTTCCATGCGCAGTCGCGCGGATTGCGGTAAAGCCGCACTGCGTACGATCGCCATCTGGTCTCCTCTCAGGCTTCGAGACCGAGTCGCTCGTGCCATTGCGAGAGCGATTCGTCCGGGTACTCGTCGAATCGCTTGTCGCGGCTGCCGGCGTGCACTGGCACCCAGCCTGCTTTCGATCCGAGCATGAGGTGCGTGTGCTCGGGCGCGACCGGCAGCTCCGTATCGATCGCCGACGCGAACGGGTGCACGAGGTCGGGCCAGTCAGGCGCCCAGACCCAGAGCCCGCTGCTGCAGCGCTTACAAAAATGCCGCTCGCAGCTGCTCTGCGTGAAACCGCCCTTGCCATCCGGCATTCGCGCGCGGTACACGGCGACATTCTCGCGTCCCTCGACACGCAGCGTTCCGTAGTCGCCGCCCAAGTTGATGCCGTAGCCGCCGCTGCCGTTCGTTTTGCGGCAGATCGAGCAGTAGCAGAGATTGAACGGGACGGGATGGGCGGATTCGACGCTGAATCGTACGGCTTGGCAATGGCAGGACCCTTCGAGCTTCATTGTATATACCTCATCGTGACGAAAGCAGGCGAGCCGCGTCTTCGACAGTGCCGCCGTCGAGATCGACGTGCTTGTTCGCAGCGCGCATCGTCTCGTCGTCGACGGCGCCCGCGAGGCCCGCGAGCGCCGCGCGCAGCCCCGGCAACCGCTCGGCCGCGCCCGGTGCCATGAGCACGACGGCGTCGTAGGGCGGAAGCGCGCCGGCCGTATCCTCGAGCAGCGTCAGATCGAAGGCGGCGATGCGCCCGTCCGTCGAGAACGCCGAAATCACGTCGACCTCGTCGCCCGCGAGCGCCGCGTACATGAGCGTCGGGTCCATCGTCACGAGGTCGCCGAATGCGAGTCCGTAGCGCGCGCGCAGGTCGCGCCACTCGGGCCGGCTGAAGAACTCATAGTCGCCGCCGATCGCAAGCTCGGGCGCGTGGGCCGCGAGATCCGCGATCGTGCGCACGCCGAGCGCCGCCGCACGATCGCGCGTCATCGCAAGCGCATACGCGTTCTCGAAACCGAGCGCGGCCACGAGCTCGATTGCATGCGTGCGCGCAAGCCACGCCGTCACGTCGCGCATGACGGCCTCGCGGCCGGGATTGTCGGCGCGCCGCATGTGATTGGCCCAGATCGTGCCCGTGTAGTCGACGTAGCAATCGATGCGGCCTGCGGCGAGCGCGTCGAAGGCCACCGTCGATCCCAAGCTCTCGAGCATCTGCGTGCGAAAGCCAGCCGCCTCGAGCTCGCTCGCAATGAGCCGGCCGAGCACGTATTGCTCCGTGAACGTCTTCGTGCCGATCACGACGCGCGGCCGGGCGTCGGCCGAGCCGCCGAGCAGCACGGGTGCAAGGCCGGCCGTCAGGAGCGCAATCGTCGCGAGCGCGGCCGCACCCATGAGCGTGCGATCGCGCCGCACGAGGGCGATCTCGATGGCGCGTATCAAGCCATCGAGAACGAGCGCGAGCGCGGCCGCGGCGATGCAGCCGACGAGCACGGCCGTGTAATTCTGTGTCTGTAATCCGCTGAAGATGTAGTTGCCGAGGCTCGTCGCGCCGACGGGCGTCGACAACGTCGCGAGCCCGACGACCCAGACGGTCGCCGTACGAATGCCGGCTACGATGACGGGCAGCGCGAGCGGCAGCTGCACCTTGAGCAAGAGCTGATTGGGCGTCATGCCGAGGCCGCGGCCCGCCTCGATGAGGTCGGGGTCGACATCCTCGATGCCGGTGACGGTATTGCGCAGCACGGGCAGCGCGCTATAGAGCACGAGCGCGATCGCGGCCGGCAGGAATCCGATGCGCCCGAGCACCGGGACCATGAGCGCGAGCAACGCGAGCCCAGGGATCGTCTGCACGGCGCTTGCGACCATGAGCACGGGCGCGCGCAACGCCTTGAGACGCACGAGCGCAAACGCGAGCGGCAAGCTCAAAGCGATCCCGATCGCAAGCGCCGTCACGCTGAGCAGCAAGTGCCGGCCGAGATAATCCGGCAGGAGCTCGAGCTGTTGCACGAGCGTCGCGCTCACGCGCTGCCTGCTACGCGCGCGATGCGCTCGGCGTGGCGCCTCGGCATGTCCATGAGCGCGCGTACGTACGGGTGCGGGTCGGCCATCAACCGGCCCGGCGTGTCGTGGCCGACGATGGCGCCGTCCTTCATGACCGCGATACGGTCGGCGAGCAGCAACGCTTCCGTGACGTCGTGCGTGACGAGCACGACGGTGAGCCCGAGCGCGCGCTGCAGCGTCTTGAGCTCGGATTGCAGCGCGTCGCGCGTGATCGGGTCGAGTGCGCCGAAGGGCTCGTCCATGAGCAGCACTTTGGCACGCGCCGCCAGCGCGCGCGCGACGCCGACGCGCTGCTGCTCGCCGCCGGAGAGCTCGCGCGGATAGCGGCCGCGAAACTGCGCCGGCGGCAATCCGACCATCTCGAGCAGCTCGTCGACGCGCGCGGCGATCTCGCGCTCGGTCCAATGCAGCAATCGGGGCACGGTCGCGACGTTCGCGGCAACGTCGAGGTGCGGGAAAAGACCGACGCCTTGAAACGCGTACCCGATGCGCCGACGCAAGACGATGGGGTCGAGAGAGCGGACGTCCTCGCCGGCGACCGTGACGCGTCCGGCCGAGGGCTCGACGAGGCGGTTCATCATCTTGAGCGTCGTCGTCTTGCCGCAACCGGATTCGCCGACCAAAGCGAGCAGGGATTCCGCCGCGACCTCGAGGTCGATGCCGCGCACGGCCGGCGCCCCGGCGCCGTCGTAGGTCTTCGATACGTTCTCGAGCGCGATCACGTCCCGCACCATCGTGCAATCGGTTTCGAAAGTAAAGCAGCAT
>DATCIQ010000175.1:0-6759 GCA_036507635.1 Gammaproteobacteria bacterium
GTGTTCACGGGCTCGATCGAGACCGCGCAAGCGATCGGCCGCGCGCTCGCGACGCGGGCCGGCCCCTTGGCCGCTTTCATCGCGGAGACGGGCGGAGTCAACGCGATGATCGTCGATAGCTCGGCGCTCCCCGAGCAGGTCGTCAAGGACGCCGCGCAGTCGGCGTTCAATAGCGCGGGCCAACGCTGCTCGGCGCTGCGGCTTCTGTGCCTGCAAGAGGACACGGCCGACGCGATTCTCGCGATGCTGGTCGGGCATATGGCCGAGCTCGTGATCGGGCCGCCGAGGCTCTTGCGAACGGATGTCGGACCCGTCATCGATAGTCAGTCGCAGCAAAAGCTTCTCGAATACATCGATCGCAACGCGTCCAAGATCAAGTATCGATGCGCGCTGCCGCGCGAGCTCGAGTCGGGATTATTCGTGCCGCCGACTCTCATCGAGGTCGAGCGCGTCGCCGATCTCGAAGGCGAGGTTTTCGGTCCCGTCTTGCACGTCCTGCGCTACGCGGCCGGCGCCGTGGATGCGCTCGTCGACGATCTCAATGCGTCGGGCCACGGGCTCACGCTCGGCGTACACAGCCGCATAGACAGCTTCGCCGATCGCATCGCGGACCGCGCGCGCGTCGGCAACGTCTACGTCAACCGCAACATGATCGGCGCCGTCGTCGGCGTGCAGCCTTTCGGCGGCATGGGCTTGTCGGGCACGGGACCGAAAGCCGGCGGACCGCACTACCTGAGCCGTTTTGCGACCGAGCAGACAATCACGATCAACACGGCCGCAGTCGGCGGCAACGCGACCTTGCTGTCGCTCGGCGAGGAGGCCTGAGGTCAGAGTCGCGGCAAACCGAGCGCGGTCAGCGCGGCGCCGATCTCGTCGAGCGCGGCCGGATCGTCGATCGTCGCCGGCGTCGTCCACGGCTCGCCGTTCGCCATGCGCCGTATCGTGCCGCGCAGCACTTTGCCGGATCGAGTTTTCGGTAATCGTTTGACGACGGCGGCGTTCTTGAACGCGGCGACGGGCCCGATGTGCTCCCGAATGCGGTCGACGCACTCGCCGACGATCGCCTGCGCCGGCCGCGCGCAGCCCGCGTTGAGCACGAGGAAGCCGAGGGGAATCTCGCCTTTGAGCTCGTCGTTGATGCCGCATACGGCGCACTCGGCGACGTCCGGGTGACCGGCGAGCACTTCCTCCATCGCGCCCGTCGACAGGCGGTGGCCGGCGACGTTGATGACGTCGTCGGTGCGGGACATCACGAACACGTAGCCGTCGTCGTCGATGTAGCCTGCGTCGGCGGTGCTGTACGAGCCTGGAAACGGATCGTAGTACGCGGCGCGACATTGCGGCTCGGCGTTCCAGAGACCGAGAAACGTGCCGGGCGGCAGCGGCAGCTTGAGCGCGAGCGCGCCGATCTGGCCTCGCGGCAACTCGCGCCCCTCTGCGTCGAGCGCGCGCACGTCCATGCCGGGCATGGGCTTGCTCGCAGAGCCCGGCTTGATCGGCAACGGCTCGATGCCGCGGCAACTTCCGCAGATCGCCCAGCCCGTCTCGGTTTGCCACCAATGATCGATGACGGGCACCTTGAGCCGCGAGGACGCCCACTGGAGCGTCGCGGGATCGGTGCGTTCTCCGGCAAGATAGAGCGCCTCGAAGCCGCGGAGATCGTGCTCGCCGATGAGCGAGCCTTGCGGATCCTCGCGCTTGATGGCGCGCAGCGCCGTCGGTGCCGTGAACAGCGTTTTCACGCGGTGCTCGGCGACCACGCGCCAGAACGCGCCGGCATCCGGTGTGCCGACGGGCTTGCCTTCGTAGAGCACCGTCGTGTTGCCGTTCAAGAGCGGGCCGTAAACGATGTACGAATGTCCGACGACCCAACCGATGTCCGAAGCCGCCCAGTATGTTTCGCCGGGTTGCGTCGCATAGAGGTTCTGCATGCTCCAATGCAACGCTACGGCATGACCGCCATTGTCGCGCACGACACCCTTCGGCCGGCCCGTCGTACCCGACGTGTAAAGAATATAGAGCGGATCGGTCGCCGCGACGGCAACGCAGTCGTGCGGCTCGGCGCGCGCGAGCCAGTCGTCCCAGTCGAGGTCACGCCGCGCATCGAGCGCCGCACGATGCTCGGGACGTTGCAGAATCACGCACTTCTGCGGTGTATGCTTGGCTAGACTAAGCGCTTTGTCGAGCAGCGGCTTGTATTCGACTATGCGCTGCGCTTCGAGACCGCAAGACGCGGACAGCACGACCTTAGGTCTACAGTCGTCGATGCGCGCCGCGAGCTCGGGTGATGCGAATCCGCCGAACACGACCGAGTGAATCGCGCCGAGCCGCGCGCACGCGAGCATCGCGAACACGGCCTGCGGGACCATCGGCATGTAAATCACGACCGCATCGCCCTGCCGCACGCCGAGACCATGCAGCGCGCCCGCGAGCTCGGCGACGGCAGCTTTGAGCTCCGCATAGCGATACCGCCGCTTGGTACCCGTCACGGGGCTGTCGTAGACGAGCGCCACCTGATCGCCGCGGCCGGCTGCGACGTGACGATCCACGGCGTTGTAGCAAGTGTTGAGCTCGGCGCCCTTGAACCAGCGATGAAACGGCGCCGCCGACGAATCGAGCACTCGGTCCCAACGCTTGAACCAAGTGATGTCCTCCGCCGCCTCAGCCCAGAACGCCTCGGGCTGCCGCAGCGAAGCCGCGTACAGTCGATCAAACGCGCCGGCCATGATTAGCGCGCCTTGCTCGAGCGCCGGCCGTCAGGCGCCGCGCTCCGCGAGCGGCACGTAGGCGCGCGCGGGCGGACCGTCGTAGTCTGCGGTGGGGCGGATGAGCCGGTTGTCGGCGCGTTGCTCGATGACGTGCGCCGTCCATCCCGCACAGCGCGCGCACACGAACAGCGGCGTGAAGAGCGGCGTCGGCACACCTAAGCAGTGATAGGCGCAGGCGCTGTAGAAATCGAGATTCGGAAAGAGCTTTTTCTTCGCCCACACGGTCTTCTCGATCGCCTCGGAGACGGCATACAGAAGGTCGTCCCCGGTGATCGCCGCGAGCTTCTTCGCCCACTTTTGGATCACCGCGCTGCGCGGGTCCGACGTCCGGTACACGGCGTGACCGAAACCCATGATCTTCTCGCGGCGCTCGAGCATCTGCTCGACGCCTGCCACCGCCGCGGACGGCGAGTCGAAGCGCTCGATGAGCGCCATGGCCGCTTCGTTGGCGCCGCCGTGCAGGGGTCCGCGCAGCGTGCCGATGGCGCCCGTTACGGCCGAATACATGTCGGACAGCGTCGCGGCGCAGACGCGCGCCGCGAACGTCGACGCGTTGAACTCGTGCTCGGCATACAGGATCAGCGACGCGTCCATGGCGCGTCGCTCGAGCTCGCTCGGTGCACGGCCGTGCAGCAGGTGTAGGAAGTGTCCGCCGACACCGGGCTCGTCCGATTGCGTGTCGATGCGTTTGCCCGTCGTCGCATAGTGATGCCAATAAACCAGCGCGCCCGGGAAGATCGCCAGCAGGCGGTTCGCGACGTCGAGCTGCTCTTTGAAATCCCGCTCGGGCTCGAGGGTGCCGAGCATTGAGCAGGCCGTGCGCAGCACGTCCATCGGATGAGCGTGCGACGGAACGAGCTCGAGCGCGGCACGAAGCTCGTTGGGCAAGCCGCGGAGCTTGCCGAGCGCGCCGCGGTAAGCGTCGAGCGCCGCGCGCGTCGGCAGCTCGCCGTAGAGAAGCAAATACGCGACTTCTTCGAACGTCGCGTTCTCGGCGAGTGCCGCGACGTCGTAGCCGCGATACGTGAGACCGAGGCCTTCCTTGCCGACCGTCGAGATGGCCGTTCTTCCGGCCGAGACGCCCCGTAGTCCTGTGCTTCCTGATGGCTTATTCATCTTTGTCGAACAGCTCGTCGAGCTTACGTTCGTACGCATGATAGCCCAGCACGTCGTAGAGCTCGTCGCGCGTCTGCATGTCGTCGAGCATGGGGCGCTGCGTGCCGTGCTGGAGCAGCGTGTGGTAAACGTCGAGCGCGGCTTGGCTCATCGCACGAAATGCGGAGAGCGGATAGAGAATCATCTTGACGCCGGCGGAGCCGAGCTCGCGCACCGTGAAGTACGGTGTCATGCCGAACTCCGTGAGGTTCGCGAGCACGGGTACAGCGACGGCGCCCGCGAATGCGCGATAATCGTCGAGCGTGTAGAGAGCTTCGGCGAAGATCATGTCGGCGCCGGCCTCGACGTAGCGCGCGACACGCTCGATCGTCGCTTCTCGGCCTTCGCGCGCGAACGCATCGGTGCGCGCCATGACGACAAACTCGGAATCCGTGCGCGCGTCGACAGCGGCCTTGATGCGGTCGCACATCTCCGGAACGGACACGGTCGCTTTGTTCGGGCGGTGACCGCAACGCTTCGCGAGCTCTTGATCCTCGATGTGCATCGCCGCGGCGCCGGCGCGGATCATCTCGTGCGTCGTGCGCGCGATGTTGAAAGCGCCCCCGAAGCCCGTGTCGACGTCGACGAGCAGCGGCAGCGGCGTCGCGGCTGTGATGCGGCGCACGTCCTCGAGCACGTCGCCTAAGGTCGTCATGCCGAGATCGGGCAGCCCGAAGGATGCGTTCGCCACACCCGCGCCCGATACGTAGATCGCCTTGAAGCCCGCGCGCTCGGCGAGCAGCGCGCAATAGGCGTTGATCGTGCCCGGTATTTGCAGCGGCGCGTGCTCGGCGACGGCGCTTCTGAACGCCTGTCCCGGGCTCGCGCTCGGGCGGCTCATTCAGGGCACCCAAAGATCGACGAACGCGTCGACCGACATGGCTTCGAGCGGAGCTTGAGCGCTGCAGGCCGCTTCGATGCGGCGCGCGTGTGCGGTGTCAAAGCGCGTCGCGAGATGGCGGCGAAACTTCTCGAGCAGCAACGGCATCCCCTCGGCGCGCCGGCGGCGGTGCCCGACGGGGTAGTCGACAGCAACCCGCGGCGTGCTCGAGCCGTCGCGAAACTTGACTTGTACGGCATTGCCGATCGCACGCTTGTCGGGATCCATGTAGTCCTTGCTGTACGCGGGATTCTCGGCCACGCGCATTCGCTCGCGCAAGCGGTCGATACGGGGATCGGCCGCGACCTCGTCCTCGTAATCGGCCGCGGTCAAACGCCCGAAGATGAGCGGCACGGCGACCATGTACTGAAGGCAATGATCGCGATCGGCGGGATTCGCGAGCGGCCCGCGCTTGTCGATGATGCGCAAGCCCGCTTCCTGCGTCTCGATGAGGATCTCGGCGACGTCGTCGAGGCGTGGTGCGACTTCGGCGTGCAAGCGAATGGCCGCTTCAACGGCCGTTTGCGCGTGGAACTCGGCCGGAAACGAGATCTTGAACAGCACGTTTTCCATGACGTAAGAGCCGAGCTCGCGCTCGAGCGCGATCGTCCGTCCTTTGAATAGGACGTCCTGAAAGCCCCAGGTCGCAGCCGTCAGCGCCGAGGGGTAACCCATCTCGCCCGCAACCGCCATGAGCGCCAAGCGCACGGCGCGGCTCGTCGCGTCGCCGGCCGCCCAGCTTTTGCGCGAGCCTGTGTTCGGCGCGTGACGGTAAGCTCGCAACGCGCCGCCGTCGAGCCAGGCGTTCGAGAGCGCGTTGACGATTTGCGCGCGGTTGCCGCCCAAGAGCTGCGTCGCGACGGCCGTGCTCGCGACGCGCACGAGCAACACGTGATCGAGGCCCACGCGGTTGAAGCTGTGGTTGAGCGCGAGCACGCCTTGAATCTCGTGCGCCTTGATCATCGCCGTCAGCACGTCGGCCATGGTCAGCTGCCGCCGGCCTTCGCTCGAGTGGCGGCGGCTCACGTAGTCGGCGACGCTCAAGATGGCGCCTAAGTTGTCGGAGGGATGACCCCATTCCGCGGCGAGCCACGTGTCGTTGAAATCGAGCCAGCGGATCATCGTGCCGATATTGAATGCCGCGGCGACGGGATCGAGCTCGTAACGCGTGCCCGGCACACGCGCGCCGCCTGGCAGCGTGGCGCCGGGAACGGTCGGGCCGAGGAGCTTCGTGCACGCCGGAAACTCGAGCGCGAGCATGCCGCAGCCGAGCGTATCCATGAGGCAGTAACGCGCGATCGTGCGCGCTTCCGCGCTGTCGGCAGGGAAGTCGAGCACGTAGTCGGCGATCTGCGTGAGCAAAAGGTCGGGCGCGGGACGGCGCGCGTCGCGGGTCCCCGTGAACGCCGATGTGCTCACGACGCCGCGCATCGGCCTGGGGCGAGAACGAGACTGGCGAACATGCGGCGCATGGGTTTCCCTCGTTGCTTGGTGCTCAGGTGCGGCGGGCTTGCGACCTTCGAATGATAACGTCCGGCTGGTCGCTTACGGGCTATGTTATAACATGATATAACTTCAGCCGTGAAGCTCGTCGTTCGCCGAATCGGCAACTCCTTCGGGGTCATCATTCCGAAACCCGCGCTCGACGCGTGGGGCGTCGGCGAGGGCGACGAGCTCGAGCTCACGGAGCGCGGCATTCGCCCCGCGGCGCGCGGGGGGCTTTCGCAAAAGGCATTGGATGAGCTCAAAAGATCCATTGCGCTCGCGGTCATCCGGGGTTTCACGCCCCGCGAAATCCGGGCGCAGATCCTCGCAAATCTGCATCGCTGGAAGAGCCGCGGCGTGTGGGTCCCGGACTACGACGAGTGGCAACGCCTCGCGGAGCGTGAGGACGAGCCCGCGTTGCTCGCCGCGATGCTCGGACGGGACGAGCGCGCCGTGAGGCTGCGCCAGTCG
>DATCIQ010000176.1:0-8241 GCA_036507635.1 Gammaproteobacteria bacterium
CGTGGAGCCCGTCGCGACGACGAGATAGTCGAACGGGATCTCGCCGCTCTGCGTGACGACGCAGCCGCGTGCGGCGTCGAGACCCGTGACCTCGTCCATGAGCACGGTCGTGTTCTTGAGCCGACTCAGGATCGAGCGCACTGGCCAAGCGATATCCGAAGGCGGCAAGGCGGCGACCGCGACCTGGTAGAGCAGCGGCTGGAACAAATGATAGTTGTGCCGGTCGATGACCGTGACGTCGACGGGCACGCGCGCGAGCGCCCGCGCCGCGAACAGCCCGCCGAAGCCCGCGCCGACGATGACCACCTTCGGCCTGTCGCGATCTGTGCCAACCATCGTTGTGGGAGCGAGCTTCGCTCGCGATGAATTGTGCCGGCTCAGAATACGCCAATTCCGCAGGAAACGGCGGCGCTCTAGCGCACGTTGCCGATCGAGTTCTTCGCCGTGTCGTGCCTCGTCTTCATGATGTTGCTGATGGCGGTATACCTGCGCCGCTGCTGCTCGAGGGTAGCCTCGAGAGCCGCGCTCGCTCGATCGTCGACGTTCGCCGCGCCGGACCGGCGCAACGCCTGCGAGCTTGCCTCGAGCTCGCTCTGTAGTTGTCTGTACGCGGGATCCAGACAGAACCGCAGCACCGCCTGGGGATCGTTGTCCTGGTGGCGCGCAAGCATGGCTTGCAGCCGTTGTTGCGCTCGAGCGTCGCGCTCGTTCGCGACGAGCGCCGTGCACGCGCTTTGCAGATCGCGCCGCTCGCCGGCGCCGAGCGTGTCGCCAAAGGCCTGCGCGGCGCGCGTGTTTTTGGCCGCATCGGCGGCAACGCTTTCGCGCAAGTCGCTCGTGCCGCCGAGCAGAACACTAAAGTCAGGGGCGAACGCGCGCGCGCTGAACAAGCACGCTGCGAGCGCCGCCACGAACGCTGTCTTGGAAATAGTCATAGCTCGACCCCTTTCCCTCGCGTGGCCGCGTCATGCGCCGGCCCGGTACCCATTAGATGACCGGTAGCGCCGGGAATCTGTGCCGCAGTCGACAGTGCGTGGCCGGCATTGAGTAGAAAGGGCGGCGCCCCCGGAGGGCACCGCCCCAACGACCGCGCAAGTACTACGGCGATTCGCCTTGAACTTGGCCCTCGATGACAGCGGGCGCACCATCGACTTGAGGCCGGTCGGCGAGCGTGAAGCTCACCGCACCAATGTCGTCGACTCCGGGCAAGGCGAGACTCGGGTCACCGTACGCCGCGTCGGCATCGAGCCCATCGCAATCCGCGAGGTCGACGTCGCGCATCGACTGCTCCTTCTCAAGCGCTCTGACCACGAAGCTATTGCTGTTGTCGGCAAGCACCACACCATCGGCCAACGTCACCGCCGCGTGCCAGCGATCGGAGTCGCCGTCCTGAACCCATGGAAAACCGCCGAGATTGCCCGGCCCGCCATACTGAAGCAGGAAGCGCCTATCTTGAAACTCGTCGCTGCCGTTGGCGTCGTTGGCGGACGAGTGAATGTACGGGACTTGCAGCGGGCGATCGAACACCACCGTCTGGCCGATCGCATCCGTCGCCGTGATCATCACGTTCCATGCGTTGGGGCCGGTCTCCCAGCGGTAGCTCATCGGCTGATCGTTCACCGTCCACGGCCGACTCTCGTCCGCCAACAGGTCCGTCAACATCTCGCCGGTGCTGATGCCCCACGGCTGCCCGATGGAAGCCAGCGCGAGCTCGGTCGCAGCGACGAGACCTCCGTTCGTGTCATCCGTCACGAACACCTTACCGTCCTCCATCGACAACGTATATCTCAGCGCTGTTCCCTGATACGAGTGGTACAAATCCCAAGGACCCTGCGCTGCGGCCACGTCGGCTTGCGAGAGCCCGCCCTTCAAGCAACGGTCGTAGCAATACAACGCCGCGTCCGTCGTGCCGGCAGGGAACAGAGCGGCGTCGCTTGCCGTCACGAATTCCTGCGCGAAAAAGACGATCCTGCGATCCTGTGCGGCGAGCGACGCATCGTGTGTGTAGACCACGTTGCCGCCGAGGGCCTCGGACCACATCCACAGCACTTCGTTGTGTACGGGCAGCAGAGTCGCGGCGACCGAGACCGCCGAAGTTTGCGGATCGCCGTCGTGATCGATGGCGTCGAGGAACAGCGGCCCGTTGTCACCCCACTCCAATGCGCTGATAATTTGGAAGTCGAGGTTTTGGTCGACCGCGATGAGCCATTGACCGGGTGTTTCGAGGCTCGGGTGCGGGCCCCAAAACTGGAACGTGTCGCCGACAAAAGCGCTGAGCAGCTCATGGTTCGCTACGCGCCGGACGAGCCGGCCCGGTGCGACGCGCACGCTGTAGTCGACCGTTGCGTCGGTGTCGTAGTCGAACCTGTGGATCGTCTGCCCGTCGGCGGGTATTCCACCCGACTCGGTCCAGATGCCGTGATAGCCGAGCCATCCATAGGCATTCGCGACTCCATCGCCCGCGCTGTCGTAGGAAAACGGGAACCCGGAGTTGAGCTCAACGCGCTGCCCGGCCTCGACCGGCCGGCCGCGGAACTCGGCGTCCTCCCGATGGTAGAGGTTGTAGCGCCACACGCGGACGTCGAACTCATCGCGCGCGCGGCAAACCTCCTCGTCTGCGAGCGCGTCGCCGTCGTCATCGCGACTGCTCAAGAAGCGCGCGCTGTTGTAGGCGATCGCGAAGCTCTCGTGCCGCACCCCTTGTTCCTCTCCGCCCGGACCCTGTCGAATCCACGATTCGTCGCGGCGGGTCAGTGCGAGCCCGCTCGCACCCGCGGCATCGTCGAGGCGGACGTTGGCCGCGTTCTCGTAACCGAAGTCCATCGGCGGTGCGGACTGAAGAGCCGTCCCGCCCATGCTGATGAACCGAAATTGCGGACGGCCCGCGGCGTTGTCGACGGTCGCGAGCGTGCCTCGCATGGTTTCCACTTCCACGTCACCCAAACCGAGCGCGGTGCCGTCCACGACGCCCCTGAAGTTTAGCGCAAACCTACCGAACGGCTCGGCCTCGCTCACGCCGTCCTCGACCCTGATCTCCACGAGAATGCTCTGCTCGCCGAGACCCTCGCCTTCGGCGTCGGGCACCCAAAGTCGGACCAGCTGGGGCGAATCGTTATCGGTCCGCTCGGAATCGATGATCCAGCGGGAGAATTCCGCAGCGTCCCCGGCAGTTGATTCACCGGTCGCGCCGTTCGCACCGCCGTTGCGACCCTGTTGGCAGCGGTCTTCATTGACGAGCGCGACGTACGGCCCTCGATTCACCATCTGCGCGGCGCCCGTCTGGTTGATGTAGCAGACGATCTCGTTGATCACGCTCAAGCCTTCCATCGACTGGTCGTGGACATAGACGTGAGCTTCGTCGGTCGAGTAATCCGTATCCGCGTCGTTCAAAGCCTTATGCGCTCCCGTGCCGATGGCCAGCGTCGAGGCGAAGCCCTTGGCGCCCGGTGCTCTCGGTTTGGAGACGCCGCCTGCGGCGCCGGCCTCGGCTGCGGACAGGACGCTGAAGCTCTCGGGCAAGTTGAGCCCGGCGACCGCAGCCGCGTTCAATGGAGGATTTGGATCGGTCGGCGGATTGGACCCCGTCGGCGCGGCGTCGCCACCCCCGCCCCCACCGCCGCAGCCACCCACGCACAAAGTGATGACCGCTAGCCAAGTGAATCTGCTGCTCATGATGTTCTCCTGAATTACGATCCACAGACCCGGGCGGAGCTGCCCCCGCACGGTCGGAACTATGCCGGTCGTGGCCCGCAACGTCCGCGACACATATCACAATTCCGGTAAAATCAGTAAAATTGATATATTAGTGGCGGTCCTACGGGCTCAGTAGATGCAATATCCTCTGTATCTGGTAAAATTGACCAATTCGGCAAACAATGATCGGTAAACCATGACTCGGTGTGGGAGGCTTCGCCAGTGCTAGATGCGGACCGTGAAGAACAAGAGTTCGTGACCACTCAGGAAGCAGCCCGGTTGCTCGGTGTATCGGTCCGCACCGTTCAGCTTTGGGTCGAGAGCGGTGTCCTGCACGCGTGGAAGACAGCCGGGGGCCACCGCCGTATCGCGCGTGTCTCCGTCGAGGAGCTGCGTCAGCAGCAACGCGACGTAATTGCGACGGTCACAGGGCTCAAAGTGCCGAAAGTCGTCGTTGTGGAGGACAACCCGGTGTATCTCGAGCTCTACCGGCTGAAGATCGAAAGCTGGCAGCTGCCTGCCGCCGTTACGACGGCCAAGAGCGGCTTCGAGGGTCTGATCGCGGTCGGTGGACTTAAGCCCGACGTCGTGGTCACGGACCTGCCGTTGGCAGGGATGAACGGCTGCGAGATGATTCGAGCGTTACAGCAGGCCTCCCCGGGAACGCAAGTGATCGTGGTAACGGATCTCAGCGACGACGACATAGCGCGCGCAGGAGGTCTGCCAAAGAATGTACCGGTACTAAAACAACCAGTTCAGTTCGACGCGCTCGAAGCGCTACTTCGCAGGAGGCCCGGCCGCAGCCTAAGCTCGTAGGGTCACGCGACCTCGATTGACGATTCCGTCACCGTGAGCGAAATTGCTGGACACTACGCACGGGGAGGGGCGATCGCCATGACGCATTTCGACGCTGCACCGACGACGCTCGTAGGCTTGTTGAGCCGAGCTCCCGCTGAGCGGACGGCGATCATCCTTCCTGAACAAAACATCCGCGTCACGTACGGTTCGCTCCGAAGTCAGGTCGAGACCGTCGCGGAAGCCCTCGCGGCTTCCGGTATCGGCCGAGGCGACCGGGTCGGCATCGCGCTGCCCAATGGCCTTCCGACGATCGTGTCGTTCCTCGCCGCATCGGTGGCGGGTACTGCGGCACCCCTCAATCCCGCGTACAAGGAGGATGAGTTTCGCTTCTACCTGGAAGACACGAATGCGCGTGTGCTTCTGCTGCCACCGGAGGGTGCGGACGAGGCTCGGAGGGCGGCCCGCGATCGCGTGCCCATCCTGACCGTGGAGATGGGCTCCACCGGAACGGTGAGTCTGTCCGGGGTGACGCGCGACCGCCCGGTCACGCCACCCACCGTCGACGACATCGCCTTGATCCTGCACACGAGCGGCAGCACCGGCCGGCCGAAAAGAGTGCCGCTTACGCATGCCAACTTGTCGATCTCGGCGGGCAATGTCGCACGGAGCTACGCGCTCACGGCGGATGACGTTTCGTTGTGTGTCATGCCGCTCTTCCACGTGCACGGTCTCGTGGCCTCAACGCTCGCGACGCTCTCGACGGGCGGCACCGTGGTCGTGCCTGGCAAGTTCAATCCGCTGTCGTTCTGGCGCGTCGCCCAGGATCACGGCGTGACCTGGTATTCGGCGGTACCGACGCTGCACCAACTGCTGCTGGCCCGCGTCCAACCGGGAGCGCCAAGGCCGGCCGGCGCCCTGAAGCTGCGGTTCGTTCGCTCGTGCAGCGCGTCCCTTGCACCGCAGGTGATGCACAACTTGGAAGCGGCGTTTGGCGCACCGGTACTCGAGGCGTACGGCATGACCGAGGCGGCGCACCAGATGTCCTCCAATCCGCTGCCGCCCGGCGCCCGGCTTCCGGGGTCCGTTGGCCGGGGGACGGATGTGCGCATCAGCATCATGGACGGGAATGGACGCCACCTGCCGGCGGGTGAGCGAGGCGAAGTGTGTATTCAAGGGCCGAACGTGATTCGCGGGTACGAGAACAACCCCGAAGCGAACGCGACCTCGTTTTTCGACGGCTGGTTCCGAACCGGCGATCAGGGCGTTCTCGACGCCAACGGGTACCTGACGCTCGTCGGACGGCTCAAGGAATTGATCAATCGCGGCGGCGAGAAAATCTCGCCCCGTGAGATCGACGAAGTCTTGCTCACGCACCCCGCGGTGGCAGAGGCCGTCTCATTCGGGGTGTCGCATCCCACGTGGGGTGAAGAGGTCGCCGCGGCGGTCGTCCTGCGCGAGGGGGCGACCGAGTCGGACCTCCTGGCCTACTGCAAGGAGCGGTTGGCCGACCACAAGCGCCCGAAACAGATTCATATCACTGACGCCATTCCCCGAACCGCCACGGGCAAGATTCAGCGGCGCATCGTGGCGCAAGCGTTTTCGCAGCAACCATCGTGAGAATCGTCATTGTCGGCGCCGGCGCGATCGGCGGCTATATCGGCGCGCGGCTCGCGCGGGTGGGCGCGAGCGTTGTGCTTTTTGCCCGCGGTCCACACCTGCGCGCGATGCAGGAGCGCGGGCTGCGCGTCAGCAGCGCGGACGGCGATTTCGAAGTCAAGCCCGAGGTCGCCTCCGATCTTGCGGCAATCGGGACGGCCGACGTCGTCTTCCTCGGCGTGAAGGCGCACAGCCTGACGGCGGTCGCCCCTCGCCTGCACCTGCTTTTCGGTCCCGACACCACGGTCGTCAGCACCCAAAACGGGATCCCGTGGTGGTACTTTCAGAATCATGGCGGCGAGCTCGAGGGGCTTCGTCTCGAGCGTGTCGATCCAGGCGGCGTCATTGCGTCGGCCATCGAACCGCGACGCGTCGTGGGGGCGCTCGCGTACTTCGCCACGGACGTGGTCGAGCCGGGCGTGATCCGCCATACCGAGGGCAATCGCATCAGCTTCGGCGAACCAAACGGCACCAGGTCGGATCGGACGCGCGCCATTGCCGAAGCGCTCGTCGCCGCCGGTTTCCGCTGCCCGATCACCACACGCTTTCGCCACGAGCTGTGGGTCAAGCTGCTCGGCAACGTCGCCTTCAACCCGATCAGCGCGCTCACGGGCGGCACCCTCGAGGAGCTCGTGCGTCACGCCGATACATCTCGACTCGTGCGCGAGGTCATGATGGAAACCGAAGCGGTGGCCGGCAAGCTCGGCATCGAGCTGCCGATTTCGATCGACCAGCGGATGGCCGGAGCCGAGCAAGTGGGCGCGCACAAGACCTCGATGCTCCAGGATCTCGAGGCCGGCCGGCCGATGGAGCTCGAAGCAGTCGTCGGCGCCGTCATCGAATTGGGAGAACGGCTCGGCGTGTCGATGCCGGCGACGCGTGCCGTGTACGCGTGTGCCAAGTTACTGGACGAGCACAGTGCGGCTGCGCCGAAAAAAGAACAGCGAGTGAAGGGGGCGTCGTGAGCATCCACAATCGCTGGTTCCAGCTCTGCGCGTCGCTCGTCGCGATGATCATGATTGCGAACCTGCAGTACGCCTGGACGCTCTTCGTCCAGCCGCTGCAGGCGGGGACGGGATGGAGGCTCTCGGATATTCAAGTCGCGTTCTCGCTGTTCATCCTGTTTCAGACGTGGGTCCAACCGCTCGACGGATGGCTCATCGACCGTCTGGGCCCACGCGGGTTCATCAGCGCGGCGGGGCTGCTGTGCGGTCTCGGCTGGGCGGGCATGGGATACGTCACGTCGTTGCCGATGCTCTACACGATGTACTGCACGGCCGGCATCGGTGCAGCGTTCGTGTACAGCGGGTCGATCGGCTCGGCGCTGAAATGGTTCAAGGAGCGCCGCGGGTTGGCGTCGGGCATCATGGCCGCCGGATTCGGCGGCGGCACGGCCCTGTTCATTCCGTTCATCTCGTCGATGATTGCGTCGCGCGGGTATCAGTCGACGTTCATCGCGACGGGCCTGTTTCAGGGCCTCGTGATCGTCACGGTTGCGCAGTTCCTGAGGCACCCCTCCATTCAAGCGGTTGCTCCGGCAACGCCTGTGGCCGGTGGCACCTCGCAACTGGGGCGCAAACATTTCACGACGTTCGAAATGCTGCGGACGCCGCAGTTCTACGTGATGTACGCGATGTTCGTCCTGATGGCGACCGGCGGCCTGCTGGTCACCGCCAATGCCGGGCCCATGGCCAGGTCATGGGGCCTGACCGTCGCGGCGCTCACGCTGGCCGCGACTCTCAGTCCGTTGGCCAACGGCACCAGCCGGATTTTCTGGGGCTGGGCGTCCGATCGCCTCGGCCGCGAGACGACGATGATCGTCGCGTTCCTGCTGCAGGCGGTCTCGCTGTTCCTCGTGGTTGCAGTGGGCCAGATCTCCGGTGCCTGGTTCGCCGTGACCCTCGTGCTCGTGTATTTCACGTGGGGTGAGATCTACTCGCTCTTTCCGGCGTTATCGGGCGACTACTTCGGAACGCGTCATGCGACATCGAACTACAGCGTGCTCTATACGGCCAAGGGTGCAGCAGCAATCATCGTCTGGGTTGGTGCGCTCTTGTACGAGCAGTCCGACAGCTGGGCAATGGGCTTCTATGG
>DATCIQ010000177.1:0-6981 GCA_036507635.1 Gammaproteobacteria bacterium
CGACGTGTGAATCAAGAGTTCGGTCACGGCGGAGGACATGGGGAAACCTCCTGTTGTCGTTGGTGCGACTGCTCCTGATACTGTACCGATGCAGGTAGCTTTGTGCTCTTCGCGATGCACGTAAATTGGTCGTGTCAGCCACTTTACGGCATGTCCGCAGCCGAGTCCCACCACCGAGCTCGTTTCGCCAAAAGCGGTGGCTGACAACCACGACCGGTGTTTCGGTGTCGAAGTCTCCGTCTTGGAAGAGCCGTCCGAGTCCAGGGCGCGTCTCGAGTAACTCGAAGTAGCCGTCCGTGACGACGGCGCCGACTCGGAGCGCTGGCACGCCTCGCCACGACATCGGTCTCGTCGATTATCGGCGGGAATCCGGCTGAAGCGAATTGTGTCGTCCCGTGAGCGACAATGATTTCGAATGCGATTGATGGGCGCTGGGAATCAAGACGCCGAGGAGCGAGGCGGCGCCTCCCGCGCCGCTCAGGTGCCGCCCCGGGCCCTGCTCGCCAGCATGCGGAAGGTCGCCGCGTTGGGGCAGAAGGCATTGTTTCCCGTGAGCTCCCCGGCCAGCCACCTCTCGCACACGCCCTCGATCGCGCACCTCTTGCATCGTCGTCGCACCGCTCGCATGACGGCCTCGGTCTGCGGATCCCGCCCCGCGCCGGCGCCGAGCCCGCAACGCCTCATCATTTGCGTCATGCGCCTCGCCGATCCCGCGGCCCGATATCTTTCGAACCAGACGGCCATCGCAATGCCCACGACCGCCATGGCTGTACCGACACTAATCTCGAGAACTGTCGGGTTCATACTCCGGCCTCTTCTGTGACGGTCCAGCCGGGCGCGCTCGCGGGCGCCGTCACGCGCGCGCCACGCACCCGAACCGGACGACTTGCGTATGCGACTACGCTACGCCTCCCGACACGGAAATCAACTAAGTAGAAACCGAGTAACGCGCCTCAACCCTCTGCACGAACTCCTTGATGAACAGATCGACAGGAACGTGTTCGGCGCTTGCCGCAACGGCGAGGACTCCGGCAGCGGCACCTTGGAGTAGACGTCGAGGTAGCGCCGGTCAGGGCGCCCTTGGCCAGTGCTGCGGCGAGCGCCGCCTCGTCGACCGCGTTGCCGCACTCGTCGAGGCGTCCCGCGGGCAGGAGGCGGGCGCCCCGGAATCTCGCCGCGATACGATAGAAGGGATCTTGCTGGATCGGCGGACCGCGTGATTCCCAGACATGACCCGCTTCAGTTCGAGAGGTTCCCAACCGAACAACCCTCGCCTTGTGGGCGAGGATTGTTTAGTTTGTGGCCCATCGAACGGCAAAAGATGGCCGAAGAAGGGAATTGCGGGATGCCGAGTTTTTCGTATTCTTAACGTGCCGAAGGCGTCCGAGTGCGGTCAGTCGCGGCGCGAACGTATTTGGCATCGAAAAAAATGCTCGCCAGAGTGACGCGAAATCGATTTTCGCCGGCAGAATCGAAAAGCACGGCACTCTCCGCGCCACGTCACCCCGCCGAGCGGAGTTTTTCAACAGAATCGACCCAACAGCGACTTTCGCCGGTCAAGCTAGAACCAGCGTGACGACGGCCTAGCGGCTCCGGCGCTTGCAAGGCGACGGGCGCGGCGCTGTTGTGTCCGTATCGCGAGCTGAATGCCGATAGTAACTGGAGCGATGTCATGCAACCTCAGCGACACGAGATTCGATCCGACGACGGAACATCGATCGCATTCTGGACCAGCGGCCGCGGACAGCCGCTCCTGGTCGTACACGGCGCAGCGGGCACGCATGACACATGGGAGATGATGCGCGGCCGTCTGGACGGTCGCTGCACCGTTGCGATCATGGACCGGCGCGTGACGATAGGCGATCCATTCGCGCCATTGGACATGGAGCGCGAGTTCGAGGATGTGGCGGCAGTTGCCCGCGCGCTCGCCGGTGATCTCGCCCTCGTCGGCCATTCGTCGGGCGCCCTATGCGCGCTCGGTGCCGCGCCCCTGATCCCGCGGCTTCGTCATCTTGTGCTGTATGAGCCGCCGTTGGAACGCGGTGACCACTATCCAATCGTGCTCGAGAAGCTGCAGCAGCTTCTGCGGGCTGGCGACATCGACGGCGTCTACGATACGTGGTTGAAGGAATATGTGCGCGTGCCGAAGGCTATCGCCGAGCAGGTCAAGGCGTCACCCATGGGTGCCTCGATGCGCCCACGGGCTCAGTACCTGCCCCGTGAGATGGCGGCTCACCTCGCATGGACGTTCGATGCCCAGGCGCTCCGTGGCGTCGCTGCGAAGACAGTCTATCTGGTTGGCTCGAAGACGCCGGATGAAAACGCCGAGTTACGCGGCTTCATTCCGCTGCTCGAGCAAGCCGTTGCCGATTTCTCGGTCCGTGAGCTGCCGGGCCAGGGTCATTTCGCTAACTTCTTCGCCCCCGAACTGCTGGCAAAAGCCATATTGGAATCGATCGCGGGCTGAACTCGCTATCCATCCAAAGGGCCGCGGCGCCAGCGCATACTCGCCCGGTGAATCCGCATCGTGAATCGGCCGGTTCTGGCCGACTGCGGCTGTAGGACGCGCCGCCGCGAACCGCAATCTTATCGCAGCGAATGCGCACGACACCGGCCTCGTGGATTGCCCTAGTTGCAGGTCAAAGCGCAGACAGGAACGCCACCAGATCCTGCTTCTCGCGATCGGTCAGGTTGACCCCGAGAACTAGGTTGAAAAACTCCACCGTATCGTCGAGGGTCAGCAAGCGCCCATCATGGAGATAGGTGGGCGAATCCTTGATGCCGCGCAGCGGAAAAGTCTTGATCGGGCCGTCCTGCGCGGCCATGCGGCCGTTGATGTCGACTGGCGAATAGAAGCGCTCCACGCGCAAATTGTGCATTGAGTTGTCAGTGTAGTACGGGGGTACGTGGCATTCCGCGCAGCGGCCCTTGTTGTGAAAGACCTCCTCGCCTCGCAGCTCCTCCCGCGATGCCATGGCCGGGTCGAGACGTCCAAAGACGTCGAGCTTGGGTGCGGGCGGAAAATCGAGCAGCTCCTGAAACTCCGCCATCGCGTGGACTTGGCTGCCACGATCCAGAATGTTCACGCCTTTCTTCTGCGCGATCACCGGGTCGCCGTCGAAGTAAGCTGCACGTTGCTCGAACTCCGTGAAATCCTCCACGCTTCGCAATGCCCGTTGCGATCCGAACAGCCGTTGGATGTTCACGCCGCGTAGCGGTGGTGTGTCGATGCGGTGCCGAAACTCTTGCGGGCGAATGTCACCGACAAGATGCGTTGCCGCATTGGTGTGTCCGTTCGCGTGGCAGTCGAAGCAGGCTACGCCTTGGCTCGGGTTGGCTGAACGGCGGTCGATCGTGGCGTTGAACTGCTGCTGCGGGAAGGGAGTCAGCAACAACCTGAGCCCGTCGAGCTGCTTTGGGTTCAAGACGCCGCCGAGGATCTCGTAGTAGTTCGTGAGAGTTACGAGTTGGCCCTGCGATACATCGCCGAGATCCGGGCGGGTCGTCAGATAAATCGGCGCCGGATTCTCCGGCAGAAAATGCTCCGGCAGCACGAAATCGAGATCGAATCGTGTCAGATCGCGCCCGTCTTGGGCATTGATCAAGTCTATGTGCGATTGGGGGAAAAGCATGCCGCCTTCCGCATGATTCGGGTGGGGCAGAGGCAAGAAACCGAGCGGCAAGATATTCCGATCGCGAATTTGTGCCGGTGTGAGCTCGGCAAGCTGCGCCCAGGTGATGCCTTGCGGAAGCCTGACGCGGACACCCGTTTGTACCGGTTTCCCTCCCGACATCGTGAGAGACCCCGCACGATCGGCCAGGTCATACCGCTGTTCGAGCAACTGGCCATGCCGGCGCAAGACGGCGTCCTTGTTGCCCTCCATTCGCGATCTGGTTTGATCGAACGACTCACGATCGTCGACCGCAGCAAAGACGTTTGGTTGCTGTGCGTGCGCGAAAGGCAGGCTGGACAACATTACTAAGAACGCTCCGAGAGCGACTCGCGATAGTGGGCGCATTTGTCGAACTCCGTCAGGAAGGCTCGTATGGACCGAGTCTAATCGTGAAGCGCTTTTCCGCAGATACGCACTTGCCGCAACCTAAGGCAGTATTCGTCCTACTCCGCAAAGCGGAATCGCACGCCCCCGTACGCCGCGCGCCCGGGCGTACGGTAGCCGATCAATTCTTGGTAGTCCTCGTCGGTCGCATTCTCGACGCGCGCGTAGACCTCGAACGCAGAGTTGAACGCGTAGCTCATCGACAAATCGAGAACCTCGTAGTCGTCGAGCGCGACGCCGCCGATATCGATCGAGTCCCGTGAAAGCCGGTAATGCGCCGCTAGGCGCAGCTTGTCGTCGGCCGAGGCATACTGAATGCCCACGTTGCCGAGATTCTTCGGCCGGCGCAGGCGCTGCTCGTCGGCCGTATCCTCGGTGTCGTTGCGGGTCCAGTTGCCGAGGATCTCCCACCGCTCACCGAGGGCAGCACGAGCCCCGATCTCGACGCCCTTCGACGTGCTCGTTCCCAACGACTGCAGATAACCCGAGAAGTCCGTGAGATCGAAAAAAATCTCGTCCTCGATCTCCTGGTCGAAATACGTGATCTCGAGATGCAGACCGGCGGCGCCGTCGTACTCGAGCCCTAAGTCGTAGCCCAAGCTCGATTCCTCCGAGAGCGTTACGCCGGACGCCGGCGGAAACGCCGAGGGCCCACGGTTGTAGGCGACTTCGAACAAGCTCGGCGGCCTGAACCCCGTGCCGAGACTCGCGCGATACTTCAAGCTGTCACCGCCGCGGAGCTCCTGGATGTACGCGCCGCTCAAGCGCGCGCTCGTGTGCGTGCCGAAGTCGTCGTTGTCGTCGTAGCGGGCGCCCGCGGCGAAAAAGACGCTTTCGCCGAATGCCCCCTGGTACTCGACGTAGTAGGCCTTCTGATCGCGCTCGAGCGTTGCGTCGCTCTTGACCTCCTCGCTCTGGAAGTCGAGGCCGTACACGAGTGTCATGGAATCCGAACGCCGGTAGCTGCCCGTATATTCCAGGCGGCTCAAGGCGCCTTCCGTCGCGAATGCGCTCACGCCTTCGGCGAAGTCATCCTTGGCGATATTCACCTCGCTCCAACCGACGACATTGCCGAAGTTGCCGGTGCCGTAGTCGAGCGACGCCTTGTAGGTGGTCTGCTCCGTCGTGGTCGCGCAAGCGTGAACCGGTGCGAACGTGACAGGTGAGAAGCAGGCGTCGTACATGGCGGACGCGTCGATATCGCGCGCGACGAGCTGAACGCGCAGATCGTCGCTCGCGTTCCAGCCGAGCTTCGCGTGCAGCGTCGTGTTATCCGCGCCATCGATGTCGGCGAGCACCGTGTCGTCGACGCGCGAGTTGAACCCGTCGGTCTTAAGGTCCGTCACGGAGACGAAATAGTCGCCCGTCTCGCTGCCGCCCGCGACATACGCATCGTATTTTGCCGTCCCATATTCGCCATACTCGAGCCCGAGCCGGCCGCTGATATCACCCTCGCCGGCGCGCGTCAGGACATTGACGACCCCACCCGCGTCCGCGCCGTAGATGAAGCCTTGCGGCCCGCGGAGAACCTCGATGCGGTCGAGATCGCTCGTCGTCAACAGGCTATCGAAGGCCGGCGCGACTTGAGGTGCGGTCGTATCGACGGCCTTCACGCCGTCGATGATGAGCAGCGTGCGAAAGCTCTCCTCGCCGCGGATGCGCAGCGTCGTGATCTTGCCCGTGCCGCCGCTGTTGCTGACGCCGATGCCGGGCTGCGTGCGCAAGACGTCCGCAATGGAATGGTAGCCGCGAAGCTCGATGTCCTGGCCGCGAATCACGGAGACCGCCGTGCCGATTTGGCGCCGCGGCGTCTCGACGAGGCTCGAGGTCACGATGATCTCCTCGAGGCGTTGCGGGGACGACTCTTGCGCCGCGGAAACGACGGGCACGAGGCCCAAGCCCGCTACCCACCAGCCGAAATGCTGCGCCGCCGGATCAAGGAGGCGCGTCATGCGTCGACTATTCATTCGTCACCGCCAGTGTCGAGTACAACGATTCCAAGTTTGCGCGCAAGCTGCGCACAAAGCCCTCCGCAACGAGCCGCTCGCCTTCGACCAGCCCTAAGTCGATCGGGTCGAGCACCACGAGCCGCGCGCCCGCCGCGTCGATCGCGGCGCGAATCGGCGCCTCGGGCTCCCACTTGTGGATCACGACGCGGATGCCGCCATCGCGAAGATACGCCTCGAAGGCGCTCAAGTCCTCATCGCTCCAGTCGACGTCCTGCTCGAGGAAGTAGCCGTCGACGTAGACCCCGAAGTCGTTGGTCAAGTAGACGAACTCGGGCGCGAGCGCGGCGACGGTGAGGTCGGGCAGCGCCGCGAGCTTCGCTTCGTACTCGCGCTTGAGATCGAGCAGCGCATCGCGGTAGACGGCGAGATTGGCCTCGATTTGGGCCGCGTCCTCGGGCACGAGCCGCTCGAGATCACGCGCGACGATCTCCGCCGCCCGCGCCACGTTCGCCGGGCTCAGCCAGAAGTAGACGGACGGGCTCCGGGGCGCGGCGCTTGGGGGCGCGCTGACCCAAGGCACGTCCTCGCGCGGCTCGAGCGCGACCGAAACGCCTTCGAGCGTAGTCGACCAGGGCTTCGTCGCGTCGATGTCGACGACGCGGATGTTCGCGGAGCGCGCAGCCGTGTACAGCGGATCGTCGGGCCAGAGCTTGGCCATTGTGACGACGGCCGCGGCTCGAGCCAACGTGTCGCGATAGCGTTCACCGCGCTGGATGAAGAGATCAGGCAGCAGGCTCATGCGCCGGCCGCCTTCCGGGACGTTGCCGACCTCGATGCGCGTGCCCGCCGCCAGCGCCGTCGCGATCGAGAACGTCACGGGCAATGCCGTGACGACGACGACCTTGCCATCGTCCGCGGCGGGGGCGGCGGCTGCGACGAGCCACGCGGCTCCAAGCACCCAACCGGCGGCACGT